>CAMCWW010000073.1:0-17710 GCA_945882935.1 Opitutus sp. GAS368
GGTCATCGCCGGCAGATCCAGCAGCGAGATCATCGCATCGTCCCGCCTTGGCGGCACCTCGGGCGCGCTCACGAGCAACGGCACGCGCACACTTTCCTCGTGCGGCCAGCCTTTGCGAAAGAGCTCATGCGCTCCGTGCATATCACCATGGAGTGAGGTAAACATCACCACCGTTTCCCGGCCCGCCGCCGCCAGCAACCGGCCGACCGCGCGGTCGGTCGCTTCGATGTGCGCGTAATAACCGGCGAGTTCTGGTCGCACTTTTTTTTCGACCTCACCGCCCCGTGGCACATTGCCCGCCAAGGAAATTGCCTCCGGGCTTTCGGGCAAGATTCCCGCTGCGGGCGCGCCGTAGGGCGGGTGGGGCGCCTCCAAGCTTACCGTCACATATCGCGGACGGTCGCAGCCCGAACCGTGCTTCAACCACCGCGCGGCTCGCGCGCAAATGACATCGCTCTGATAGCCAAAAAATTTCTCCGGTGCGGCCATCTGCGTGCCGTGCAGCCAAGGGTCGTTCAGTAAAAATCCGCCCTCAAAACCTTCCCAAAACTCAAATCCGCCCCGCTCGCCGGGCGGCACGATCACCTTTGCCGCGGCCTCGCCGACGAGCGGTAAACTCGGATCACGTCGACCCACGCCCCACTTGCCAAAAAACGCCGTCGCATACCCGCGGTTACTCAGATCGCCCGCGATCGTGGGCGCCGACGACGGCAGCGCATCGAAATAATCCCGCACCCCGTTTCCCGGCGAGCGCACGCCCGTCAGCAAAGCCGCCCGCGCGAACGGTCCAAACGGATGCGGCGTCACCGCCTGCGCATAGTTCACGCTCCGCGCCGCGAGTGCATCGAGCGACGGAGTCCGCGCATTCACGTCTCCCGCGTAGCCGCACGCCGACGCGCGCCACTGCGTCGTCACGATCCACAAAATATCCGGCGCACGGTTCATCGGCGTAAACCCATACGCACTCGCGCTCGTTTGGCTATCCCCCAAAACGCAGCCCGTCGTCCCCGGTAATTTCGGTCAGGAATCCCATCAACCGTCGACCGCGGACGACTGCTCTACTGCAAACCCAGCGGCAGCGCCTTAACGCGGGCCACCAAGCTGTCCAAGACCGCACCGGTGCTCTGGGCCGTCGTATCGTCGCCGGCGCGAAACGTCGTGCGCGGAGTAAAATCTTTCACCAGCGCGCAGTAATCGCGGTTCACCATGATCCCAAGTAACTCGCCGGTTTTGCTCAACACGAGATCGCCGCGGGACGGCGCAAACGTGCCGAAGAGGCGCTTAAACAGCCGATTGTCGACGCGCACGTAGCCCGGTTGAGCCGCGTCGACTTGGAAAGCAACTTCGCCGTAACCCTCGCCCCCACCGTTGATCAGCACCGCTTCGGGAAACTTAAACGGCTCGCTCGCGATCGTGTAGATTTTGACTCCGAGTGCGGCGGCCTGCGCGGTGGCTACCGGGATCGCAACGACGCGCGGATCGGCGGCCAAGACCGAAAATCCCGGCGCCGGCCCGGCGGCGGCCGCGCGCAGAAAATTTACGCCGATCTTCGTCCAATCCGAACCGACTTCGAGATAGGAAAAAACGGTTTCCTCAATGTGGGTGAGTGCGTAGGTCTGCGCGCCCGCCTGCACCAGCACGAGTTTGGTTTCTTTCGCGCGGTTAACCGATCCGAGTAATCCCTTGCGAAAGGCCGAGAAGTTTACGGCCACCCGATTCCCGAGGAACTCGTTGAAGAGCACGTTGGCGTTGACCGGCCGATGGTCGCGGATCTCCTTCGTGAGCTCTGTGGATTTTTCGGCGAGTTGGCCGACACCGGCGGCGAGCTTTACGGTTGTTTCCTGCACCTTGATGCGTTCGGTGCGCTCGGCCTCGACTTGGGTTTTGAGCGTGTCGGCTTGATCACGGAGCGTCTTTTTTTCTTGCTCGCCCACGATCACGGCGACGGTGAGGCCCTCGATCTGTTTGCGGGCCGCGGACTGTTGCTGTTCGAGCGCAGCGACGGCGAGTTTCTGGCGTTCGGATTCGGCGCGTTTCTCCTCGAGTTCGCGCTGAAGCTGGGCGAGCTGCGCCGCGGTCAAACTCGCTTGCTGGGCGGCGGCGGCCACTTTTTGGCCGAGCTGGGCGGCGGTTTGCTCGGTTGCAACCAGTTGATTGGCGAGCCGGACCCGTTCGGACTGGGCTTGAGCGAGCGCCTGTTCGCGCGCGGCGAGGTTGGCGTCGGTGGCGGAAAGTTTTTCCGCGAGTTGGTCGCGGGCCGATTTTTCGTCGACGAGCGATTCGCGCAAGGCGGCGACGAGATCCTGGTCTTTCGTGGCGGCATTGGCGCTGAGCTCGGGCACGGGTGGCTGCTTGGCGCTCGCCGGCTCCGCTTTCTCCCAACGCGTGAGCGCGAGCAGGTTCAGCAGGAGGAAATCGCAGATGATGAGTAGCAGCGTCCGGTTCATGACGATACGTTGGCGTCGGCTTGGCTGGCGACGATGAGCTCACGCTTGATCGGCCGCACGTGTCGGATCTTCACGAGTGCCACGCACACGATGCCGAACAAGTTGGAAGAATACGCCGCGAGCAGGTTTGGCTCGATGACCCCGAGCACCTGCAGCACCAGCGCGGTCGCGGTGCCGCCGATCCCGAGGTAGAGGCCGCCGTCGAAGAGGTTTTCCTCGTTCTCGAGCAGCTTGAGACGGGTGAGCGGTGGCAGATTTTGTCCGGCGATTTCCCGGATTTTGACGAGGCAGAAGATATACATCGCGACCTGCAGCGAAGCGAACAGGCCGATGGAGAGGAGGGTGGAGGAATCCATAGGGAGGGTGGGTTGAGAAGTGACTTCGTTCGCCGGTGTGACCGCGACCAGCACGGGCAAAGTTAACCGCAACTGATATTCGGAGGCCGGCGCGGCCTTGAGTAGAAAAGGTTCGGTGCCGATGACGAGCAACGCGGCGCAAAACAGCGCAAGCACCCCGGCGCGCACCTGGGGCAGAGCGGCGGGCGGCAAGCCTTCGGCCGGAGCGCGGCCGACCAAGCGGTTCAGACCCCGCAGAACCGAGTAGGCGCCGACGAGGAATCCGAGATATTTCAACCCGAGCGTTACTTGGGGGTGCGCCAGCGCGAAATCGCCCCACGCCCCCGCCGTCTTACCCCCGGCGCGGTTGACCGGAACTTGGCGGGCGAGCAAGAGACGCACCGCTCCCTGACCGAGCGTGAGAGTGAGTTGGAGATCTTCGGCCCCGGCTTTGCCATAGCGGATGAGGTAAGAAGCGACCTTGTCGGCGGAATCCGAAAAGAGCGCTGCGGCATACATGATCGGCAATTGCGCCGGCGCCACTCGGGCCAAGTGGGCGAAGGCTCCGGCGGTCTTGGTGTCCTCGGTGCGGCGAAGCAGTTCGGAAAGCTGCGCCCAATCGAGCCGGCGGCCGAGGGAAAGCAGATCCAGGAGGAACGGTTCGAGTTCGCTCAAGTCTTTCCTCAAAACGGCCGCCTCGGCGAGGCCGCGCACCTCGCGCTGCAATGACGGCGCGAGGTGTTCGCCCTGATAGAGCAACGCCGTGAGCAGCAGCAACGCTTCCAGCGGCTGACCGCCCGGTCGCGTCGCCGGCACGAAACGCCCCGTGGCCGTAAGCTCGCGCAGGCCCATGATCGCCTGCACGCCCAGCGAGGCGGAACTCCGGAGATAATCGCGGAGTTTTTCCCGCGCGGCCGCCGGGAGAAAGAAGGTGAGAACCGGCGTGCTCGCGCCTCGGACCGGACCGGAGCGAAGGTTGAACAGTGGATCTAGCGCCGCATCCCAACCGCCCCACGCGATCAACGCCGGTTGCCGCACCGCAAATGCCTCAATCGCACGCTCCAGCGCCGGGGCGCGCGGGTCATTGACGGTTTTCGCCGCCGCCAGCAGCTGCGATGCCGGTCCGATGCGCTGCAAATCAACCAGATCCCGGCCCAAGGCCGCCACCGTAGGGGTACCCGCACCCGCAGTCTTCAACAAGGCCGGGCTCACGGACCTCAGGTTGACCGGCAACATCCAAGCGGCAATGCCCACGACCACGCCGGCTACCGCCAAACCGATCGCGGCGGGCAGGATGCGACTGAGGGGCGTTAGGCTCATGTTAATTGAAGTATATATTTGCGGGCAGCCGGGTCGGAAATCACGGTTGGGAGACACATCGACCCATGTCTCTGCGATTAGTTCACTACAACGATCCCGTTCTGAGAAAAAAAGGCGAGCCGATCGCGGTTTTTGACGCCGATCTTCGGACATTCGCCCGCGAGATGATCGAAACGATGCACGAGGCCGCCGGTATCGGCCTCGCCGCCCAGCAAGTGAACGTGGCGCGGCAACTCTGTGTCGTGGACTTGCGCGAGTCTGAAGAAGACTTCGACTGGCTGCTCGACGGAGCTCACCCGCCGCTCTCGCTTTTCATGCCGATGATCATCGCCAACCCGGTCATCACCATCGCCAAAGACACCTCGAACGAGATCGTCGAGGAAGGCTGCCTCTCGTTTCCCGAAATCCGCGGCGACGTTAAACGCCCCGAAGAAATTGCGGTGAAGTTCCAAGACGAAAACGGCGTGCCCCATACCTTGATCTGCAACGGACTGCTCGCGCGGTGCATCCTGCACGAGGCCGACCACCTTGCCGGCGTGCTTTTCATCGATCAGATGACGAAGAAAACTTACGCCAAAATCAACGAAGCTGTTCAAGCCCTCGCCCTCGCCACGAAGGCGGCGGCCAAATAGCGCAGCCCCGCGGCGCCGCGGCCTTCCATTTTCTCCGCCTCCTCCGATTCATATTTATCCACACCCATGAGCCAAAAAGCTGACGGCATGTCTTACGCACCGCAGGGCAAACCAAGCCCGGTGGTCAAACCCGGCGAATTCACTTTCGCTGCCGCCCACCTCGACCACGGCCACATCTACGGCCAGTGCAACGGTCTGCTCGAAGCCGGCGCCGATTTGAAGTGGGTCTACGATCCCGACGTGAAGAAAGTGGAAGCTTTCCGGGCAAAGTATCCTCAGGCCCAAGTCGCCCGCTCGCTCGATGAAATCCTCGCCGATGGCGCCGTCCACATGGTCGCCGCCGCCGCCATCCCCTGCGATCGCGGCCCGCTCGGCTGCCGCGTGATGGAGGCCGGCAAGGATTACTTCACCGACAAGACGCCGTTCACGTCTCTCGACCAGCTCGACGCCGCCAAAGCCGTCGTCGCCCGCACCGCCAAGAAATACGCCGTCTATTTCAGCGAACGGCTCCACGTCGAATCCGCCATGTTCGCCACCGAGCTCGTCGCCGGCGGGGCCATCGGCAAGGTCGTGCAAGTGCTCGGCCTCGGGCCGCACCGCATCGGCAATCCCGCCGCCCGCCCCGCGTGGTTCTACGAGCGGGCCAAATACGGCGGCATCCTGTGCGACATCGGCAGCCATCAATTTGAGCAATTCCTCACGTTCACCGGCGCCACCGATGCCACGGTCACGCAAGCTGCCGTCGGCAATTTCAACAACCCGGACTATCCCGAACTCGAAGACTTCGGCGAGGCTTCCCTGCTCGGCAATAACGGCACGTCGAACTATATCCGGGTCGACTGGCTCAACCCCGCCGGCCTCAGCACGTGGGGCGATGGGCGCATGGTTATCCTCGGCACCAAAGGCTATATCGAGCTGCGCAAATACGTCGACGTGGGCCGCGACAAAACGGGCGATCACGTTTACATCGTCGATGACAAGGGCGAGCAGCACCTCGAGGTCGCCGGCAAAGTAGGTTTCAAGTTCTTCGGTCAGCTCATCCTCGACTGCCTGAACCGCACCGAAAATGCGATGGCCCAAGCCCACACCTTCAAGTCGGCCGAACTGTGTCTGCGAGCCCAGCTGGCGGCGCGGCGCATCACGCCCTGAGCTCGTTCCATGGCCGGCTCCATCGCAACCCGCACCGGCGACGAAGGCACCACCGGCCTGCTCTACGGCCAACGCGTGCCCAAGAGTCACCCTCAGATCGAGGCCGTCGGCGCGTTCGACGAACTCAACGTCGCCCTCGGCGCGACCAAGCCGTTGCTCGTCGATTCCGACCTGCGCGGATTCATCACCGGGCTGCAGCACAATCTCGTGGCGTTGATGGGAGAGCTCGCCTGCGCCGAGAGCGACCGCGCCCGCTACGCGGATTCGAAATTCTCAAAGATCACCGGTGCCGATGTGACCAAGCTCGATGAGGCGGTCGGCGTGCTGGAGGCGCGCGGCCTAAAGTTTGACGGCTGGGCCACGCCGGGTGCGACCGCCCTTGGCTCGGCCTTCGATACCGCCCGGGTCACCGCTCGACGGGCCGAACGCCGGCTCCACGCCCTTCCGGCCCACGGTCGCACCGTGCGCCCGGAATTGAGCCAATTTACCAATCGCCTCGCCGACCTCCTCTGGCTGCTTGCCCGGCAAGCCGAGCAATAAGCGGTCGCGCGCGTCCGTGAGAAACTGCTTTTCATCGGCGCTCGCCCGGTGGAATCTGCGGGCATGCCCTTCGCCCTTGTTCTCATTGTTCTTGCCGCCGGTTGGCGCCTGATCGCGCTGCAAGAGCCGGCGCTCAGCAATTTTTCGCCGCTCATGGCGCTCGCCTTCTGCGGTGGCGTTTACTTCCGTAGCCGTTGGC
The DNA here is from genome assembly GCA_945882935.1 of Opitutus sp. GAS368. GTDB lineage: Bacteria > Verrucomicrobiota > Verrucomicrobiia > Opitutales > Opitutaceae > Tous-C4FEB. The sequence continues at coordinate 6,623 of CAMCWW010000073.1, forward strand.
AACAGCTCGCGCCCTTCGCTGCGCTTAGTCTCACCGATCTCTACATCGATCGTTTTTACGCCATGGAGTTCGGTTACGAATGGACGGCCGGCGGTGCCGTGCTCCGGCTCCTGTGTTTCGCCGCCGCCCTTGGGCTCGGCCTCTTCGTGGCGTCGCGCCGCAGCTGGTTGAATCTCTTCAACGGTGCCCTCGGCGGCGCGCTCTTTTTCTATCTAGTGACCAATACCGCCTCGTGGCTGGGCGATGTCGCCTACGCCCGAAGCGCCGCCGGTTGGTGGCAGGCGATGACGGTGGGGCTGCCCGGCTTTCCGCCCACGTTCGTGTTTTTTCGCAATTCTCTCGTGAGCGATCTGCTCTTCACCGGCCTCTTCGCCGGAGCGATGGAAGCCGTCGCTCTGCGACGCGGCGAGGTCAGTCTTTTCGCTTCGCGTCAGACCAACGTCACTTGATAAGCAGATTGTCATTGCGAGAAGCGCAGCGACGAAGCAATCTACTGGATTGGCACGGCGCGCTTCGCGCACCTCGCAATGACATACGTCTATAAATTAAGGGACGTTGGTATCAGACGGCCTGAGCCCCGGCGGCTCATTTGTCTTATCCGACCAACCCGGGTCGGAACGGGTGTTGGGCGCCGCGGCGTGCCCTGAGCGACCTTGAGACGCAGCACCGGCCGAGTGGCCAGCTGGCCTCAGAGCAGATCCGCCGCGAGCTCGGCGAGCTTGGAGCGTTCACCCTTCGTCAACTTCACGTGCGCCGCGAGGCCCTGGCCCTTCATGCGATTGTGGCAATAAACGAGTCCGTTGCTCCGTGCGTCCACGTAAGGATTATCGATCTGGGATGGATCGCCGATGAGCACAATCTTTGAACCCTCGGAGATGCGGGTGATCACCGTCTTCACTTCGTGCGGCGTGAGCTGTTGGGCTTCGTCGAGGATGAAGAACCGGCGCGCGATCGAACGACCGCGGATGAAGGCGAGTGCCTCGATCTCGACCAGGCCGCTTTTAAGCAAACGCTCATAGGGCTTCACGGCCGGGCCGTGGTGACCGTTGCCGCCGTGGTGGCTCACGTGGCTGGGTTGCGGTGAATTCATCTGGGCGTGGAAGTGGGCTTCGTGCTTCCCGTGTTTTTTCTTGGACACTTTCTTGGTCGCGAACTGCGGCTCTTTGGGCGGCTTCGACGGCACGAGCACTTCCAAGGCGTCGTGGTAAGGCTGCAGCCAAGGACGCATCTTTTCTTCCAACGTGCCCGGCAGAAATCCGATGTCTTTGCCGAGCGCGATTACCGGCCGGGAGATTGAAAGCCCGTCGTATTTCGAATGGTCGTCTTGCGTTTGATAAAGCGCACAGGCGGTCGAAAGCAGAGTTTTGCCCGTGCCGGCTTTGCCGTAGCAGGTTAAAATGTGGATGCTGTCGTCCAGCAGCGCGTCCATGAAAAATTGCTGCTCGAGGTTGCGGGCCCGGATGGGAACGCCGCCCGGGGCCTTGACGAAATCGGGGATTTTCAGTCGCCGCACCTGACCGTCGCCGTAGTAGCGCGCCGGCATCGTCTTCCCCTCTTCCGAGCGTAGCAGCACGTATTCGTTGAGGAAAAGCGGTTCGCCGCCGACGGCACCGAGGTCGAAATAGCCCTCGGAGCAGAAGCGCTGCAATTCATAGAGCGAAAGGGGAATATCGCGGTAGCTGAGCTCTTCGTCGGTCTCAGGCACTTTGTCATTCAGGTAATCCTCGGACTCCAACCCGACCGCCCGCGCCTTTAGCTGCACGTTCACATCCTTGGTCACGAGGATCGTGGGCGGCTCGTTTTGCTCCTGCACAAACAACGCCGCCGCGATGATGCGGTTATCCTTCTTGGAAAGATCGGGGAGGATTGCCCGCAGGCGATGCATCGACGCGGAGTGGCGCGAAGGATCCGAAAGATACGGATTGATGATGATGGAGAGCGTCCCGCCGTTCTCCAGTTTTACGCCTTCCAGCATCGAGCGGGAGTCGGGCAAAAGTTCCTGCAGGATGCGGTGGACCCGTCGCGCATTGCGCCCGCGCTCGGTGGACTGCTCGCCCTTGATGCCATCGAGTTCTTCAAGCACCTCGACTGGGATCGCGAGGTTGTTGTTCTGAAACTTGAAAATCGATTCGGGGTCGTGAAGGAGAACATTCGTGTCGAGCACGAAGGTCTTAACTTTGATCACCACCCGGTTCCTCTGACTTGAGGCTTTTGCCCCTTTAAGGTTTTCCATCGGTTATGAGTAACTTGTGAATAACCGTGCAAGTCGCGCACGACTTGTCCACGCCAGACTGCATCGCGGCTGCAAATTGTAACATCATTTGCCTCCCGAGGCGGAGAAACCCATCTAAGTTTTTAATCGGTCCCCCGGCCGGGGGTTAGCCCGCGCGGAGGTTGAGTTCTTTGATGCCGGTGCACCCGGGGAGTTTTTGGATGCGGGCGACGATTTCGGCGCGGTGCATGAACAGTTCGTTGCGGACAACGGAGTGGGCGACGTGGACGACCAGGCGCTTCTCGCGCTCGATGCGGACGGCGTGGGAGTAAGCGGCATTCGCGACGCCGACCAAGGCCGGCCAGTGCGCCCGGATGGTATGCTCGGCGGAGTCACGGCCGATCTGGTGTTGGGTCAGGATCGACTCAACGAGGCCGGCCAAGGGCTGGGTCGGGCGCTTTTTGGAGCGACGGGGTTCGTCAAACGGGATGCCGCGGAAATCTCCGACGAGTTCCTCGGCCAGGCGACTGAAGGGATGGGGTTCCTCAGCCATCGGTAGGCGGGGACTGGTGCTCGGCCTCGTAGAGACGGCTGTAGCGGATGAACGCGCCGAAGGCGGTGGCCCACGCGATGTAGAAGCCGGGGAAACCGTCGAGGAAGCCGAGCTTGAAAACGTAGGCGCGGACGAAGCGCCAGAGCGGGCGGGTGATGGCGGCGGCGACGGAGAAGCGGGTGCCGCGCGCCTGATGCTGTTGCAGAAAGAGGTCGGCGAAGGGATTTATTTTCGCGACGTGACTGGAAAGCGTGGGGAACGAGTGGTGAAGCAAATCGCCGCGCAAGGTCGCGACGGGGCCGTCGCATGCCATTTTTTCGTGGACGAATTGATCGCCGCCCCAACGGGCGCGGGCGCGGTGGACGAGGCGCAAGCTGAGATCGGGATACCAATCGCCGTGGGTGATCCAGCGACCCAGAAACCAGACCTTCCTCGGGAAACGCACGCCGGCAAACGTCGCGTGATCGGGCCGGGCGAAGAACGCGACGAGTTCGGCGCGAAGGGCGGGGGAGACCTCCTCATCGGCGTCGAGGCAGAGCGCCCAGGGCTGGGTGGCGAGAGCGAGGGCGGCGTTTTTGGTGTCGCGGAAACCCTGCCAAGGAAGGTGATGGACCTGAGCGCCCGCGGCGAGCGCGAGGGCTTCGGAGGCGTCGGTCGTGGCGTTGAGGGCGACGACGACCTCGGCGGTCCAGGCGCGGACGCTGGCGAGGCAACGCGGAAGATTGGCCGCTTCGTTTTTGGCGACGATGACGACGGAGAGGGGAAGGTCTTTAACCACGGATGGACACAGATGGACACGGATGAGGAAGGCGGGGAATCAAAATTTCCGGACGTGCGGTCGGGGGACGGGCTGGACATCGGGAAGAATCGAGGGACTGTCGCAGCGATGCCATCCACGACACCGCCGAATATGGCCGATGCAGGGACCGAGGTCGCCACCCACTTTGTGCGCGGACGCAACGCGATGGTGGCGCGGGCGGAGTTCGGGGCGCTATTCGTCGATTACTACCTACACCTCGGGGTGAACGCGATGAAGCCTGCGCCGGAGCATGATGCGTTGTTCAAGCGGGCGCTCGTGGCGTTTGTCTTGCACACGTCGTCGCGGCCGAGAAACGAACTTACGGCGTGGACGGTCAATTTTCAGGAGCCGCGCGTGAACCTGTTTCTTACGGGTGATAACGAGACGGGGACGGTGACGGGACGGATTTTTGACGAGAACGTAAAGGCGCTGCCGGAGAATATATTTTACTCCGACGTGGTGCGCGGGCGCGGGGAGAAGCGCCGCAGCGCGGTGACGTTCTCCGGGGCGGACCCGGTGGCGGCGGCGGAAAAATTCTACGAACAAAGCGAGCAACGGGTGGCGCGATTTTTTGAGGTGGGCGAGGAGGAGTTCGCCATGGTGACGGAGCATCCGGACTGCGATCTGGCGTGGTTGAAGGCGCTGACGGCCGAAGGTGCGAAGACCTTGGCGACGACGGAGTCGCTGGGTTTTTTGGAGAAACGGGTGTGCCGGTGGCACTGCGGCTGCAATCAGGCGAAATTGATGGAGGTGCTGGAGCCGACGATGCGAAGCGGTGCGGCGGGACTCTTTGGCGAAGATGAAACGATCGAGATCCGGTGTCCGCGGTGTGCGGCGCGGCACACGATCACGCGGGAGGCGATGGCAGCGTTTGTCGCGGGCAACAAATGAACCGGGGAATTTGGCCCACGAATGGACGCGAAGAGACGCGAATCAAGGTTATGGACATTGAGGCGGTCCCGGCGATGAAAGGCGCGAAGCAGAACTGATGCCGGGCGAGATCGCGCAGGGAATTTGGGCAGGATTGGCCGGAGCTTCGCTGCTGGACCGGGCGAATCTGGCGCTGGGCATCGCGGGTGTGGTGCTGATGGTGCGGCGCTCGCTGTGGGCGTTTCCGGTGGGTCTGGTGGCGGTGACGGTGCAGGGAGTTTTGTTTTTCGGGGCGAAATTTTATGCCGATGCGGCTCTGCAGATTTTCTTTTTTGGTGCGCTGGGTTGGGGGTGGTGGAACTGGACCCGGGCGAATGACCGGGGCGATGGCGGCCGCGTGCAGGAGTTGCCGGTGACGCGGCTGGCGTGGTCGGGGCGTTTGTGGGTCGGGATATTGGTGGTGATGGCCACGGTGATTTGGGCGTTGGCGGCGCGGCGCTGGACGGATGCGGTGATGCCTTGGCGCGATGCGTTTATCGCGATGGCACAGGTGGCGGGACAAGTGTTGCAGGCGCGGAAGCAGATTGAGAACTGGGCGTTCTTTACGGCGGCGAACGTGGTGGCGACCCCGGCTTATTTCAGCGCCGAGCTGGCGTTCACGGCGTTGCTGTTTGGGGTTTATCTGGTGCTGGGCTTGCTCGGGTGGCGGGCGTGGTGGTTGGCGGAAAAACGGCCCACCGACGCACTGGCAACGGAGGCGCGGACGTGAGCGGCGGGGTGAAACGCGTGGTGGTTTTTGGACCGGAGTCCACGGGGAAGACGACCTTGGCGCGGAGTCTGGCCGGGCACATCGGAGAGCCGTGGGCAGAGGAATTTGTGCGGGAGTTTTGGGAGGTGAAGGACGGCAAGATCACGGCGGAGGACTTGGGGACGATTGCGCTTGGGCAGATGGCGAGTGAGGATCGCGCGGCCGAGCGGGCGCGGCAGGTGGTGATCTGCGACACCGATCTGCTCACGTGCGTGCTGTGGAACGACCTGTTGTTTCCCGGAAAATGTCCGGAGTGGGTGCGCGCTGAGGCGGAAGCGCGGGTGCGGGCGACCGACTTGTTTTTGTTTTGCGACACCGATCTAGGCTGGGCGGCGGACCCGCAGCGGTGTTTTCCCGACGAGGCGGGACGGGCGATGGTGCGGCGGGTGTGGCGGGAGGCGTTGGTCGGGCGCGGGCAGCCCTGGGTTGAGATTGCAGGAGAAGGTGTGGAACGGGAAGCGTTGGCGCGGGAAGCGTTGGCGCGGTTGCGGTAAAGCGGTTGCTCGTTGGGTGAGAAAATGGTGGATTCTGGCTTCTCAGCGGGGAGAATTCGTGCACCATGATAGGGCGTTAGGTTTCGCCCGTTTGGTTTATTTTTCCCCATCCCCTATGATTACCCATTCGTTATTCCGTGCTCTGATTCTCTCGTCGCTCGTCTCGGGCTGCCCTGCGCTCTTGGCTCAGGCGCCGGCGGCAGCGCCCGCCAAGGCTGCGGCTCCGGCCTCCGATCCTGTCGCCGAGGCCGCCTTCGATGCATTCTTCAAACTCCGCGACCAGCAAGGCGTGGTGCCCTCGGCGGAGCGTTTCGACCAGTTGATCAAGAGCGGCGTGCCGCTGCTGGCGCAGTATCCGAAAAACCGGCGGACGGGCACCGTGGTCGGTAAGCTCGGCGATGTGGCGCAGGGCATCAACGACCGGAAACTCCTCCCGTTGCGCGATGTTTGGTTTTCGCAATTGAATCTCGCGATCATCAACGCCCGGCAGTCGGCCACGGACGATGACAGCAAAGCGGCAGTGATGGCGTTGGCCGCGGCTAATGCGAACGCGCAGGCGCGGTTGATCGGCGACAAGGATTCGATCGAGGCGGCGCGGGAGAAGATCGACGCTTTAGCGGTGCAGCCGGGTGGCGACCGCTTCATCGCCGACCAAGAAATGGGATTCGTAGAGGTGATCAAAGGGCGGAGTCCGGCCATGGCCGAGAAGCTGGTAACTCAACTCAAGGACCACAAAAACAAGACGCTGGCGTCGCGGGCGACCGACGAGTTGCGGATCATGGAAGTGCGCAAAACGCCGTTTGATTTGAAGTTCACCTCGGTCGACGGAAAGCCGTTCGATGCGGTGGCGTTGCGGGGCAAGAAGGCGGTTTTCCTGCACTATTGGAGCGTCGACAACGAAGCGTCGGTGAAAGAATTCGATGCGCTCAAGGAGAAGTATTTCGAGCAACGCGAGCGGGTTGAAATCGTGAGTGTGAATCTGGATCCCGCCGAGAAACGCCCAGCGGTCGATAAGGTGATCAAAGACAAAAAAGTAAAATGGCCGCAGCTCGTCGAGGGTTTGGGCATGAAGTCCGAGGTGGCGGCGCGGATCAACATCCGGAGTGTGCCGAACGGTGCGATGCTGGATCGCGCCGGAATGCTCGCGGTGCCGCGTGCGCGGGCGTGGCAGCTTGACGGTGAGCTCAAGAAGATGGGGTTTAAGTTTTGAAGCTGGGGTCGAAGCTGAGCGTTGAGAGCTGAGGGCGGCCTGGGGGAGGAACGCGCTGGCGCGCGATCACGTTGCATCGTGGGCAATGCGTTGGGATCGCCCGCAAGCGGGCTCCTACCATGCGGCGCGGGTTTCGCTCGCGCCGTGCGAACGGCGCGGGCTTCGTTGGGTCGATGAGCGACGATTACGCAGAACGATTTGGCGGCGTGGGCCGTTTGTTGGGGACGGCGGCGCTGGCGCGACTGCGGGCGGCGCATGTCGCGGTGATTGGCGTGGGCGGGGTCGGCTCGTGGACGGTCGAAGGCCTCGCCCGGAGCGGGGTGGGGGCGATCACGTTAATCGATCTCGACGATGTGTGCGTGACGAATGTGAACCGGCAATTGCCGGCGCTCGACGGGCAGATTGGCCGGCCGAAGATCGCGGTGCTGGTCGAGCGGGTGCGGTTGATCAACCCGGCGTGTCGGGTGGCGGCGGTGGCGGAGTTTTTTACGCCGGCTTCGGCGGAACGGTTGTTGGAGGGGAAATTGGACGGGGTGGTGGACGCGGTGGATCTGATGTCGCACAAGGCGCTGATCATTGCCGAGGCGGTGAAGCGCGGATTGAAGTGTGTAACCGTGGGCGGGGCGGGCGGGCGGCGGGATGCGACGCAGCTGCGGGCGGGCGATCTCGGGGCCTCGGGCTGCGACGAATTGCTGCGGCAGGTGAGAAAGAAACTGCGGCGCGACCACGGATTCGCCGGCGGGAAGGGCAACACGTATGGGGTGCGTTGCGTGTGGACGGAAGAGAAGCCGGTTTTTCCGTGGGCCGACGGCACGTGTCGGGCGATGGTGGAGCCGGGCGCGAACTTGAAATTGGACTGCGCGACGGGCTTTGGAACGGCCGTTTGGGTGACGGGCGCGTTTGGGCTCGTGGCGGCTCAGGAGATTGTGCGGGAGCTCGCGGGCGAGTGAGCGGCACACAGGGGATTTAACCGCGAATGAACGCCAATGGCCGCGAATTGAGCACGTGGCCTCCGCTCCAACGCAGAATCGCACGAGGCGTTGAATGAAAAGCGATTCGTAACACTTCCCGCCGAACTGTTTTGGGATTTGGTCCGTTGGTGAGTGCGTTTTAGCGGTTTTCCCGCTGCACGGCTACGGACGAAGGTGCGGGCGGGGTGATTCTGGAGCAGCGCATAGGGCGCAGGGTTTTCTTGCGCTGGATAGGTTCTTTGTCGGGTAATGAGCTGATGTCAGGCCCCGCGCTTAGTTTTGTAATTCCCCTTTATTATAGTGCCGAGACGATCGGACCGCTCGTGAAGCGGATCGAATCCTTGGTGATCGAGGGCGGCCATGAGATCATTTTGGTCAACGACGGCAGCCGTGATGCAACGGCGACGGTGTGCCGTCAGCTGCTCAAAGAGGCGCAGGTGCCGATCGTCTACGTGGAGCACGCGCGAAATTTCGGTGAGCACAATGCGGTGCTGAGCGGGTGGCGGCAGGCGAAGGGAGCACACATCGTGAATCTCGATGATGACGGGCAAAATCCTCCGGACGAAGCGGTGCGGATGTGGGCGCACGCCAAAGTGCAGGAGCTCGATGTGGTGTTTGGGCATTACGCGGTGAAACAGCACTCGGCTTGGCGCAATGCGGGCAGCTGGTTCACGAACCGCATGACCGATTGGGCGCTTGATAAACCGCCGGGATTTTATCTGTCGAGCTTTCGGTGCGTGACGGCGCTGGTCGCGAAGGAAGCGGCGCAGAACAGCGGGCCGTTGCCGTATATCGACGGGTTGATTTTGCAGATCACGCAACGGATCGGGTCTCTCGAAGTGCGGCACGATGAGCGGCAGGCGGGCACCAGCGGCTATACGCTGCGTCGGCTGATGCGGTTGTGGCTGAGCGCGTGGATCAATTTTTCGGTGCTGCCGCTGCGGATGGCATCGGTGCTCGGGGTGGCGTTGGCGGCGTTGGGAATCGTTTTCCTCGGCTGGGTGGTCTTGATGTGGTGGGGCGGCAAGGGCCCGGAGGCCGGCTGGGGCTGGCTGATGGCGGGGCTGTTGATTTTTTCCGGGACCCAGCTCGTTTTGCTGGGGCTGATCGGCGAATACATCGGCCGCATGTTTCTGACGGTGAATCAACGACCGCAGTCGGTGGTGCGCGAAGTGGTGCGCGGCGGGGGCAAGGTGGGATTCTTGGATCGGTAAGTTGGCGAGGTGCGCAGGACGCGCGTTGTGATTCCAGCGGGATCGCCGCGGCGCGGTGCGCTTCGCGATGACATCGCAGGGAGTCAGAGAATTTTCTGCCAGCGGGAGAGCTCCCGACTGAGATTGCGGGCCATGCCGGTGAGGGCGCGGGGGGGCGGCGTGCGGCGGAAATGGAGGGCGTAGAAGAAGGCTTGGCGGGCGACGGCTGGGTCGGGGAAATTGCGTGGGTCGCGGAGATAGGTCGCGAGGTGGTCGCGGCACCAAAGGCGGGCACCCAGTTGGCAAAGGGTGTCGTGCCACCGAAGGACGAGGTGGCGGGTGTTGGCCTCGTCGCGAAGTTTGCGGCCGGGGGACGAGCTGATGTGGTGACGCACGACGGAGCGGAGGGCGACGAGATTGACGTGGCCGGCGGCGGCGGCGCGGAAGCAGAGATCGACGTCTTCGCAGCCGTTGATGAATTTTTCGTCGAAGCCGCCGAGTTTTTCCCAAAGTGCGCGGCGAACCAGGACGCAGGCGCCGGTCACCGCCGCGCTGCGACGGTAAGGGACGGCAAAAGGCGCAAGGCGTGAGGCGAGAGGGAGGCGGCGGAGGTGCTCGGGCTTGCCTTGGAGGTTGATCGCGATGCCGGCGTGGTCGAGGGCGCCGGTGGCGGCGTCGAGTTGGAGATTGCCGACGAGGCCGGCGCGGTCGCCATAGGCGCGGTGGGCGGCGAGCATGGGCTCAAGCCAGCGTGGAGTGAGGACGAGATCGTTGTTGAGCAGGGCGAGAAACTCACCGCGGGCAACGGCGGCACCGGCGTTGTTGGCGGCGGCGTAGCCGAGGTTTTCGCGCTGGAGGACGACACGGATCGCGGGATCGGTCGCGAGGGAGGCGAGCCAAGGACGGGTGCCATCGGTGCTGCCGTCGTCGATGAAAATGATCTCGTGGGCGAGTCCGGCGGGGAGCGTCGCGCGCAGCGAGGCGAGCATCGCCTGCGTAAGGGCGAGGCAGTTATAGAGCGGGATGAGAAACGAGACCGTCACGGCGCGAGGAGGTGTGACGGATAGGAGGGCAGATTTTTTTGCGGGCTCCGATTGAAATCTGCGGGCGGAAAAACGGAGCCCGACCGGCGGTTGGGCCTAGTCGAATCGGCGTGCCGGTCCCGCCGCCACCTTGGTTAGGACTCGGCGAGAATTTTTTTGAGGTAAGCGCCGTAGTTGGATTTGCCGAGTTTCGCGATGGAGACTTCGAGGGCGGCCTTGGTGAGCCAACCTTGGCGGAAACCGATTTCTTCGAGGCAGGCGATTTTCAAACCCTGACGGTTCTCAATGACGGAGACGAATTGGCCGGCTTCGAGGAGGGAGTCGTGGGTACCGGTGTCGAGCCAAGCGGTGCCGCGGCCGAGGATTTCGACGTGGAGGTCGCCGCGCTCGAGGTAGAGACGGTTGAGGTCGGTGATCTCGAGCTCGCCGCGTTTCGAGGGCTTGAGGCTGCGGGCGAGGGTGACGACATCGGCGTCGTAGAAATAGATGCCGGGGATGGCGTAGTTGGACTTCGGCTCGGCGGGCTTTTCTTCGAGGGAAACGACGCGGCCGTCCGGGGCGAATTCGACGACGCCGTAGCTCTTGGGGTCGGCGACATGGTAGCCGAAAATGGTCGAGCCGGAGGTGCGGGCGCTGGCGCGCTCGAGGGATTTCACAAGGTCGTGGCCGTAGAAGAGATTGTCGCCGAGGACGAGGGCGGCGGGCTCGTTTTTGAGAAAGCCGACATCGGCGGCGATGTGAAAGGCTTGGGCGAGGCCGTCGGGGCTGGGCTGCTCGGCGTAGGTGAGGGTGACGCCGAATTGCGAGCCGTCGCCGAGGAGCCGGCGGAAGAGAGGTAGGTCGGTGGGCGTCGAGATGACGAGAATTTCCCGGATGCCGCCGAGCATCAGCACGGACAGCGGGTAGTAGACCATCGGCTTGTCGTAGACGGGCAT
>CAMCWW010000074.1:0-17600 GCA_945882935.1 Opitutus sp. GAS368
GGGCCCGCCCCGTGGCGGCCCTACTCGTCCATCGGTTGCCACTACAATTTCCGCTTCATCGCCGAGAGCGCCTACGGTCAGGTGACCAACTGGGGCGCCCACTACCTCGACATCGGCCAATGGGCGCTCGGCATGGATAACAGCGGCCCCGTCTCCGTCGAAGGCAAGGGCGAGTTCCCCAGCAGCGGCCTTTTCACCAACGCGACCAACGTCAACTTCACCGTCCGCTACGCCAACGGCGTGCCCATGCACTGCCGCACCCGCTACGAAGGCGGCGGCACCGTGCGCTTCGTCGGCGAGCGCGGCTGGCTCGACATCGCGCGCGACAAGATGAGCGCCTCCGATCCCAATCTGCTCCGCGAGATGCAGGCACCCAACAAGCCCATCCAGCTCGAGCTCAGCAAAAACCATCAGGACAATTTCTTTGAATGCGTGCGCTCCCGTGCCCGCCCCATCGCCGACGTCGAACTCGGCCATCGCACGACGACCGTCTGCAACCTCGGCCAGATCGCGATGGTCCTCGGCCGCAAATTGCAATGGGACGCGGCCAAAGAAGAATTCGTGGGCGACGATGCGGCCAACCGCCTCCGCACCCGCGCCATGCGCTCCCCTTGGTCGTTGGCCTGATTTGAGCGGGCTTGGCCGCAGTTCTTCGAATGTAGGAGCGAGCTTGCTCGCGATACTCGTGGTTAAGGTCCGCGCAACGGTTTTGCGCGGACTCGCCGAAACATCCGATCCTGCCCATGCAAGCCGCCCCCTGCTCCCGCTGCGGCCCGCCGGAAACCGTGCGCCGCGTGGGCCGGCCCATACCCGCGCCCAAAGCCGCGAGGTGCTGATCCGCTTCCACGCCCGCGCGGTCTCTTTCGGCGACCGCGCCCTACTTCGGCGGCTCAACTGCGCCGCACTCCCTCCACGAGAGGGCCCGCGCGCAGCCCGGCGAATCCGATGCTGATTCTCGGCGGCGCCGGCTCCGTCGGGCTCGGCCGCCGAGCAAATCACCAGCCATCTGGGTGCGGTTGTCCGCACCACCGACTCCACCGCCAATCTCGAACGACTGCGCCGCTTCGGGGCCGCGCACCCCTTCGACTACCGCCGGCAGGAATTCACCCACGACCGTGCCCGCTACGGCGTCATCATAAAAACTGCCTCTCTTTCGGAGGTGTTTGTCATCTATTAGATGACAAACTTTTCTGGCCGTCGGTTTAGCCCGGGTCGCAAAATGAGAGGAGCAAACCGTCTTCTATTCGATCCGCCTCTCGTCGAAATCCATCAGATCGGCGACGCTGATGATCTGCTCGGTGCGGTCGGCGCAGCCCATGTTGGTGAGCGCGGTTTTCAAGAAATCGCGACCGGCGGCCGTCATGCCTTTTTGCACGTAGTCCCGGTTCCACTTGGCGACCCGCATTTCCGCCGGGAACAACGCGAGCAACCGCCGATCGCGCTCCGAATCGCCGAGCCCGGCCGACATGCACTCATGGACGATTGCTTCCACCGCCGCCGGGTCGATCCCGAGGTGCAAGCAGAGAAATTTATCCATGCCTCGCTTGTAATTCTTCGCATAGCTCGCGGGCAGCGCACCATGCGTCTTCACGTAACGACACTTGGACAGAAATCGAGGCAGGTGCAGCAACCCCGTCGCCGCGTGGGGCACGTAAGGCGAGGGCAACTCGGTCAACACTTCCCCCGAGGATCCGGGAATCGGTTTGGACAACATCTCCCCAACAAACCCACTCCCGCGCTCTGCGCCAGCCCGCATTGCACGCATCGCATGCGCGATTTCCCAAAAGAACCTCCGATCTGTTTTTAAGATATTATATTGGCCGAAACGATGCAGTGGAGAACCACGAATGAACACGAATGAACGCAAATTACAAAGGAAGGCGGACGGAAAGCTCCTCTGGAATTTTGGTTCACAGTTTGGTGAGACATTAAGTTCGGGGGCGGCAGTCGCGGATTTGATTCGCGGCCATTGGCGTTCATTCGTGGTTCAATTGCATAGATCCGGCTGGAACATTCGGCCCGTTGCGGCCCGTCGCCCGTGCCCCGCGCCGCAACGGGCTTGCGGCTTTGCGTGGCGTGGCCTGACATCAAACTTCACCATGGACAAAGCCGCGCTGCGCCAGGCCATCCTCTCCCTGCTCGAAGCCGAGCTCGCCACGCTCACCGCCGCCGCGCACGACGCCCACGCCGAGGCCACCGACGAGGAAAATCGCTCTGAAGATAAATACGATATGCGTAGCCAGTCGGCCGCCTATCTCGCCGCCGGCCAAGCCAAGCTCGCGACGGAGCTCGGAGCCGCGATCGGAGCCTACCAAACGCTCGCACTTCCCGCGTTTGGCCCCCGCGACGCCATCGCGACCGGCGCACTCGTGACCCTCGAAGTACGCGGCGAACCGGCCGTCTATTTTCTCGGCCCGCACCGCGGCGGTCTCGAAGTTGTCATCGGGGGACAAACCGTCGTGGTCGTGACCGTCGCCTCGCCGCTCGGTCGCCAACTCGTCGGCCGCCACCTCGGCGAGAGTGTGATGCTACCCGGCCGCACCGGCCCGGCACTCCAAAAAATCAGCGCCGTCGCCTAAACCCTTTCGGCCGATCGGGGCACGAGGCTCCCCCGCTTGCCCCTCACCTCTGCCGGTTCACTTTGCCGCCGGCTTAAACCGTGCGGCCGACGCGTTGTCTTTCAGCTGGGTGGGGGTTGCCCGGATCGCCGCCCCACGAAACTGATCTCGCGGGCGCGCCAGCGGGGGTATTTTCGTCGCGCGAAAAAATTCGCCCGCCAGTTTGGCGTTTCGCCCAAACCGCCACACATTTAGCTTCATGTCTTCCAGCGAAAATCCAACCGCGTCCCCCTCCGTTCCTCCCGTCATTCTCATCGCCGGCATTACCGGCGGCATCGGCTCCGCCCTCGCCCGCCGCCTCATCGCCGCCGGCGCCAACGTCGCCGGCTACGCGCGCAACGCCGATAAACTCGCCGCCCTCCACGCCGAGCTCCCCGCACTGCTCACCCTCACGGCCGATGCCACCCAACCCGCCGAGCTCGAAGCCGCCGTTGCCGCCACCGTCACCCACTACGGCCGGCTCGACGGCTACGTTCACGCCGTCGGTTCGATTGTGATCAAGCCCGCCCACCAAACCCGCCCCGAGGAATGGCTGCGCGTGCTCGACCTTAACCTCAACTCCGCCTTCTACGGCCTCCGCGCCGCCCTCGGGCCGATGCAGACGCAGAGCGCCGGCAGCATCGTCTTCATCAGCTCCGTCGCCGCCCAAGCCGGCCTGCCCGCGCACGAAGCCATCGCCGCCGCCAAGGCCGGGGTCGATGGCCTCGTGCGCTCCGCCGCCGCCAGTTACGCGCCGCGCAACATCCGGGTGAACTCCGTCGCACCCGGCCTCGTCGACACCCCGCTTGCGGCTCCGCTCCTCGCCAGCGAAGCCGCCCGCGCCTTCTCCGAAAAGATGCACCCCCTCGGTCGCATCGGCCGTCCCGATCAGGTCGCAAGTCTCATTGCCTGGCTGCTCTCGCCCGACGCCGATTGGGTCACCGGCCAGACTTACTCGATCGACGGCGGTCTCGCCCACCTCCGCCCCCGGCCCAAGGTTTGATCCTAAATTCGGGAGTGTGGGTTAACTGCTAATCTGCGCTAATTCCCGCTAATCCACGACAGAGAATTGGCGCGGACGTGAATCTTTGCTTCACCGATTACGTGAATCACCGGTCGGGTTGGATTCTGTTCAATCCTCTTTCATTCGCGTTGATTGGCGGAAATTAGCGGTTCCTCCTGCCGCGGTTTTTAGGTTACTCCCGTTCTCGCCAATCCGCCTTCCGCAATCGAAAATCGAGAATCGAGACCCGAAACTTTTAATTCAAAATCCCCATGATCACCCCTTCCGATCCCGCCCCCACCAGTGATCAACCTCTCGCCAGCCTCGACGAGTGGGAGGATTTTCTGAAGGACAAATACCCCGAGCCCGCTCCGGCCCCCGCCCGCGGCACACCCAGCGTAGGCACCGATCCCGACAAAAAGCAGGCAGACTTCCGCGTCTACGAAGCCGACGCCCGCCCCTCCGTCCGCGAATTCTACCGGCTCAACCACACGCACCAGACCCACGAATTCGCCCTCGCCAAACGCAAAGAATTTCTCGGCCGCACCCGCCTCACCATGGGCATCTGGGAAGCCATGGAATATTTGAACCAGCTCGTCGACGACTCCGATCCCGACACCGATCTTTCCCAGCTCCAGCACCTCCTTCAAACCGCCGAGGCCATGCGCCGCGACGGCCAACCGCGCTGGATGATCCTCACCGGCCTCATTCACGACCTCGGCAAAATTCTCTGCCTCTGGGGCGAACCGCAATGGGCCGTCGTCGGCGACACCTTTGCCACCGGCTGCGCGTTCTCGGGCAAAAACGTTTTCCCGCAATTCTTTGCCGCCAACCCCGACAGCCAAGTCGCCCGCTTCCAGACGCCCAACGGCATCTACGAGCCCGGCTGCGGCTTGGACAACGTCGTCCTTTCCTGGGGCCACGACGAATACATCTATCACGTCGCGAAAGATTATCTCCCGCCCGAGGGCCTCGCGATGCTCCGCTACCACAGCTTTTACCCGTGGCACCGCGAAGGCGCGTATGACCAACTCTGCACGCCCGCCGACCGCGCGCTGATGCCGTGGGTGCTGAAATTCAACACCTACGACCTCTACACCAAGAGCCACGAAGCCCCCGACGTCGCGAAGTTGAAACCGTATTACGAAGAACTCATCTGCGAGTTCTTCCCCGAAAAAGTCCGCTGGTAAAAAAGTCGGGCAGGGTCTCCGACCCGCCCTTTCGCCCGCGGATCGCGGTGGTGACACGGGCATGTTGCCCGCAAGTTTTCGGTAGGAGTCAACCGCCCCCATCTCGCTCAGCTTGTCGGGCCGCCGCTCGTCGGCGCATTTTCCGCCGACGCCCCGACTGTGACCTATCACCCCGGACAGAGCGTCACCTATCTCACCGGATCATACCAATAGGGCAGTCACGCTCGCCCAAGATCCCCGAGAGGACGCCCAAAGGGGGACTCCCAAAGTGACCTTGAGCCCGGCGGGAACGTAGGGCGGAGTGGTGTCGGCGAGGGTCTTGATCGAGAAGGCGAAGCTCAGAGAATGAAATCTAAGACTACGACGTCGCTTACCCAAATCACGGGTAGCACAATACCATTTAAACAGTAGTCGGCTACTAGGACAGGTAACGCTCCGAAGAAGCCCGGCCGCTTGCATCCGGACACGACGCACCCACACTGCCGGCAACACCCCTCTGCTATGACAACTCGCTTCCTTCGCACCGCGCTTCCGTTGGTCCTCGCGTTGTTCCTCACCGGATGCAGCACCATCGACAGCCGCATTCGGGAAAAATCCTCGGTCTTTGCCGCGCTCGACGCGCCCACGCAGGACAAAATCAGACTCGGTCGAATCGAAGTCGGGTTCTCGACGGACCTCGTCTATATGTCCCACGGTGCCCCCGATGAGCGCCTCACGACGACGAGCGCCACCGGTACCGACGAGACCTGGATCTACAACAGCTATAGCCAAGAATATCTCGGTTCTGCCCTCGTCGGTTATCGGCGTTACGTCGTGATCGATCCCAAGACCCGTCAGCCCATCGTCTACTTTGAGCCGGTCTATAACTCGATTTATCGCGACCGGATCGAGGAACGCATCCGGATCATATTTAAAGGCGGTAAAGTTGAAGCGATCGAACAAGTGAAACGCTGAGTCGGCATCGCGCCCCGCCGTCACGGCAGCGGGTCTTGACGCGGCGGAAACAACTCACGGCCGGCGCCCAGCTCCTTTGCCAAGCCGGCCAGAAAAACGGCGCGCGTCACCTCGCGCGCACCGAGCCGTGCCAGGTGGGGCGTGAGTTGCTGGATGTCCATCCACGCCTGCCCGCGCTCGCGCAGATAAGTCGCGAGAAACCAGATCGCCAATTTCGAGGCGTTATCCACGAGGTGAAACATGCTCTCCCCGCCAAAAAAACCGCCCGCATCCACGCCGTAAAGTCCGCCGACCAAATCCTCGCCCTGCCACACCTCGACGCTGTGCGCCTGCCCCGCGTGATGCAGCGCAGTGTAGGCCTCGAGCACGGCCGGGCTGATCCACGTGCCTTCTTGTTCGGGCCGACTGGCCGCGGCACACGCTGCGATCACGGCGGGGAACGCGCGGTCGATCGAGTAACTCCAACCACTTTTGCGAGCGGCCTTTTCTAGGGTGCGCCCGGGCGTAAGCTCATCGAAAACCAACACCGCCCGCACGCGCGGGCAACACCAAGGGATCGGCGCGGTGACGCCGCCGGGCCACGGAAAAATCCCTCGGCGATACGCCGCGCGGAGATTCTCCACGGTCAACGCCGTCGCATCGGTGCTCGCGACGACTTCGCGTCCGCGCGCCAACGCCGCACCCTCGGGAAAGATTAACGTTGGCCTCAGCACCGCTCGAGCTTCCTGAACTCCCTCTGCTCCCCTGCCCGCTTACTCGCGTTTCAGCCCGCGCAACATCAGCGTATGCAACGCGAGCGCCGGTGCCTTGCCCTCAAACAGGATGGCGTGCATCTCGCGCAAAATCGGGGCGTCGATCTTTCGCTCCGCGCAGAGGCCGTGAAACGACTCGGTGGTCCGGTAGCCTTCGACGACGGTCTTCCGATGCGCGATCAATTCGGCGGCGCTCCGACCTTCACCGATACGCTGGCCAAACTCCCGGTTGCGACTCCACGCGCCGTGGCAGGTCGCCACGAGATCGCCGAATCCGCTCAGGCCGTAGAACGTCTCGGGCCGGGCGCCGAGCGCCGCACCCACCCGGACCATTTCGGCGAGCGCCCGGGTCAGGAGCGCGGCATTGGCGTTGTCACCGAGCCCGAGCCCGGCCGCACAACCCGCCGCGATGGCGTAGATATTCTTCAGGCAACCGCCGTATTCGACGCCGGCCAAATCATCGCTCGTGTACACCCGCAGCGTCGGCCCGCTCAACGCCGCCTGCACGTCGGCGAGCCACGCTGGCGCATCGCGCCCGGCCCCCAGCACCATCGCGGCGGGCAAACCGCGCGCGACCTCAGCCGCATTCGTCGGGCCGGTCAGCGCACCCGCCGGGACATCGGGCTGCACGGCGGCGATGACCTGCGCCGGCCGCAGATGCGAGCCGACCTCCAGGCCCTTCGACAAACTCACCACCAGTTTCAACGGTGTGCCCGGGCCGCGGGCTGCCAGCACCCGGGCGGAGGTTTCCCGCAAGGCCTGAGACGGGCAGGCCAGCAAAACCACGGTCGATGCGCCGAGAGCCGCCGAAAGATCGGCCGTGATCACCAACGACTCGGGCAACGCGATCCCGGCAAGATAGTCCCGGTTTTCCCGTGTCGCCAAAAGCGCCGCCGCCTGCTCCGGCCGGCGTGGCACGAGCACCACGGGCCGGCCCAGCCGCGCGAGATGCACCGCAAACGCAGTGCCCCAAGCCCCGGCTCCGACGACGCAGAATTTCATGCCCGCTTATTGCCCACGGAATACACGGAAGACACGGAAGAAATTTCGCGAACCTCGGTCGTAGGGGCGGCGCTCGTCGCCGCCCGGGGGCGTCCACGAGGGACGCCCCGACTCGGGCTCGTTTCCGCCGGCTCTTTTCTCACTTCAAAAACGCCGGGATTTTTTCGTTGGCGATCATCGACTCGAAGCTCTCGCGCGCGTTCACCAACTCAAAGGCACTGCCCTGCACCATCACCTCGGCCGGCAGCGCGCGGGTGTTATAGCGGCTCGACATGGTCGAGCCATAGGCACCGGCACTCATGAACGCGATATACTCGCCCTCGCCCACTTCTTGGATTTGCCGGTCCTTGGCGAAGCAGTCCCCGCTCTCGCAGATCGGACCGACCACATCGGCGACGAGCGCGCGACGGGTGGTGTCGCGGTGCAGCGGCACGATTTCGTGGAAGGCTTCATACATCGCGGGGCGCACGAGATCGTTCATCGCGGCGTCCACGATGAGAAAACTCCTTCCGGAGCCACGCTTGAGGTGCTCCACTTTGGACAGGAGCACGCCGGCGTTGCCGACCATAAAGCGGCCGGGCTCGAGCAGAATCTTGAGCCCGAGCGGCTGAAGCAGGGGCACGAGCGTCGCGCCGTAAGCTTCAGGCGTGAGCGGACGCGTCCCGGCGGGCTGGGCGTCCCACCAAGCGGCGCTGCCACTGGCCAAGGCGTCTTTGTAGACGATGCCGATGCCGCCCCCGATCGAGAAATACGTGATGCCATACTTCGCCTTCAACTCGGCCGCGAAGGGCGCGACCTTGGCCACGGCTTCGGCAAACGGGCCGACTTCGGTGAGCTGAGAGCCGATGTGCATCTGCACGCCGCGCAGCTCGATGTTCGGATATTTTGACGCGGCCTCGTAGGCGGCGGCGGCGAACTTCAGCGGAATACCAAATTTGTTGTCGCTCTTGCCCGTCGTGATTTTGGCGTGCGTGTGGGCATCGACATCGGGGTTGATCCGGATCGCGATGGGCGCCTTCACCCCGAGCTTGCCCGCGACGTGGTTGATGCGGGCGAGTTCGGGTTCGCTCTCGACGTGGAAGGAGAAAACCCCGCTCTCCAATGCCAGCTGAATCTCGGCCTCGGTCTTGCCGACGCCGGCAAAAACGCTGCGCTTCACATCCGCACCGGCGGCCAGCACGCGGCGCAGCTCGCCTCCGCTCACCAAATCGAACGCTGCGCCCAACTTTGCGAAGTGGCGGAGCACGGCGAGACCCGAGTTGGCCTTCATCGCATAGCAGATCTGCACATCCAGCCCGTTCAGGCTGCCGGCGAGCCGGTTGTAGTTGTCCGCCATCGTCGCCGCGCTCGTGACGTAGGTCGGCGTGCCGTAGAGCCGGGCGACCTCGGCGAGATCGACCGACTCGCAGTTTAGATTCTGACCGATGTAGCGGAAATGATGCATGGAGATTAAAAGGGCAGGAAAAGCCGACACGGTGCGAGTTTCGCCTTGAAAAAACCAATCCAAAATTGCGTCTTTGCCTGTCC
Source organism: Opitutus sp. GAS368 (assembly GCA_945882935.1). Classification (GTDB taxonomy): domain Bacteria; phylum Verrucomicrobiota; class Verrucomicrobiia; order Opitutales; family Opitutaceae; genus Tous-C4FEB. Next base: position 9,026 of record CAMCWW010000074.1, read on the forward strand.
GTGCTGCGTTTTCTCGCCAACCTCTTTCGCCGCCCCGCCGTCCGCTTTGGATTGGCCCGGGATCGCCGTGGCAGTCGGCTGCGCGATCCGAGGTTCGTCAGTTTTATGGCGCAAAACAATCGGAGGTCGCTCGATACCGACTTGCAGGACACTCTATTGCGCGGCCGCAAGCTGGTGCGCCACGCCGTCGTCGCAGCGGCCATCGCCGGGGCGGCTTGGTTTGCCCTCGAGAGCGCGCAGGCGTTGTCGATATTCTGAGCGCGGCCTTGCGGTTTGGCGGGGGACCGACTTGCCTCGGAACCATGTCGAATCACTCCCTTTTTAAGCGGTGTATGGGCCTGTTACTTGGTCTTTGCGTCATGACCTTCGTCGCCGGCTGTGGCAGCGGCTTCAAACTGACCGGCGTGACCGTGAGCCTCGTCGATATCAAGCCCGCTGAGGCGACCGTGCTTGAGTCCAGCGCGGTGCTGACGCTGCGCTATTCCAACGAAAACGTGATCCCGATCGGGCTCTCGGGGTCGAGCCACAAGGTCTATCTCAACGGCAGCTATGTCGGCAAAGCGCTCAGCAAGGAACCGGTCGGCCTCGCGGCGCTTACGACCACGACGCAGGACGTGACGGTGCGGTTCGAAAATCTCGCCCTGATGCGGCAATTCGTCGCGATGCGCGAACAGCAAACCGCCGCCTACAAGATTGAGAGCGTGCTTTACGTGACGAGCGGCGAGGAGGAATTGAATATCAAGACCTCCAACTCCGGCAGCGTCGATCTGCGGGCGCTCACCTCAGCCGCGAAGTAAGCCTGGGGCGGGGTGAAAGCCGGATCGGGCGGCTCGAAGAGACGTCCCGACCGACCCACCCGAAACGTTTAAGCTCCGCCGCCACTCGTGTTGGCGGGCGCGGCCTTGAAGGCGGAACGAAACGACGCCTTCACGTAATCACGGTTCATCCGCGCGATGAAATCGTGCGAGATGAGTTTAGGGCACGCGGCGCTGCACTCGTATTGATTGGTGCAACTGCCAAAACCAAGTGCATCCATCGTGTTCACCATCGCGAGCACGCGGCGGTCGCGCTCGGCTTGGCCTTGCGGCAAAAGACCGAGGTGAGAAACTTTAGCCGAGACAAAGAGCATCGCGCTGGCGTTTTTGCAGGCCGCGACGCACGCACCGCAACCGATGCACTGCGCGGCATCCATCGCGAGGTCGGCGTCACCCTTCGCGATCGGCAGGGCGTTGGCGTCGGGCGCGGAGCCCGCGCGCGCGGTGATAAAACCCCCGGCTTGCTGAATTTTATCGAACGCGGCCCGATCGATCACGAGATCCTTGATGACGGGAAACGCCCGCGCCCGGAACGGCTCGACGACGATGGTATCACCGTCACTGAACGAGCGCAGGTAGGTCTGGCAGGTGGCGACGCCTTTGCCGGGGCCATGGGGCTTGCCGTTGATCGTGCAAGAGCACGTGCCGCAAATGCCCTCGCGGCAATCGTGGGCAAAGGCGATCGGCTCGATGCCTTGCGCCGCGAGCTCGTCGTTGACCACGTCGAGCATCTCCAAAAACGACATGTTCGGGTTCAGATCCTTTGCGGGATACTCGACGAACTTGCCCGGTTGCGCGGGGCCGGCCTGACGCCAGACGCGGAGAGTGACGGAGAAAAGTTTCTGGGTGTTTACGGCGACCATGGTGGACAGGGATGGATTACTTGTAGTTGCGGACGCTCATCTTCGTGAACTCGTAGTTGAGCGGCTCGGTGTTGCGCAGCGGGGACTTGCTGTCGCCCTGATACTCCCAAGCGGCGACGTGGGCGAAATTTTGATCGTCGCGTTTGCACTCGCCGTCGGCCTCTTGGTGTTCTTCGCGGAAGTGACCGCCGCAGCTCTCCTCGCGCGTGAGCGCATCCCGGCACATCAACTCGCCGAGTTCGATGAAATCGGCCACCCGGCCGGCCTTTTCGAGCGATTGATTAAGGGTCTCGGCCGAGCCGGGAACGTTGACTGTGGCGTTAAATTCCTCGCGCAGAGCGGGGATTTTTTGCAGCGCCGATTCGAGTCCCGCCTTGGTGCGAGACATCCCGCAGTGATCCCAAATGATTTTACCCAGCTTCTTGTGGAAATAACTGACGGGCTGTTTGCCCTTCGTCGCCAACAGACGGTTCGAGAGACCGCGCACGTCGTCCTCAGCTTGCTTGAACTCCGCGCCGTCAGTCGACGGACGCGAACTGGGTTTCTGGCCGGCAAGGTAATCGCCGACCGTGTAAGGGATGACAAAATAGCCATCGGCCAAGCCCTGCATCAGCGCGGAGGCCCCGAGACGGTTAGCGCCATGGTCGGAGAAGTTGGCTTCGCCGAGCACAAACAAGCCCGGGATGTTCGACATGAGGTTATAATCCACCCACAGCCCGCCCATCGTGTAATGGACGGCGGGATAAATTCGCATCGGCGCCTTGTAGGCATTTTCGGCGGTGATCTCGTGATAGATGTCGAACAGATTGCCGTAGCGCTCGCGCACGGCGGGTTCACCCAGGCGGCCGATCGCATCGGCGAAATCGAGGTACACTCCAAGCCCGGTCGTGCCCACACCGCGGCCTTCGTCGCACACGCGCTTGGCGGCGCGCGAAGCGATATCGCGTGGAGCCAAGTTGCCGAAACTCGGGTAGAGCCGCTCAAGGAAGTAATCACGGTCAGACTCCGGAATGTCGGCGGCGGTGCGGGCGTCTCCGGATTTTTTTGGCGCCCAAATCCGGCCGTCGTTGCGGAGCGATTCGGACATCAACGTCAGCTTCGATTGATAATCGCCGCTCACCGGGATGCAGGTCGGGTGAATCTGCGTGTAGCAGGGGTTGGCCATGCAGGCGCCCCGTTTGTAGGCGCGCCAAATCGCGGTTGTATTGGAGCCGCGCGCGTAGGTGGAGAGGTTGAAAACGTTGCCGTAGCCGCCGGTGGCGAGAATGACGGCATCGGCCGAGTGGCGCGAAATCGCGCCGGTGACGAGGTTGCGGATGATGACGCCTTTGGCTTGGCCGTCCACGACCACGAGATCGAGCATCTCAGAGTTGGTATGCAGGTCGACCGCACCGGCACCGACCGTGCGGGATAACGCCGAGTAAGCGCCGAGAAGCAACTGCTGCCCCGTCTGACCACGGGCGTAAAATGTGCGCGAGACCTGCGCGCCGCCGAAGGAGCGGTTGGCCAGCAGGCCGCCGTATTCACGGGCAAAAGGCACGCCCTGCGCGACACATTGGTCGATGATGTTGACCGACACTTCGGCGAGGCGATGGACGTTGGCCTCGCGGGCACGGTAGTCGCCGCCTTTCAGCGTGTCGTAGAAAAGCCGATGAACGCTGTCGCCGTCGTTTTGGTAATTCTTGGCGGCATTGATCCCGCCCTGCGCCGCGATGGAGTGGGCCCGGCGCGGGCTGTCGTGAAACACGAAGCACTTCACCTTGTAGCCGAGGTCGGCGAGGGAGGACGCCGCCGACGCGCCGGCTAGGCCGGCTCCGACCACGATGACCTCGTATTTCCGCTTGTTGGCCGGGTTGACGAGTTTGATCTCTGTCTTGTGCTTGCGCCATTTTTCGGCGAGCGGACCAGTCGGGATTTTGGAATTGAGAGTGGCCATGGCGATAGACGTGAGAATTTGGAAACTATTGGGCGGAGGCGGTTTTGACCGCAGGTGCCGGTTTCAGCGCGCCGGTCAAAACAGCGCCGGGGATGACAAGACTCGCCGCGAAATACGCCACACAAAGCAACGTGACGACCGTCCGGAGCGAACGGGACCAACTCGCATTACGCCAGCCCAGCGTCTGGAAGAGGCTGTCCATACCGTGCAAGAGATGCAGCGAAAGCAGCCCGACCGCGACGATGTAGAACAAGGACACGAGCGGCGGTTGAAACCCTAGCACCACCATTTGATGGACGTCGTGCACTCGGGTGCCCGCCGGAACCACGGTGAAGCCGAGCACATGATAGTCTGACGTCAACGTGTGGGCCGGGAGCGCGGTCTTATACGTGTCCGCTTGGGCCACTCCCACGGTAAAATGCGCGAGATGATAAAGAATAAATCCGAGGACCACGTAGCCGGACCATCGAATATAGCGCGACGCAAACACGGCCTGAATCCACGTTTTGACGCCATAAGGCTCGCTGCCGCGCGCACGCCGGCTTTCCAGCGTCAGCACCGTGGCCGCCCAGATGTGAAGGCCCACGCACACCAGCAACCCGATTCGAACCAACCACAATACCGGCCCGAGCGATTGGAGAAAATGGGCGTAGCCGTTGATCTTGTCCGGATGCGCGAAGACTTGGAGGTTTCCGACCAAGTGACCAAAAACGAAGCCGATCAGGACGAGACCAGTCAGCGCCATGATGAATTTGCGACCGATAGACGAGCCGAAGAGGTTGCAGACGAGATTCATCGAGGTAAAACGGGTTACGGATGGAGGACGTAGAACGATCTTGCACCCCTTGACCGATGTAAAGGGGCCGAAAACGGGTGAAGCGAATTTGAACTTTGTTATTAGCGAACCTAAACGTTAGAAGAAGCCGTCTCCGTCCGGGGCTATAAGTAACCGTCCTGCTGGACCAATTGTCCCGAACACGAAGGCTTTTTGGCGGCTTTTCGGGCCCAACTTTCCCTTTCAAACCGGTGGATGACCCTGCTTCTCGCCATTTTGGCCAACGCCAGCGCGGGCAACATCGAGTGGCTCGACTTTATTTTGAGCGGCAGCGGGATCGCGGCCACCGCTGCCGTGGCTTTCACGGTGCTTGACCGTGGCTTGGCACGGCTAACCGCGCACGCCGGCGTTAAAATTGCCCTCACCCTATCGCTGGGCCCGATCACCGCCAACGGGTGACATATACCAACGCCCCGACCCATCATGGCGGCAAACTCGCAACTGCGACGCCGGCCGATTAAGGGGCGACCAATCCGATCGCAAATTTCGCTTACGACCTCTTCCGCTCATCAAGCGATGATCACTTGGCCACTTCGATTCGAGACGTTACCGGAACTCAAGGCACCGCCGGTAGCGGCATCGGCTTCTCCGATTTCAACGTTCCACTCGGCTCCCTGATTCACGGTCATTCGCTGTTTCCCAACGATGTGACCGGCGTCGGCTCCGTGGCCAATCTGACCCATTGGAGCAATGCCACCTACCACCCAACCATTAACCGGCTTGGGGGTCGAATTGCCCGCAGTGACCGGCGTTCCGCTCCGCAACCACCTCCCTGCACGAGGAACCTTAGGCCTGATCTTCGTCGGAGCGATCATCAGCTGGGTCGTCTTCGGGCGTCAGCGCGGTCGGCACGGACCCAAAACATGACCGGACCGAGCGCACCGCACGCTACTTCGCGAGCGGTTTGAGCAGCGCAAATTTCCCGCTCGCCGCCGGCGCGATGAATTTTTTTCGGAACGCATTCACCCGCACTCCGACACCCAACAGCCGAGCCAGAGAGGTTTCGATGTCACGATGGTTGGCAGACTCGTCAGCCACATAGTAGAAATCCCAGCGTGTTTCTCCGGTCTGGATCAAGGCGTAGTGCCAGCACTTAAAATCGGGAGGCAAAGCGCCATCGATGTCGCCCGCCGCAACCAGCGAGCCATCCGGCCGAAAGTAAATGCTCCCTTCGCGACCGAGGATGCGAAATCCCGCCGCGCAACGCTGCACGATATCCCCCGTGTGATAGCGCAACAGCGGCATGGCCTCGCGCTCCCGGGTCGTCACATAAATTTGCGCGACGTCCGGCAATTCCGGCCGCCATGGCACCAGCTCAATGAAGGCATTGGCGTCGATTGCCTTCAGGTCATCCTTGAAGGCCTCGCCGACGAACAAATAACCCGCTTCCGTCGATCCATAGAGATCGACCTGTGGCGCCGGGAACGCTTCGGCGATCCGGCGGGCATGCTGCAGACTCGCTTTACCATAGGTGAGTATCACCGCCCGCACGCTTGGAACTTTGACTCCCCGCTTCTGCACCGCCCGCGCGAGCAACGAGAGATAAACCGGCTCACCCTCGATCACCTCCGGTTGAGTTGCCTGCAACTCCCGCACGATCCGATCCCACTCCGCCTCGGGAAAAACAAAGGGGTCGCTCGTCAGGTTCAGATACACGGTGCCGTCGAAATAGCGGTGCGGAAACGGGTGGTCCTCGTAAGGGCAGAGATTGCTCGAACAGCCGATCGGCGCCAACACGCACTTCCGATAGGGCCGGCCCACAAACTGCCGCAAAATGGGCGAGGCCAAGTAGGCGCGCTCGGTCTGCTTGGTCCACCAACCTTCCTCCATGATCACCGTCATCGGCCCACTGGTCGTGCCCGAGGTGCTTTCGTATTCGTAGCTCTTGTCCACCAGCCCCCGCTCGATCACCCGGTAGTCCTCAAAAAAAGCCTGATGCCCTTGCTCAACAATGTCACTTTTGGCGAGCGTCGGGATTTCCTGAAAACACGACCATTTCAACGGTGCCGCATGTAACGGGAAACGACGCGCATACAGCGGACTGCGGGCATAAATCCGGCGCACCTCGGTCTCCAGCGAGTCAGGAATCACCCGGTCCGAAACGGCTCCGAAGACAGCGGGATCATTGGCAAAAAGAGACGCGGACATAGGGTGCGAAGAGCAGGAAACGACGCCCGCCCGGCAAGTCAAACGTGGGCCCCGGTCCGCGCCCGCCAAAGGGATTCAAAATGCATCAATCCACACACGACCAAGCTGTGCGTGATTTTACCCTCGCGGGCCCACGCCAGCACTTCGTCGACCGGAGCCGTGATCACCTCGATCTCCTCGTCGTGGTCCCACTCCTGCGCCGAACTCCGAATCGCATTTTCGACGAGCACCAAATGGCAGCGATTATTTTGAATCGCCGGATTGGGGTGCACGCTCGCAAGCAGCCGCGCCGTTGAGCCGACAAAACCCGTTTCTTCGCGCAGCTCACGCCGGCCGGCAACCAAGGGATCCTCGCCCGGATCGATTACTCCACCGGGAAGCTCGAGGGAAAACGCATCGATGCCATAGCGAAACTGCCGGACCAGCACCAGCCGGCCGTCCGGCGTGAGCGCGATGACATTGCACCAATCCGGCGCCGCCACGACGATGAACTCTCGCTCGACCTCCCGGCGTGGGTGTCGAAAAAGCACCCCGCGCACATCGAGCACGCGAGTCGATACCAGGGTGCGCTCGGCCAGCCGCTCCCACTGGGCCGGGCCGTTGATAGGGGTCGATGTGCTCATCGGTCCAAAAAAAAGCCTCCCCGCCACAAAGGGCGAGGAGGCTTTTGAAATGAAACTTAGAAAAAATTACTTCTTCGGCAACTTCACCTTGTCGCCCACCTTCAGCTTATTCCAGTTAACACCCGGATTGACGGAAACGAGATCAGCGAGATTGATGCCTTGGGAGCGCGCAATTTTCGCGCCCGAATCGCCGCCCTTGACGACGTATTCACCTGGGCCTGCCACGGCGGGTTCACCGCTGCCTTTTTTTCCAGCGACGACGACGGGCTTCTTGGCCGCCTCTTCAAGTTTGGTGATGGCCGCGCGTTGATTAGCGAGCTCGCCACCGACTTGATTGAAAGCGTCCTGCGTAGAACGCTGTAGTCCCGCGCCGTCTTTGGCTGCTTTCTCGGCCGCAGCCGCGGCCGCACCGACCTGAGCCTCGATCCCGTCGATCTTGGCAATCTTATCTTCGTGGGCCGCGAGGGTCTTGTTAACCTTAGAAAGGCTAATTGCGGCGTAGCCTCCAAGGAGAAGGGCGATGACGCCGACGATGACGCCGCCGACCGGCAACATGCTGTTATTTTCGCGTGAAATAGTGTCCATGGTGAGAAGTTGAATTCGGAGCAGAGGACCAATCCAAAAGCGAGGCAAGCCGAGATTATTAACATTCCCGGGCAATAATGTAGCGAGTCTGAGGATAATGCGGCCAATGGCTTGACACTCCAAAGAAAGATCCGTGCTCTGCGGCGTGTTTCGGGGTGTAGCTTAGCCTGGTAGAGCGCCTGGTTTGGGACCAGGAGGTCGTAGGTTCGAATCCTATCGCCCCGACCACTTTTTTTCGGAAGAGGGAACTCAGATGTTACGGAGGTCCCATCCGGATCCAAGACGCCCCGTGCGGGACAGTGCTTTACTCACGCTGCATTGGCGTTGTCGCACCTAGAGGGGATGACTGCCTGAGCACCGGTCGCCGCCTATTCGTTCACGGGAAACACCGTGACTGCCACCCGTGTCGGCTCTCATGCGGCTACGAATGCTTTTTTGGGGGAGAAACTCACCAACGACTACAAACTCATCACCCGTGTTCGGTGCGGGAGCAGGATCATGCTCTGTCATACCAATAGCTGTTGAGTTTCACCCTCAAATCCACGGGCAAGATGCCCATGCCACCTCGGAACCCGCAGTCTAAAAATCAACAGCCATTGGGATCAATCAATCAGGCTAGGCGCAATACTGTTCACTTAAAAGAGGGAGCAGAGATGACGGGCAGATGGAGCTGGACCTGAGTGGGGGCGCGGGCGTGACGCAGCGGATAGCCGGACATTTTCCGTTTGAGTCCGCGGGGAATCCGGCGGCCCCGGCTGCTGACGGATCGC
>CAMCWW010000075.1:0-17379 GCA_945882935.1 Opitutus sp. GAS368
CAATGAGGCGCTGAATTTGCCGACGCTCTTTGCGCGGCTCTACCCGGTGCTCGACGCGCTCGGCCGCCGCTATGAAATCATTTTCACGAATGACGGCAGCGCCGACCGCTCGATCGAGCTCCTCCGGGCGCAATTTGCGGCCCGGCCCGATGTCACGCGGGTCATCGATTTCAACAGCAACTACGGCCAGCACATGGCGATCATGGCGGCGTTTGAGCGCGTGCGCGGCGACGTAATTGTGACGCTCGACGCTGATCTCCAGAATCCGCCCGAGGAAATCCCCAAGCTGCTCGCAAAAATGGACGCCGGCCACGATTACGTGGGCGGCTACCGGCTGAACCGGCAGGATTCGGTGTTCCGCACCTACGCTTCGAAGTTGATCAACTTCGTGCGCGAGCAGACCACGAGCATCGAGATGACGGACCAAGGCTGCATGTTGCGCGCGTATTCGCGCGGCGTGATCGACGCCATCGTGCGGAGTGGCGCGATCAACACCTTCATCCCGGCGTTGGCCTACAGTTTTGCGGCCAATCCTGCGGAGGTGGGCGTGAAACATGAGGAGCGGCACGCGGGCGTCTCGAATTACTCGTTCTACAGCTTGATCCGGCTCAACTTCGATCTGATCACGGGCTTCTCGCTGGCGCCGTTGCAGTATTTCACAATGTTCGCCGGCGCGTGTTCGGCGGGCAGTTTCCTGCTGGTGATCGTGCTGGCGCTCCGGCGCTTGATCATCGGCCCGGAGGAAGGCGGCTTGTTCACGCTCTTCGGGATTTTGTTTTTCTTGGTGAGCGTGACGATGGTCGGTATCGGCCTGATCGGTGAATACGTGGGCCGCACCTACCAAGTCGTGCGTGCGCGGCAACGGTATCACGTGAAGGAAGTCCTGGAAACCACATGAGCTCCGGCCCCCGCATCGTTTTCTTCGGCTACAGCGAGGTCGGCTACGCGTGTCTCTCGCTGCTCATCGAACGCGGGGACAACGTCGTGGCGTTGATCACCCACGAGGATAATCCGAGAGAAAAAATCTGGTTTAAGACGCCGGCGGTTGCGGCCAAGGAGAAAGGCGTCCCGGTCTTCACCCCGGAGTCGGTGAACACGCCGGAATGGCGGGAAAAAATCGCGGCCCTGCAGCCCGACTTGATTCTCTCGGTCTATTACCGGCACATGATCGGGACCAAGATTCTCGCGCTGCCACCGCTCGGGGCTTGGAACATGCACGGCTCGCTCCTGCCGAAGTATCGCGGGCGGGCACCGATCAATTGGGCGGTGTTGCACGGCGAATCCCGCATCGGGATGACGCTACACCGCATGGTGAAATCGGCCGACGCCGGCGCGGTCGTGGATCAGGCGGGCGTGGAGCTCGGGCCGCGCGACACGGCGGAGCAGGCGTTTCGCAAAGTGCTGCCGTGCGCGCGCACCGTGCTGGCGCGGCAGATCGGGGCCCTGCTCGCCGGCACGGCCAGCGAGACGCCGCAGGACGAAGCGCAGGCAAATTATTTCAGCGGACGAAAGCCCGAGGACGGCCGGATCGTCTGGGCGCAGACCTCGGGGCAGATTTTCAACCTCATCCGCGCGGTGACCGATCCGTATCCCGGGGCGTTTGTCGATGTCGGCCCGGCGCGCTTGATGGTGTGGTGGGCGGAAACAGATTCGCCGTCGACCCACGGGCGCCGGGGTGCGCCGGGCGAAGTGTTGTCGGTCGCGCCGCTCGTGGTGGCGACGGGTGACGGCGCGCTGGAACTCACGAAGACCGAGTGGCGCGGCGGGGTGGCGGCGGAGTTGCGCGTCGGGCAGGTCGTTTAGCCGCGCCGCGAGCCGGGCCGAATTCACCCTTTAAGCTCGGCGGTCTTTCAGACTCTCTCTTTCCCATGCCCATCAAAGTTCTCATTCTCGGCGCCAACGGCTTCATCGGCAGCTCGCTCACGCAGGCCATCCTCAAACAGAAAGACTGGGAAGTCTACGGGATGGATATCGGCTCCCACAAACTCACGGCCAGTCTGGGCAACCCGCGGTTCAAATTCGTTGAGGGCGATATCACGATCAACCGCGAGTATATCGAGTATCACGTGAAGAAATGCGACGTGGTCATCCCGCTCGTCGCGATCGCCAATCCGATCCAATACGTGAAAGACCCGCTGCGCGTCTTCGAACTCGATTTCGAGGCCAACCTCGCGGTCGTGCGCCATTGCGCGAAGTACAAGAAGCGCATTATTTTTCCCTCTACCTCCGAGGTCTATGGCATGAGTACCGATGCCAAGCTCAACGAGGAAACGACAAACCTCGTTTACGGCCCCATCGAGCGGCAGCGCTGGATCTACGCGTGCTCGAAGCAACTGCTCGACCGCGTGATCTACGCTTACGGCGTGCGCGACAACGTGGACTACACGCTCTTCCGGCCGTTCAACTGGATCGGGCCGCAGCTCGACGATGTGATGGAACCGAAGGAAGGCAGCTCGCGCCTGTTCACGCAGTTCATCTCGAACGTGATCTTCAAGAAGCCGCTGCAACTCGTCGACGGCGGCAAGCAGAGCCGGTCGTTCACGTTTATCGACGATGGGATCGACGCACTGTTGCGGATCATCGAGAACAAGGACGGCTGCGCGTCGCGGCAGATCTTCAACATCGGCAATCCGCGCAACGATGTGAGCGTGGCTGATCTGGCGAAGCACATCATCACCGCGTTCAAGGACTACCCGGACTACGCCGAACACGCCCGGGTGGCGAAGACGGTCGTCGTGCCCTCGGGCAAATATTTTGGGAAATACTATCAAGACATCCAGAAGCGCGTGCCCTCGATCGCCAATGCGAAGAAGCGCCTCGGCTGGGCGCCCAAGGTGGGCCTAAAGAAAGCGATCAAGCTCACCTTGGACTACCACCTCGCGCACAAGGATTATCAGTTGGAGTGAGGGTAGGGACGCCTCTCCGAGGCGTCCGCGCCCGACAGACGGCTCGGAGAGCCGTCCCTACCTTTTAAAAACCATGGCCATGCGCCTCGCGCTCAAAGTTGATGTCGATACCGATCGCGGCACGCGGGAAGGCGTGCCGAATCTCGTGGCGGATTTGCAGGCGGTAGGCGCACCGGCGGCGTTTTTGTTTTCGCTCGGGCCCGACCAGACGGGGCGCGCGATCACGCGGGTTTTCCGTCCGGGGTTTTTCCAGAAAGTTTCGCGGACGAGTGTCGTGCAGATCTACGGCGTGCGCACGTTGCTCAACGGCACACTGCTGCCCGCGCCCCACATCGGCCGGCGCAACACCGCCGCGATGCGCGCCGTGCGCGATGCTGGCTTCGAGGTCGGGATTCACTGCTTCAACCATTACCGTTGGCAGGACTACGTGCACACGCTGCCGCTGGAGGACGTGCGCGCGGAATTCGTGGCGGCGCGAAACGAGTTCATTCGAATTTTTGGCGTGGCGGCGCGGACCGCCGGCGCACCGGGCTGGCAGAGCAACGCCAAGAGCCGGCAGATCTACGACGAGGCGGGCCTGCTCTACGCGAGTGACACCCGGGGCGGCGCGCCGTTTTTCCCGCGGGTCGAGGGACGGGTTTTCAAGACGGTGGAGATTCCGAGCACGCTGCCGACTTTTGACGAACTGATGGGCCGGCCGGAGTATCCGGACGACCGCATTGTGGCGCATTATCTGAAACTCATGCAGGCCGAGCCGGCGCGGCCGCACGTCTGCACGTTGCACGCGGAGATTGAGGGCATGGGGCGGCGCGGGTTGTTTCAGGAGTTGTTGCAAGCTTGCGTGAGGGCGGGCGTGGAGTTTGTGCGGATGGACGATCTTGCGCGGGAGTATCTGACTGACCGCGCGGCGATCCCGGTGCGGGACCAAGTGAGGGCGGAGATCGACGGCCGCTCGGGCACGGTGGCGGCGCAGGAGGCGTGAGGGAGATTTCCGTGAGTAGGGCGAGGTCTTTTTAGGCTTTTGTCATCGCGAGGGGCGCGAAGCGCGCCGTGGCGATCCAGCTGGATTGCTTCGTCGCCACGCGGAGCGCGGCTTCTCGCAATGACAAACTGCGGAGACCCTGCCCTACTTTTTCACCGTGCGGCCGGGCGCTCGATGCGCAGAAAAAGCCAGGCGCCGAGAATTAGAAAAACGGCGTTGGGCAGCCAAAAGAGTAAGTCGGGGCGATACCCGGGGTGGCGGTCGAGCCACGTCACCGCCACGGTGAGCATGTAGTAGCCGAGGGCGAGGAGGACGGCGACGCCGAGGTTGGCGCTGGTCTCACGGCGGGAGACTTTGATGCCCAACGGGACCCCGATCAGCGCGAAGGAGAGGATGGCGAGGGCGGTGTTGAATTTTTCCTGCACGGTGAGCGTCACCTTCATCATGGCGCGGGCGTGGTCTTTCGGGGCTTCCGGATTGACGGGGAGCGCGGCGACGCGGGCTTCCTCGGCGCGGAGTTCGGGGTAGGTCATCCACGAGAGTTTTTGCCGCACGGTGGGCGCGCCAAAGAGGCGGGTGAGGGAGAGCCGTTGCGGCTCGGATTGCTCGAACGAGCCGATGCGGGGCGAGTCGGCGAAGTTTTCCGGATTGGTAGCGGAGCGTTCCTCGATCTGCGCGCGGGTGAGGGTGAGAATGAGTTCGTTGGTGACGACGTCGTAGTCGAAGCGGCCGGATTCGGCGCGCACGAGCTGGGTGGTGCGGCCCTCGCGGTCGAGTTGCCAAAGCCAGAAGTCGCGCATGACGGTGCCCTGCTTGTCGCCGACGTAAACGACGAAGCCCTTGAAGTTACGGATGAAGGTTTTTGGGACGATGAAGCTGAGGGGATTGGCGCGGATGGTCTCGTCGAGTTCCTTGTGATATTGGACGCGGGCGCGGGGCATGGACTCGAAGTTGACGTAGAGCCCGAACGCGCAACCGAGTGCGCCGAGCAGGAAAATCGGACGGGCGATCCGGGTGAGGCTAAGGCCGGCGGCGCGCATGGCGGTGATCTCGCTGTCGGCGGAGAGGCGACCGAGCGTGAGGAGGACGCCGGTGAGCATCCCCATCGGCAGGGCGTAGATCGCGACCGCGGGCACGAGCATCCACACGAGCCGGAGAAAGGTGCCGGTGGGCAACTGCCCGGAGAGCAAGTAGGGCAACAGATCGCGGATGAGGTTGCCCAGCATCAGCACAAACGCGAAGAGCGCGACGGCGCCCGCGCAGGTGAAGAGCACGCTCTTGAAGATATGGCGATCGAGAAGGTTCACGCGGGCGGTCGGAAAGAAGACGCTGAGCAATCGCAGACAGACCGCGCGGGGACAAGGCGGTTCGCGGCCAGAGTCGCAATTGGGCGGAAGGCTACAACCCAGCCGACCACGTCGTCAGCACGGCGGGCAGATCGCGCACCGATTGAATCTCGAAGAAACGGCCGGCGGCGCGCGGCGGGTGGTCGACGCGCTCGGCCGCCCAGGTCAGGTGGTAGGGCACGTGCACGCCGGAGCCGCCGAGAGCGAGCACGGGCAGAATGTCGGATTTCAGAGAGTTGCCGACCATCAGGAAGCGCCGTGGATCGATGGCGTGGCGGCGAAAAATCGCGTCGTAGGAACGCTCGTCTTTTTCGGAGAGGATTTCGACGTGTTGGAAATGGTCCGCGAGGCCGGAGCGGGCGAGTTTGCGCTCTTGGTCGCGGAGGTCGCCCTTGGTGATGACGAGCAGCCGGTGGGTGCCGGACAACGAGGAGAGGGTTTCGACGACGCCGTCGAGCAGATCGACGGGGTGGGCGAGCATCTCTTGGCCGAGCGTGATGATCTGATTGATTTCCTCCGCGCTGATCTGGCCGGCGGTGAGCTGGATGGCCGTCTCGATGGAGGAGAGGGTGAAGCCCTTCACACCGTAGCCGTAGAGCTCGAGGTTGCGCATCTCGGTGGCGAAGAGCGTGCGATCGACGGTGGCGGCGTCGTGGTAGCGCGCGAGGAGATCGCGGTAGCGCACGTGGACCTTTTCAAAAATGTTTTCGTTGTGCCAAAGGGTGTCGTCGGCGTCGAAACCGAGGGTGAGCGGGCGAGTGGGAGCAGCGGACATGTGAGGGGCGAGAGCTGAGCGGAGAACCGGGCGCGTTTCTAGACCAGTTTCAACGGCTCATCGAGTGGCAGTCGATTCTCGGAGCTTGAGATGATGGCAGACGGCCAGGTCTACCGGTTCTCTTACCCGATCTATTTCGGCACCTATAAAGGTGACCGCGATGGCGAACATCACCGCGCCCCGATCCGTTGATGATTGCCTTTAACCAGCTCCGTTCCGGCCGGACCCTTTTTTCTCGGCCCTCGTTTGGGCCTTATCGTTCAATGCTTGTTGCGGGTGGTTTCGGTCTTGAGCGGGAGTGCGGCGACCGCGCGCACGCCGGCGTCGGGCTGGTCGATAAACAACCCATCGATGCCGGCGTGGACCAAGAAGAGGTCGAGCAACCCGGCGATATCCGAAATGCCGGCCGGCAAAGTGTCGGCGCGAAACGTGTAAGGGTGAACCAACAGTCCCTCGCGATGGGCGTCGGAAACCAATGACGTGAGCTGCGGTTTCCCATCGGCCGTGCGGCCGGATACGATCTGACCGAGATGGGGTCCGATGCCTTGGGCGTAGGTTGCGATTTCTTTGAGACCGGCCGGAGTGCGCATCGCGTTGTAGTCGGCGGGAGACTCGCCCCACGCGTTGTCGCCCAGCAACTGGACCAGGGGCAGGCGCGTCCGCAATTCGGTTCGCAGCCGCTTGAGGGCGACCGGGTCGAAACACTGCACGAAGATGCGGTCCGCCGGATCGTCGTAGCCGTGCCGGCCCAAGACCTCGAGCAACGCGGCGCCGAGATCGCGACCCTCTTTTTGGTGAAAGGCGGGGTCCTTGAACTCGACGTAGAGGCCGGTCGTCCGGCCGGTGGAGCGATTGAGCCCGGCGATCAGGGCGATCTGCTCCTCCAGGGTGCACAATCGGAATGCACCTGCCGCGGCGGGGAACCGGCGCGGGAAAACCGCTGCGCCGGTCTTCGGATCGAAGCGCTCGCTGACGCGGAGGGAGCGCAACTCGTCCCACGTGAAATCGAGGGCGTAGAAGCGCCCGTCGGGGCGTTTGCGGTCCGGGAAACGCGCGGCTACATCGGTCGTGGTTTCCAGATGGATATCGTGGAGCACGACCAAGGTGCCGTCGCGGGACATGACGATGTCTTGCTCGATGTAATCCGCGCCGAGCGCGTGGGCGTAGGCGGCAGATTCGAGGGTGTGTTCGGGCAGATAGCCCGAAGCACCCCGGTGAGCGATGACGAGCGGCTTGGCCGCGAACAGGAGGGCGGGCAAGCCGAGCAGGCAGGCGATGGCGGTGAGGGCGATCGGTTTCATCGGGCGCCGCGCGGAGGGATCAGAAACGATAGGTTGCGCGCACGCCGAAGAGCCGGGGATCGCCGGCGATAAACGTCGGGATGCCGAAGGCACCGCCGGTGTTCCCGGCGTCGATGATGTATTCCTTGTCGAACAGATTGTCGATGTAGGCGACGACCTCCCAACGATCTCCCTTGGGTTGGAAAGCGGCGCGGACGTTGAAGAGCCCGAATCCGTCCTGGCTGAGGATGCCGCCGGCGTTGGCGTTGTTGTCGTCGAAGAAGTGCTTCGACTTGTATTGGTAGCTTGGCGTCAGCTGAATACGACCGGCGGGACCAAAGGAGCCGGAGAAGGTGGCGCCGAGGGAATAAGTGCGGCGTGAGGTGAGCCGGAAAGTGTTCCCGGCGAGTTGTTGGCGCTGGCCGCGGTCATTGACGTCGTCGAAGGTCGCGTCCGTGTAGCCAAAGGTGCCGAAGGTGGTGACGGCGGGATTGAGCACGCCTTGGAAGGTGAGTTCAAAGCCTTCTCCGGTCGCATTGCCGGCATCGACTGTGGTCGTCAGCGGCGGCGGAGTCGGATTCACCGCGGTGCTCTGGAAATTGGCGTAGTCGTATTTGAAAACCGCTGCGCTCCAGTTGAGCCGGTTTTGCAACATCGTGCCTTTCAGGCCGACCTCGTAGTTCCAGACGATCTCCTCTTTGAGTTCGACTGGCACGTAACGCCCGCCGACGAACGAGATGAGCAAGGTGTCCGGCCGGCGGCCCCGCGAGGCGCTGGCGAAGGCGCTGATGTCGGAGCTGATCTTGTAACGGGCGACCGCGCGGGCCACCCAAGAATTGTAGTCGCGCGTCGCCTGGATCAGACCGTTGGTCGGGGCAAAGAGCGTGTTGGGGAAATTGGCGGCACCGGTGGGAAATCCGGCCGGCGTGAGAGCGTTGATGACCTGATAGCCCGAGGTGATGTCTTCGAACGTGGAGCGGAAGCCGGCCGAAAGCTCGAGACGGTCGGTGACGTTGTAGGTGCCATCGACGAAGATGTCGTAAGCCTCGGTCGCGCCGGTCTGGGTGTATTCCTCGCGATTGTAGGCACGGAGCGGTCCACCGGTGATCGGGCTGACCGTCAAGCCGGTGTTCGGCGTGCCATCAGGATTGAACACGGGCACGCCCGAGCCGCGAAGGAGAAACGCGGCCAGCTGACGTTCGTCGGTGTAAAATGGCACGCGCGCCGAGCCCTTTTCGTCAAAGTAGCTCAGGCCCGCGAAACCACGAAAGCGGCCGCGGGTGTCGTAGCTGATGCGGAGTTCTTGGCTGAGCTGTTCGCCGAGATAATCCTCGGCGAATTCCAAGATGTTAAGCCGGGTGCCGTCGGCGTCGAAAGCCTCGAAGGAGTCGAAATCGCGATAACCGGTGATGCTGGTCAACGTGAAGGCGTTGTTGAGATCATGCGTCACGATCCCAGTCAGGCCGACGACGGTGCGGTCGATGCCGAGCTCCGCGCCCCGGTTCAACTCGGCGGTCTCGAAGGCCCGGGTGTTGCCGCCGCGAGGTGCGAAGGTGCCGCTCTTGAATGCGGTGCCGGGCGGTTGGTCGCGCTGGTAGTTGATGATGAAGTCTGCGGTGGTCGCCGTGCCGGGTTGCCACCGGAGGCTGGTGCGGATGCCGAGGGTGTTCTTACCGTTGAGATCCGAACCGTCGGCAACATTTTCGATCGAGCCCTCGCGGTCGACGTAGGAAAACGCGACGCGGGCAAAAAGCTGGTTCGGGGCGAGCACCGTGTTGTAGGTGCCGGAGGCTTCGATCTTGCCGAAATTGCCAAAGCCGGCGGTGAACTGACCCAAGGTGCCGTTCTGCGCTTTGTTCTGGATGATCGAAATGGCGCCGATCTGGGCGCCGCGTCCAAACAGAGTGCCCTGCGGGCCCTTCAACACCTCGACCCGTTCGAGGTCAAAGAGCTCAACCACGCTGCCGCGGGAACGGCTGATCGAGACGCCATCTTGGAAAATGGAAACGCGGGTTTCTTGGCTGGGATTGCCGCTGTCGGTGGTGACACCGCGGACATTGATGCCCGGATTGTTGGGCGACTGCTCTTGGATAAAAAGGCCGGGCACGTAGGGGGCGAGGTCTTTGAACGAGCCGATGCCGAGGCGATTTAGAAACTCGCCTTTGTAAGCGGTGACCGAGATCGGCACATCCTTGATTTCCTCGGTGCGCTTCTGGGAGGTGACGACAAATTTTTCGAGCGCGACGACTTCTTCGCCGTGAAGCGCGAAGGGCGTGGCGGCAATAACGGACAGTGCAAGCAGCGTGGTTAATTTTCGCATGGTGGTTGGAAGAGCCGCGAAGGGAGGCGTCGCCCTGCGCTCCGTCAACGCGGCGAGCGCTCCGTAACCGCAAGTTAACCGTCGTGTAACCGGACGGTCACCGAACCGACCAAATCAGTGGTGCAATTCGAGGAAAACGAGGCGGTTTTCCTCGGCCGGCCACGCTACACCTGTGAGCTGTTCGCTGATCGCGCCGGAACGAAACTTGGCGGACACGGACCGTCCGGCGCCCTCGGTCAATTCGAGCCGGGTCGTTGAAACGCCGGCCACTCCCGCTGGAATACCGGCCGGAGGATTTTTTCCGTCCAGCACGACCTCATCGCGGGGCAGACCAAAATACCCCCGTGGCCGGGTCAAAATGACGACCGCGGCGGGACGGCCCTCGGCCTTGAGGGAGCGCTCGGCGCGGAGGTGGACCAGGTCGCTCGAGCGCGGAAACGGCGTGCGGTAAATATGGGTGATGGCGTGGCCCGGAGCGGTGATCACGAATTCAAGATACGTGCGAGCATCGGTGGAGAAGGGGCCCCAGCGCCCGTCCTCGCCCACCGTCGCCCGGTGTTTCGCCGGACCGATTCGCGCACCGGTGGTGGGCTCGACCGCGAAGATCTCCACCGTCGCGCCTGGCACGGGTAGATTGGTCTGGCTGCCACCGGCGAAGCCCGTGACGGTGCCGTTTAACGTGGGCGCGGGCTCCTCGGCAATCTCGGTGGTGGCCGGAGAACGACCGGTCACGAAACGGTAAGTCTCCGTGAAGGCTTCGGCGTGGTAGCTGACCTCGCGGTGATCACGTTCCCGCAGGATAACGTTGGTCGCGCCGCCGAGAGCAGGCCCGTCATAGGTCACTCCGGTCGGCATGCCTTTGGCGCCCATCCAGAAACCGTCAGGTTGCGCAAATTTGTCATTTTGATCCGAGCGGATGGTCAGCCAGCGCACGCCCGGCGTGACTTCAATTCCCGGGGAGGCACCCGGCGGGGAATTCAGCGCGGTGAGGAACGGGCCCGCGCCGTTGAATTCGCTGCCGGGACGCAGGGCGGCATTGGCCCATACGCCGTGATTGGGCGAGCCGCCGAGGATGGCGTGCGAGACGAGAGCCGCGCCCCCGAAGTTCGCGATGTAGTTGCGGATGGCGAGACCGCCGCGGGAATTTCCGACCATCACGACTTTCGCGCCGCCGTGGAGGCGCGAGACGCGCGCGACCTCGGCTTGGAGGCGGAGGGCCAGCTCGGTCGCGGAGCTGCGGCCGGGCTGCGCGACGCCATCGTCGTCCCGGGCCAGTGGCAGCGGGAGATCGAGCGCGTGGAGACGATCGCGGGGCCAGCCGTTGGTTTCGAAGCGCCAGGCGGTCGTTAGCCAAAGCGCGGCGGTGTCGCCGTTCCCATGTACGAATACGATCGGCGGGGGCGTCTCTTCTGCGGCGATGAATTGGGTGAGCCCGAGGAGGACGCCGAGCGCCGAAATAAGAGCGCGGAGAGGGAGGAATCCCGGGAAAAAGCGAAGCGGTGGGAAATTTCGGATCATGGTCGGAGCGCTACACTGGGGAGGTATTTGGAATGAGACCGGATTGAGATTTAGATTACCCGGAGTTCAAGAGGGCCTGTGTGACGAATGGGGAGCATTTTTGCCGCGCAGGGGGAGGGCGCGGATGTTGCCGGCTTCGGGCAAAGTTGGGCTAAACGGAGAAGTGGCCGGGAGCAGTATCTGCGAGGCGGTGCTGGGTGCGCCCGGAGCCTATGGCGGCGCCGTCGAACGGCGTGGGGAAAAGTTTAGAGCCGGTCTTGTCACGGCCGTCTTGACCAACGGAATCGCCAAAATTTTCAGATTCGGCCCGGACGAAAATTCACGCAGGGAAAGGTGGTCCTGGTTTGCCGAGCCCTTCTGCGCCTCTCTTGATCCTAAATTCGGCAGTTGGTTAACCGCTAATCTTCGCTAATTCCCGCTAATCCATGAAGAAAAATTGTTCCGGAAGTGAATTTTTAATTCACCGATTCGGTGATTCACCGGTCGAGTTGGATGCTGTTCAATATTCTTTTATTAGCGTCGATTGGCGGAAATTAGCGGTTCCACCTGCTGCGGTTTTTCGGTTGATTGTCCTCACGCCCCCATGAGCTCTACCCGCTGGTTTTCCCTGGCCCTGCTGCCCGTAAGTCTCTTCGCCGCCGACGTCCGTCCCCGGGCCGAGGCCGCGCTCGCAAAAGGTGTCGCGTTTTTTCAAACCATCAACGCGCACGGCGGCTACGTTTACTCGGTGACGCCGGACTTGTCCCAGCGTTGGGGCGAGGGCCCCAAGGATGCCGACACCATCGAGGTGCAACCGCCGGGCACTCCCGCCGTCGGTCAATCCTACCTGCGCGCCTACCTCGCGACGGGTAACCCGCAGGCGCTCGCCGCCGCCCGCCAAGCGGCCGATGCGCTCATCCGTGGCCAGAACAAACACGGCGGTTGGGACCACACGATTAACTTCGCCGATCTGAGCAACGAGACCGTGAGCTTCGACGACAATCAGAGCCAGTCGGCGATCAGCTTCCTCCTGGCGTTGAACCACGCCGCCCCGGACGAACGCCTCGCCGCCGCCACCCGGCGCGCGCTCGACATGATGCTCGCCACCCAGCTTGGGAACGGAGGCTGGCCCCACCTGTATCCGCCGCGTGGAAACTACCACGACTATGCCACCTTCAACGACGGCGGCATCAACGACTGCGTGCGCGTCATGATCGAAGCGCACCGGCTCGATCCCGGGGACAAAGCCGTCGCGGCGAGCCTGCGTCGCGTGGCGCGGTTTATCGTGATCTCCCAGAATCCGCCGCCCCAGCCCGGCTGGTCGCAGCAATACAACGAGTTTCTCCAGCCCGCCTGGGCCCGCGCCTTTGAGCCGGCGTCGCTCGGGCCGCCGGAGAGCGTTCGCAACCTCGGCACGCTGATCGACCTGTATCTCGCGCTCGGCGATGCGACGTTGCTCGAACCGATCCCCGACACGCTGCGTTGGTTGCAGGAGATCCGCCTGCCCAACGGCAAATGGGCGCGCTTCGTCGAGCTCGGGACCAACCGGGCGCTCTACTACGACCGCGGCCGGGTGCGCGTAAACCGCGTGGAAGAACTCAGCCCCGAGCGCAGCACCGGCTACGCTTACGAAATCAATCTCGCCGGGCAAATCGCCGCCGTCACCCGGCGCTACGAGCAAGCGCTGAAACTCGGCCGCGAGGGTTTGAAGCGCGCCGAGACCCCGGAGCTCTCCCACGCAGAACTCACCCGCCGCCTCGAGACGCTGGCGGGCGAGGTGCAAGCGATCATCGACGCTCAGGAAACCTCCGGCGCCTGGATCTCGCGCAACGAACGATTCAAGACGCCGCCCGCGCCAAAAAAAATCTGGAACGGCGAATACTCCGTGATGGACCGGATCAACAGCGCGGTCTTCAACCGTAACGTCGGTGTCCTTTGCGACTACCTCGAGTTGAGCGCCCGCCTCGCGAAACGGTGAGGCACGCCGACTCTTTAAAGTTAAAGGGTTCTTCTCTGTTTCCAGTGCTTAGATCGGGTGGTCGGCATGTTTATGACTCCATTTTTCTGACCTACGCTTGGCCTGAAAAGGCCCGGGAAAGTCAGAAAGGTAGGGTCAAAAAGTTGGGCGCCCGCAGACTCTGGCCCACCGTGCTGCCTCCGGGTGGCGGCGCGATCCACGAGGTCGCGTGGCCGCCGCACGGAAATAAAGTCTGCCGCAACCGGCGCGGAAACCGGTCCGGCGCGGTTGCGGTCCGGGGAGCTCAATACCCCTTCTGCTTGTCCACCACGTGGCGCAGCGCCTCGCCCTTCGCGAAGCGGGCGAGGTTTTCCTTCTGAATCTCGAAGTAACGCGCGGCGTCGCCATCGGAGCGGCCGGCAATATGCGGCGTGATGATTACGCCGGGCAGTTTCCACAGGGCGTGACCCTTCGGCAGCGGCTCGGGATCGGTGACATCGAGGCCCGCGCCCGCGAGATGTCCGCTTTGCAGCGCGGCCACGAGCGCATCGTTGTCAAAAATTTTCCCGCGCGAGACGGCGATGAAAAGCGAACCCCGCTTCATCTTCGCAAATTGCGCGGCTCGGAACATTTTGTCGGTCGCAGGCGTGTGCGGGGCCGCGATGAAGACGACGTCGGCTTCCGGGAGGACGACGTCGAGCCGGTCGGGCGGAACGGAGCGGTCGAGATGCGGCGCGTAGGGCAGGTCGGCGGGATCGACGCCGATCACGGTCATGCCAAAGGCTTTGGCGCGGACGGCGATTTGGGTGCCGATGCCGCCGACGCCGACGATTACGGCGGTCTTGCGGTGGAGCTCGAAGAGCGGGCCGAAAGTGGCGAGCGAGTGCCACGTCTCGGTGGCGCGCGACTCGACGGCGCGGTCGATACGGCGCGTCAGGCCGAGGAGCAGGGCGAAGGCGTGATCGGCGATCTCCGGGCCCTGCACGATTTTCATGTTGGTGACGGTGACTTCGCTGGTGACGAGTTCGGGGATCGCGGCGAGCAGCGTTTCCATGCCGGCCGAACCGGTCTGCACCCAGCGGAGTTTTTTGGCCGCGCGAAATTGCTCGCGGGTGAGCCCGCCCACCACCGCATCGGCATCGGCGATTTCGGCGAGCACTCGGTCGCGGGCGGGGAAGACGACGTCGAGGTTGGGCGCGGCGGCGCGGAGTTCGCGCTGCGTGCTTTCGTCGAAGCGGCCGCCCGTGAAAACGACTTTCCGGGCGGGGAGGGCGGATTGCGCGAGGGCGAACGCAGGAAGGAGCAGGCAGCCGATGAGGGTAAAGCGGGCGAGGAGTTTCATGGCGGTTGCAATGGGGCGGCCACGCGCGGCAAGGCCGGACGTGGAGTGGGAGCAGACCTCGCCCGCTCTTGCTGATCAACCCGACCAAAAACTAATGAATGACGGTCATCTCGGACCCGTTGGCTCGGGCCGCAGCGAGACGAACGGGCATCGTTTACCGCTTCGGCTCGCTCTGCGTGTCCGGAGCCGGTGGAGGGACTGCCTTACCTGATTGACGATCGGGTAAGGCGAGATTTGTTACCGGGCATGGCAACCACGCTGCGGATCAAGATTACGGCGAAACGGCAGGCGACGTTCCCGGCGGCGACGCTGCAGGCGCTGCAGGCCAAGCCGGGTGATTACCTTGCCCTGATCGAAGATCGCGGCACGTGGCGGCTGGAATCGGCGGCGGTGGATCACGGTAAGCTTGCTCCGTTGCGGGCGCGGATTGCCGGGAACAAGGCCGGGTCTTTTGACCTCACGGGCTGGCGCGAAAAGGCAAAAAATCATGCCCTCTTACGGGATTGATACCTCGGTCTTGGTGCGGCTGCTCACGGGTGAACCGGCGGCGGATTTCGAGGCGACGGTGTCGAAGCTCACGGCGTTGCGCGCGACCGGCACGGAGCCCATTTTGGCCGTGAATATCGTGATCGACGAGGCTTACGCGGTCGTGCAGCACCATTATGGGGTGAGCAAGGCAGAGGCTCGTCGCGCACTGCGCTCGGTGCTGACCAGCGGGTTGATTGAGCCGGCGGCGGGAGCGGCGGTATTGGAAGCGTTGGACGCGGCCAAGGAGCCTGGGCTCACCGATCGGCTGATTTTGATCGATCACGCGCACCTCGGCGCGGTCTTGCTCACGCATGATCGCAAGCTGGCGGGACAACCGGGGGCGCAACGGCTTTGAAGAAGCGGCCCTAGGATGGGTAGGCGGATTTTGTTGGCCGCAAACCAGCGCGAGAGAGGCGGGGGCTGAGGCGGCGGGCGCGTTGCGCGTAGAGACGCGGGGGAGGCGTGAGCGCGGGTGAGAACCGAGTTTTTGGCCACAAAAAGCCTGAAGTGACGTTGGCCGCGGCGGTGAGTGCGTTGCGCAGATAGGCGCGCGGGGGACCTCGACGAAGCGGAAGAAATCGTGCGATCTTTGCGGTGAAAATTTTGAGCGAGCGAACGTCGGAAAGAAATTCGAAAGGGAGACGCGACGGTTGGAGTCGATGATTGGGCGAGTCTGCCAGCGGCACGTGCGGCGGATCGTCGGCGCGGGTGGGGTGGAAGTGACTCATAAAGCACGGAGCTCCGCCCGTTCGGGTGATGGCGATCAGACGGCGGCCGCCGGTGATCGCAAAAAGCAAAGCCCGACGCTTTTGCAGACTCAGACGTCGTTGACCCCCACCTCCAACCCAAAACTAACAAATAACGGCCAGACTCATTTGGATAGCGCGCGCCGATATCCGCTTTGCCCGCCCCTTGACACGTTACGCCAATGGCGCACTCTCCCACCGTGGAGTTCGTTCGATTTCCCGCTTTTGAGAAGTCCGCCGCCGGCCTCTTGTCTGAGGTGGACATCTTGGATTTGGAAATGCACCTCGCTGTGCATCCGCACGCGGGCGATCTGATTCCCGGTGGACGCGGTCTCCGCAAACTGCGCCGACCCGCCAAGGGCCGGGGCAAGCGGGGCGGCGCCCGTGTCATCTACTATCACGTCAATTCCCAACACCTCATTTTGCTCATCGTCGCCTACGCCAAAAACGAACAGGAAGACCTTGATCGTCGCCAGCTGCAGATTCTCGCGCAGCTCGTAAAAACTGAATTCCCATGAAAGAAGCCGATTTCCAAAACCTCCTCCAAGGCATCCGCGAAGCAGGCTCCTACCTGCGCGGAAACAAGAAGGCCACCTCGCGGGTGGACCACATTCATCCCGACTCGGTCACGGCTATCCGCACGAAACTGCGCCTCAGCCAGAAAGCGTTTTCATCCGCATTCGGCATCAGCCCGGCCACCCTGCGCAATTGGGAGCAGGGACGCCGCAAGCCCACCGGCGCCGCCCGCGTGCTCCTGCGCGTCGCTGCGAAACACCCGAAGGCAGTCTTGGAAGCGGTCGCCTGATTGCTTTGGAGTCGCCCCAACGCCGCCACGACCGCTGGGAACCCTGGCCCCACACTGTCGGCCGATCCCGCCTCAGCTCCAAAATCGATTCCCCAAAAACAGGCCGGCCCACCCTCGACCTCCGCCGCCCCGCCGCGCAGGACCGGTGGTAAAACTAACAAAAAACGGCCAGACCCCTTTGGGTGGCCGGCCTGATTCCCCTCTCCCGATTATAAGTGACCCTTTCGGCTCGGTCCCTTGGACGCTGCCCTAAATCACGAAACAGTTTATCATCTTTGAAGTGGTGCGCACTCGCTTCCTCGATTTCCCCGGTTGCATCAAACGTTCGGGTAGCCAACGTCACCACCATGTCCACCGTGCACGTTGAACTCCCCGCCGAACTGCTCGCGCTGGCCGGTGACGCCGACCTCCAGCCCTCGCGGGCCGCAGCGCAGTTAATCGCGCTGGAGCTCTTCCGAGAAAACCGCGTTTCGCTTGGCAAGGCGGCAGAAGTGGCGGGGATGGCGCTGGAGGAGTTCATGGAGTTCTCGGCGCGTCGCGGCGTACCGCTGCCCTACACGGTCTCGGATTGGGAGACCGACCATGAGGCGGCCAGAATTCT
Organism: Opitutus sp. GAS368; assembly: GCA_945882935.1. Lineage (GTDB taxonomy): Bacteria > Verrucomicrobiota > Verrucomicrobiia > Opitutales > Opitutaceae > Tous-C4FEB. The sequence continues at coordinate 17,086 of CAMCWW010000075.1, forward strand.
CGCGCTGTGACCGTCGTCTGCGACGCGACGAAACGGGAGGCGAGTGGGCGCTTCCAAAACAAAAGAAATCGAAAGCAATTATTTGGTCGGCGCCGGCGCGATGACCGGGAGCGTCTTCAAGAGGAAGTTGCGATACTCCACCTTCATGGGTGGTCCGACATGGACCTGCACCCCGATCAAGCCGGAGGCCCTGCGCGCGGCAGGATCTTCGTCGACGACGACGCTCATCACCTGCCCGTTCACGAGGTGCGTGAAAACGTTACCGCGGATGATCAGGTGAACCTGGTTCCAATC
>CAMCWW010000076.1:0-17286 GCA_945882935.1 Opitutus sp. GAS368
GTCCATTCGCGGTTCAACGACCGTTTTACACCCATGGCGGTTAATTTTTAGACGGCGGGTTCCGAGGTGCCGATCAACTTAATCAAGGCCAATCCCCTCCGGAGTTAAACGGGCAGCAATCGCTTTTTTCCCGAATCTTTCCGCCACTCTACTTTCGCCTTTCCCTCTCTGCTGCCCCTGCTTTTCTTTCCTTTCCTCTTAATCCTTCACTCATGAACACCACCATCAGCGCTATCACCGCCCGCGAAATCATCGATTCCCGCGGCAATCCTACCGTCGAAGTCGACGTCAAACTCGCCTCGGGCCATTTCGGCCGCGCCGCCGTTCCTTCCGGTGCCTCGACCGGCGAGCACGAGGCCATCGAGCTCCGCGACGGCGACAAAAATCGCTACGGCGGCAAAGGTGTTCAAAAAGCCGTGGGCAACGTGAAGGGCAAAATCGCCCCGGCGCTCATCGGTTTCGATGCGTTCGACCAAACCGGAGTGGATCGCGCGATGATCAAACTCGACGGCACTAAGACCAAGGCGAAGCTTGGCGCGAATGCCATTCTCGGCGTTTCCCTCGCCACCGCCAAAGCCGCTGCCTCCGCCGCCGGCGTTCCCCTTTACAAATACATTGGGGGGCCCAACGCCAAGGTTCTGCCCGTTCCCCTCATGAACATCATGAACGGCGGCGCGCATTCCGATGCCCCGATCGATTTCCAAGAATTTATGATCGTACCGAGGAACTTCAATTCGTTCTCCGATGCCCTCCGCGCCGGCGCCGAAGTTTTTCACTCCCTGAAGAAGGTTCTGAAATCCAAAGGCCTCCAGACCGCCGTCGGCGATGAGGGCGGCTTTGCCCCGAATCTTGCCTCCACCACCGACGCACTCGACGCCATCGCCGAAGCCGTCAAGGGCGCCGGCTACAAGCTCGGCAAAGACATCTTCCTCGCTCTTGACGTCGCCTCTTCCGAGTTTTACGTGAAGGAAAAGAAGACTTACGTCTTCAAGAAATCCGACCAACGCTCTTTCACCGGCGATCAATTTGTCGCCTACTACAAGGATCTTTGCTCGAAGTATCCGATCGTCTCAATCGAAGACGGATGCGCCGAGAATGACTGGGCCACATGGAAAAAACTCACCGACGCCATCGGCGACAAGGTGCAGCTCGTCGGCGACGATCTTTTCGTCACCAACGTCGAGTTCCTGAAGAAGGGCATCGAGACCGGCACCGCCAACTCGATCCTCGTGAAGGTGAATCAAATCGGCTCCCTCACCGAGACCCTCGACTCCATCGAGCTCGCGCAGCGTAACAGCTACACCACGATCATCTCGCACCGCTCCGGTGAGACCGAAGACGTCACGATCGCCGACATCGCGGTGGCCACCAACGCCGGCCAGATCAAAACCGGCTCCGCCTCTCGCACCGATCGCGTGGCAAAATACAACCAACTCCTCCGCATTGAGGAGGAGCTCGGCGCCAGCGCCATCTACGCCGGCAGGCGCTAAGCCTTGGGCACGCGGCCGCTCCCGGCCGCATCTTTTGTTACGAGACCGGGCCCGGGCCCGGTCTTTTTTTTCCTCGGAACCTCACCCCCCGTTCGCACGCTCTCACCTCAACATGAATGCGCCCACCTTTTCCACCGCCTGGCTCGCCGTCGCCCTCGCCGCCTCGCTGACCGCCGCCGAGCCCGCGACCCCGCCCACGACCAAGGCTCCAGAGCAGAGCGCATCGGCTTCAGCTGCGCCGGCCCCATTGGCGAACGTGACCGAAGCCATGATCCGCGCGCGCCAAGCCGAGCGAATCAAGGCCAAGACTGCGCCGAAATCGACCGCTGCGCCCGTGAGCGGCAAATCCGAAACCGGCGCTCCTGCCCACCTGCCCGCGCCCACCGGCGCCGAGCTCGCCAAATCAAAAGCTGAAACGCCGGAGATTTTGCCCAAGGTCGAGGTGCGCCGCTCCCGCGCGACCGAAATCGAACTCGAAGTGTTCAAACAGGAAAAGGAGATCGAGCGCGAGAAGGCGAAGATCAAGTCAACCGGCACCGACCGGGCCCTGAACCAATCTTCCAGCAAGACCCTCTCAATTTTTGGCGGCCAAACGACCTCTCAGCGCGAATCCGTCGCGAAGGAGCGCGTCAGCCTCATGGAGTCAGAGCGCGACCTGATGGAGGCCATTGCCTACGCCAAAACCAAGGAAGAAAAGGAGGCGCTCCGCAAAGAGCTCAACGAGATCAAGGCCTTGCGCCGCGATCTCGAAAGCGCCCTGCGTTGACGGAATCCCGATCGCCCCGCGGGTAAGCGGTGCGCTTTTGGAGTTCGATCGGCGCCAACCCCTGCGCCAACGCTGCTCACGAAAAAGCGTCGATCCGCAGTTCACTCAACACCCGTTAGAGATCAACCCGCACCGGCAATTCGTCATCCGCGATGAGAGCACGTTTGGGGCGAGTCATGGCGACCGCCCCTCACTCCACCCGCAGTAGGTAGCCACGCAAGTATTCGCTTTCCGGCATGGTCAACAGCACCGGATGGTCGGTCGGCTGGTGGCAAAACTCCAGCACCTGCACTCGTCGACGCGCATCCGCCGCCGCTTCGGCCAACACGCCGCGCAGCTCCGCGTCCTGCATGTGATAGGAACAGGTATACGTCGCCAAAACCCCGCCCGGCGCGAGCGCCTTTAGGGCCCGCAGGTTAAGCTCCTTATACCCGCGCAGCGCTCCATCGAGCGCGCTCTTCGATTTCGCAAAGGGCGGCGGATCCAACACGATCACATCCCATGCCGCCTCGGTCCCGCGCGCTTCGGCGTTAAACCAGTCGAAGACGTTGACCCCTTCGAACACCGCGCGCACCGCATTGCGCTCCGCGTTGCGTCGCGCCGCCGCGATCGCTTCCGCGGAGCTATCCAGCCCAAGCACCTCGCTCGCTCCTGCCCGCGCGGCGTGCAAAGCAAACGGACCTTGATTACAAAAGGCATCGAGCACCCGTTTGCCCGCGCAATACTTCGCCACCAGCGGGTGCTGGGCCCGTTGGTCGAGATAAAAACCGGTCTTCTGACCACCCTCCAGATCCAACCAATAATCCATCCCTTCGATCGTCACCCAACGTGGCAGCCAAGGTTGCCCCGACCGCGTGTGGGTCTCCAACGGCAACCCTTCAAGTCGCCGGATGTTCGCGTCGTTGCGGAAAATAATCTCCGCCGGCTGCAAGAGCTCGGCCAACAGATCGCTGATCACCGCCGTCATCCGATCCAGCGCCAAGGTCTGGATCTGCACCACGAGGGCGTCGCCAAATTGATCCACCACGAGGCCTGGCAATTCGTCCGATTCCGACCACACCAACCGCCGTGCCGTCCCCGGCGCCCGGCGTCCGATCGCCCGCACCAATGCCGCCCGAATCCACGCCGCGTCCAGCGTGACCCGATTCCGACTCAACCGCCGCCAGACGATCTGCGACTTGCTGTTGTAAATTCCCGTGCCGATAAATCGCCCCGTGCGATCCCGACATTCGATCGCCGTACCGTCGTGAATCGCCGGTATGAGCGCCTCGATTTCATTCACAAAAACCCAAGGGTGCCCCTGCACCACGCGGGGCTTGATGTTCGCTTTAAGCTTGAGAAAGGGTGCTACCACCGGGGCCGCAATCGGAACGGAAGCGGGCAGGACGGGCGCAGGGACGGGCTCGGGCGTGATCATGGGGTGACCACCGTCTGGGCTTCTGCCGTCGAGGCAATGGCAACCGTCGTCGCCTTCGGCTTCGGTTCCCCCACCAACACACTCAACTGCGCCTGCACCCTGACGAAAAACTCGGGCGTCAATTCACCCTTGGGCACCGCATACAGCACCTTGGTCTTGGCGTGTTCATAGACATCTTTCGTCCCGTCGGCGCTGCGCCCTTTCGGTCGGAGTAGCTTTTTCCGCTCCAACATAAACGCTAGAAACTGTACGAGGCGGGTGTTTTCCGGACTCGGCTCCGTCGCCGGATCGGCGAGCGCCAAGAAAAGCGTCTCTGCATTCAACTTCAGGGTGCGTTCGGGGTTCTCGCCCGCCTTTCGCATCTTGTAGGGATGCACCCAACTGCAGGCGACGAACCCCGCCGGGACGAATGCCGCCACTTGGGTCGCAAGCACATCGTGCCGGATGATCTCCAGATTTGCCGTGCGCACGAGATAGCTCGCCACGCCGTCGCCCTCGGCAAAGGCCTGACCCGAAACCAAGCACGCGGTCGCCAGCGGCTGCAGAATCATTTCCATATCCTTTAGTGTTTACTCCCGCGAAGGGCGGACGCTAGCACTTTCCCAACGCATGAACGGACGCCTCATCGCCATCGGCGACATCCACGGCTGCCACGAAGAATTCTCCGAATTACTCCGTCTGATCGACCTCCAGCCCGATGATCGCCTGATCCTCTTGGGCGATCTGGTAAACCGCGGCCCCAACACCCCGCGCGTCCTCGAACTGGCCCGCGCGCACCGGGCGATTTCACTCCTCGGAAACCACGAGCTCCGGCTGCTGAACTACCGCCGCACTCGTGACCTAAAATTCGTCAAAGAGAACGACCTCGAGACTTTCGACCAACTCACGGCCGAGGACTGGACCTACCTAGAAAACATGCTCCTCACTTACGAGGAGCCCGAACTCAATCTCGTCTGCGTCCACGGCGGGTTCTTGCCGGACATGCCTTGGAACAAACAACCGGCCGAAATCGTCACCCGCATCCAAGTCATCGACGCCGCGGGCCAGCCCTGCAAACGCGCCGAGGCCCCCGCAGCCCCGTCATGGGCGGATCTTTGGAACGGCCCTCCGTTCGTCGTCTACGGCCACACTCCCCGTCCCGAGATCTACAAACGCAAATGGTCCGTGGGCATCGACACGGCCTGCGCCATGGGCGGACACCTCACCGCCTTCATTTTGCCGGAAAAGCGTTTCGTACAAGTGAAGGCCCGTCGTCCCTATTTCTCGTGAATCCGATCCCGCTTGACCCGGCCTCCGCCAGCATCGCCGTCCTCTGCCTCGACGTGCAACCGGTCTTCCTCCGCGCGGTGGCCGACGGGGATCGTCTCTTGCGTCGGTGCCAGTTTGTTACAGCCGCCGCCCATGGCCTTGGCCTGCGCGTGGTCTTCACCGAACAGGTTCCGGCCAAGCTCGGTGGCACCGCGCCCGAACTTCTCTCGGCCGCCCCGGGGGCACTGGCCTTCGGTAAAGATACGTTTTCGGCGCTCGCCGACGACCCCATCCGCCACGCCCTCGCCCCGGCCGAACACCTTTTGGTGTGCGGCCTTGAGACGCCGATCTGCGTCTATCAAACCGCACTCGATGCGCTTCACGCCGGCCTGCAGGTGACCCTTCTCAGCGATGCCGTGGGCGCCCGACGGCCCGACGACGCCGCGGCCTGTCTCGCCGCGCTCGCCCGCGCCGGCGCCCATGTCTTGCCGAGTGAATCCGTTTTCTACGCGCTGCTCGGCCACGTGCGCCATCCCTGCTTCAAGACCTACACCCAACTCGTAAAATCTCATGGCTGACGACCCCCTCCCTTTTTCATCTGTCCGCGAACTCAAGGGCCTCGACGCCGGCGGCAAAGCCCCGTTCGCCGCCATGCTCGTGATCAAGAAGCTCGCCGTGAAGACCGCCTCCAACGGCAATCCCTTCCTGAACCTCGATCTGGGCGACCGCTCCGGCTCGTTTGGTTGCACGGTCTTCGGTGACAATCCCGGCTTCGACGCCCTGCGGCTTGCCGGCGAGGGCGCCGTCATCCGCGTCGAGGGGAAGATCGAGTATTACAATGGTCGGCTCTCGCCCAAACTCTCGCGCCTGACGATCGTCCCCGAAAGCGAGCTGACCGATTCGGCGATGTTGGAGAACCTCATCGAGGTCGCACCTGAGAATGGAGCCGCGCTCTGGACCGAGTTCGAAGGCTTCATCGCCAGCATCGTTCATCCAGAGTTGCGCGCCACGGTGCAGGCCGTCTTCGACGAGATCGGCGAACAGTTTCGTTGGTCGCCCGCCGCCGTCGCGATGCACCACGCCTATCGTCACGGCCTGCTCGAACACACGACCCACATGGCGCGCGCCTGCCAAGCCCTGCTCCCGCTCTATCCCGAAGTCGACGCCGACCTCGCGATGGCCGGCATCCTCGTGCATGACACGGGCAAAACGATCGAATACGAAGGCACTCTCGCGACCAAGCGTAGCCGGCGCGGTATCCTCCAAGGCCACGTCGTTCTCGGCTACCAACTCGTCCGCAAAGCCGGTCTGCGCGCCAAACTCGATCCCGAACGCCTCGAACGGCTCGAACACATCGTGCTCAGCCATCAGGGCGAACCCGAGTGGGGCGCCGCCGTCTACGCCGCCGCCCCCGAGGCCGTCTTCGTCTCGATGATCGATAACCTCGATGCCAAAATGGGCATGGTCCAACGCGCTCTGCGGCAGGCCAACGAGACCGACGAATTTTCCGAACGTCTGCCGGGGCTGAGTTCGCCTCTGCTTACGCGGAAAGTCCCCAACTAGCCGCACTCAGGCCGGGCGGCGATTGCCCGCACTCACTTGAGGCTCTCGATGATACTCACCAGCGGAAGGAACAGCGCGATGACGATCGTGCCGACGACCACCGCCATGAACACAATCATGATCGGCTCGATCACCGAGGTAAGCCCGGCGACCGCGTTGTCCACCTCTTCGTCGTAACTGTCGGCGATACGCGTGAGCATGTCGGGCAGCGAGCCCGTCTCTTCGCCGACCTCAATCATACTCGTGACCATGCCGGGGAAAATCGCCGTCGCCTCCAGTGGCTTGGCCACGTTGTCGCCCTCTTTTACCCGGTCGTGAACGAGGTTCAGCGCGTTGGCGACATGCACGTTGCCGCTCGTGTCCCGCGTGATGATCAGCGCCTGCAGAATCGGCACCCCGCTGGAAAGCAACGTGCCAAACGTGCGCGTGAACCGGGCAATCGTCGCTTTTAACATCAGGTCGCCGATCACCGGAGCATGAATCAGGAGCCAGTCGATCACCCGCGCACCCGATTTCGTTTTCTTGAAAAGACCAAAGCCAAAATAAATTCCCGCCGCGGCTGCCGCCGTGAGCAAAAAGTTGTCGCGCATGAAAAAACTCACGGAGAGCAACATTTGGGTCAGCGCCGGCAGGGGCTGCCCCTTGAGCATGCCCGTGAAGATGGCTTGGAACTGGGGCACGACCACGACCATGAGAATCGAAACGATCGCGACGGCCACGCTTGATATGATGGCCGGGTAGATCATGGCCGACTTCACCTTGCCCTTGATGCGCTCGGACTTCTCGTTGAACACCGAGAGCCGCTCCAGCACCGTCGAGAGCACACCGCCCGCCTCACCCGCGCGGACCATGTTCACATAGAGCCGGTCAAAAAGCTTCGGATGCGCCGCCAGTCCTTCGGAGAAATTCCCTCCCGAGCGGATGGTATCCGCAATCTCGTCTAAAACGATTTTGAATCCCGCGCGCTTTTCCTGCCGGGCCAAGACCTCGAGGCTCCGCAAAATCGGCATGCCGGCTTTGACGAGGGTGGCCAACTGCCGGGTGAAAATCGTGAGTCCCTTGCTGTTGAGCACGCGCCCAAACGTCATCGGCCGCGATTTTTTCTTCGTCGCTGCCGCCCGCAGCGCGACCCCGGCCGCAGCCGATTTCGGCACGGGATTTTCTCGGGGCGGAGGGACAGCGGGGCGCAGAGCGAGTTTAGGGGCGGTGCTCATGTGTATTTGACGACTTCTTCGATTGTCGTGTGACCATCAAAAATTGCCCGCAACCCGTCGTCGCGGAGCGTTCGCATGCCCTGCTCAAGCGCTTTCTGGCGAATCTGGAGCGTCGGCGCCCGTTGCACGACGAGGTCGCGGACCGCTTCGGACATCCGGAGCCACTCATAAATTCCAAGGCGGCCTTTGTAACCGGTCTGATTGCAGACGGCGCAACCCCGACCGAACGAGAAATGTCGGTCGCCGATGCTCTCGCGCGTGATCCCAAGGGGCTTGAGCAACGAATCCGGCGGCTCGTAGGCCGTCTTGCAATGCGGACAGATGCGGCGAACTAGCCGCTGCGCCAAAACCGCCTCGACGGTTGAGGCAATCAGGAAGGGCTCGACGCCCATGTCGACGAGGCGGGTCACCGCACCGGCAGCGTCGTTGGTGTGCAGGGTCGACAGCACCAGATGCCCGGTGAGCGATGCTTGGATGGAGATCTGCGCCGTCTCCAAATCGCGAATCTCGCCCACCATGATGATGTCGGGATCTTGCCGCAAAAACGAACGCAGCGCCGACGCAAAGGTCAGCCCGACGAGCGGATTCACCGGGACCTGCATGAGGCCCTCGATCTCGTATTCCACCGGGTCCTCGGCCGTAAGGATTTTGAGATCGGGCGTGTTCACGACCCGCAGACCACTGTAGAGCGTGGTCGTTTTTCCCGATCCCGTGGGCCCGGTGACGATGAAAATACCGTTCGGCCGGCGGATGATATCGTTGATCCCGTTAAAGACGTCCTCGGGCATTCCGAGTTGGGCCAACTCGAGTTGCACTGCCGACTGGTCGAGGACGCGCAGCACGATGCTCTCGCCGAACTGCGTCGGCAGGGTCGAGACGCGCAAGTCGACCTGTCGTCCGCCCAGCGTGATCTTGATGCGCCCGTCCTGCGGGATGCGGCGCTCGGCGATGTTGAGGTTGGCGAGCACCTTCAACCGCGAGGTGATCGGGAGCGCCAGCGAGCGGGGCGGCGGCGCCATTTCGTAGAGCGCACCATCGATGCGGTAGCGAATCTTGAACTCGTGCTCAAACGGCTCGAAGTGGATGTCCGAAGCCTTGTCGCGGATGGCCTGGCCAATCACGAGATTTACAAACCGGATAATCGGCGTCTGCTCCGCCATCGTCTCGATGTCGTGGGCGGAGAGCTTGCTCTCATCCTGCGTGAATTCGCCCGTGCTGATCTCTTCCAACAGATCCGCGATGCTGGCGTCGTCTTCGCCGTAGTGCTGGCGAATTTGGACGTCGATTTTCTCCGGGTCGGACAGAAACAGGCGCACGCTTCGGCCCAGCGCAAAAGTCAGGTCGTCAACTGCGTGGCCGTTGAAAGGATCGGCCGCCAACAGATCGATGCTAAAACTATCCACTCGGATCGGCATGACCGCGTAGTCCCGGGCCAGTTTTCCGGGCAGGGCCGCGATCGCATCGCCGGGAAATTGGGCCGGCATATCCGGCAGGTAGTCGTAGCCCAGATGCGCGGCGATCCGTTGGAGCAACGCGGATTTTTCGATCAGCCCAAGATCCACGACGACATCGGCCAACGGCTTGCCGGTGGCTTTGTGCTCTGCGTTGAGTTCGTCGAGTTGCGCGAGCGCGACGATCTTATGGTCCCTCAGAAACTCGTAAACCGCCGGGCTGTGAGTGGAAAACATTTGGGATAGGTGACGGGTGAGGTTGATCAAAGAGAACGCAACTGCGCCCCGCTTTGCACTAATTTTTCCCGCATAATCAAGGGGTCCTGAGCTTTTTCGAGCGCCTCGTCGGCCGAAACCAGGTCCCGATTCACTAGGCTCAGGAGATGCGTGTCCAGCGTGATCATGCCTAAGTTGGACCCGGTCTGAATGTCTGAGGAAATACGGAAGGTTTTGTTTTCCCGGATGAGGGAAGCAATCGAAGTGTTGTTAACCATAATTTCGAAAGCGGCCACGCGCCCCCCGCCGATTTTTTTGCAAAGCACCTGGGAGATAACCGCCACGAGGGACGAAGCCAGTTGGGTGCGAATCATTTCTTTCACGCTGGCCGGGAAGGCATCGACGATGCGGTCGACCGTCTTCGCGGCGCTGTTGGTGTGGAGCGTGGCGAAGACCAAGTGCCCGGTTTCGGCCGCGGTGAGCGCGGCCTCGATCGTCTCGAGATCGCGCATCTCGCCCACCAAAATAACGTCGGGGTCCTGCCGGAGCGCGCGACGAATAGCCTCAGAGAAACTCGGTACGTCCACGTGCACTTCGCGTTGGGTGACCACACACCGTTTGTGCGCATGCAAATACTCGATCGGATCTTCGATCGTGATGATATGTCCGTCGCGATTCTCATTCACGTAGTTTATCATCGACGCCAGCGTCGTGGACTTGCCGGAGCCGGTCGGCCCGGTGACCAAGATCAAACCACGCGGCCGATAAAGCAGTTCGCGGATTTTGTCCGGCAGACCGAGTTCTCGCAGGCCAAATAGTTTATTGGGAATTTGCCGCATCACCATCCCGTAGCAGCCCTTCGAACGGAGGACCGATACGCGGAAACGCGCCTTTTCCCCAAACGCAAAACCGAAGTCGGTTCCGCCGTTGAGCTTCACGTTGCTGATGTGGCTTTCGGGCGTGACTGCCTGCATGAGCCTCTCGGTATCGCCGGGCGTGAGCGCTGGTCCGTCGATCGGCAACATGCTGCCGCTGAGCCGCAACGTCGGCGGCTGGCCGACTTGGAGGTGAAGGTCCGAGGCATTCTGGTCCACCACGAGATCGAGTAGCTCGTTCAGTTCGTAATGCATCGCATGGGACGGTGCGGCCGCGGGCGGAAACGAAGTCATCGTTAGCTGGCGTCGCCGACGGTGATCGAAACGACTTCGTCGATCGTGGTCAGACCAGCCGTCACTTTGCGCAAGCCATCCTCGCGCATCGTGCGCATGCCGAAGCTCCGCGCTTTGTCCCGGAGTCGTGCAGAACCGGTGTTTTCATAGATCAACCGCTGCACGTCCTCGTTGATCAGAAATAGCTCGACGATCACCAGCCGGCCGCGGAATCCGGTGCCATTGCAATTGGCGCAACCGGTGCCCTTGGCAAAATTCGCCGCCGAGGCCATCGCCGGGGAGATGTTGAGCGAGCGCAGTTCGGCGGCGGTCGGCTGGTAGGGCTGCGTGCACTTGGGGCAGATCTTGCGCACCAGTCGCTGACCGAGCACCGCCCGCAACGAGGTCGAAACCAAGAACGGCTTCACGCCGATATCGATTAAGCGCGTCACGGCGCTGGGCGCATCGTTGGTGTGCAACGTCGAGAATACCATGTGGCCGGTCAGAGATGCGTTGATCGCGATCTCGGCCGTTTCGAGATCTCGAATCTCGCCGATCATAACGATGTTGGGCGCCTGCCGGAGCATGGATCGCAGCGCCGAAGCAAAGGTCATCCCCACATCCGCCCGCACCGGCACTTGGTTGATGCCGTTGAGCTGATACTCGACCGGATCCTCCACCGTGATGATCTTGCGGTCGGGTTTGTTGATGTGGTGCAGACAGGAATAAAGCGTCGTCGTTTTACCTGAGCCGGTCGGTCCGGTCACCAGCACGATCCCATCGGGCATCGCGATGAGCCGTTCCATCTCCTTCTGGTCATCGCTGAAAAAACCAAGCTGCGGCAAACCGAGTTGCAGGCCTTCCTTGTCGAGAATGCGCATCACAATGCTCTCGCCGTGCGCCGTCGGCAGCGACGAAACGCGCAAATCGAGTTGCCGGCCATTAACCATAATCTGAATGCGTCCATCCTGCGGAATCCGTTTCTCCGCGATGCTGATGTTGGCCATAATTTTCAGCCGGGAAACAATTGAAAGCTGCAGGCGCTTGGGCGGATTCTCCACTTCGAGGAGCACGCCATCGATCCGGTAGCGCACCCGGAAACGTTTCTCCAGCGGCTCCATGTGGATATCCGAAGCCCGCCGCTGAATCGCTTCCAGAATGATACTGTGCACCAATTTCACGACGGGAGCATCGGCGTCGGTATCGCTCACGTTGCCGAGTCCACTGGCCTCGGTCGAAGCAACGGCGGAATCCCCGTTACCGGGGGCCGAGAGATTGCTCAGCAACTGGTCCAGCGAGCCCGCATCCTTGCCGTAGAATCGATCGATGGCCGCGGCGATGTCGTCGGCCGCCGCCATGTGCGGCTCGATCGTGAGCTTCAACATGTGGCCCAAATTATCGACCGCTTCGGTGTCGATCGGGTCGGAAATCGCCAGCTTGAGCACCCTACCCTCATGGGCAAACGGGAGAATTTTATAGCGCGCCGCAAAATCCCGCGGCACCAGTCCCAGCACGTCGCCCGAAACTCGCACCACGCCCAAATCGGGCGCCAGCGGCAGACCGAAATCGGCCGCCAAAAACTCCGCCACGCGCCGGAGATCCAAACCGGCGTCGGCCACCAGTAAGGCCAGCAGTCGCGGGGCCGGCGTCGCCAGATCCGCGTGCTCGGCGATCTGCCGGCGGGCGCGCTCGACCGCCGCCGGAGCAACTAAGGTCCGCTCCAAGGCCAACTGCACAATAAATTCATCCGCCCCCGGCGCCAGAGCGACCGAAGACACGGAACCGGCAGATGAGAAATCGCTCATGATGGATGATTATTGGCGGCTGAGACTGAGCAAGAACTCGGCGTTCGATTTGGTCTTCTTGAGCCGCGTGATCAGCATCTCCATCGATTCGATCGGCCCGAGGCCCTGCATCGCCCGACGCAAACCATAGATGCGTTGGAGTTCCTCGGGATGGTAGATGAGCTCCTCTTTGCGCGTGCCCGAGCGGTCGATGTTGATGGCCGGGAAAATCCGGCGTTCGACGAGACCGCGGTCCAGATGAATCTCGCTGTTGCCGGTGCCTTTGAACTCCTCGAAAATGATCTCGTCCATCCGGCTACCGGTGTCGACCAGCGCGGTGGCGATGATCGTGAGGCTGCCGGCACCTTCGATGTTTCGGGCGGCGCCGAAGAAGCGCTTGGGTTTCTGCAACGCATTCGATTCCAAGCCGCCGGACATCGTCTTTCCCCCATTGCCGGAGAGCGCGTTGTAGGCCCGGGCGAGCCGGGTAATCGAATCCAGCAAAATGACGACGTGCTGCCCCTGCTCGACCAAGCGCCGGGCTTTTTCACCCACCATCTCGGCGCAGTGGACGTGGCTCTCGGGCGTTTCGTCAAAGGTGGATGAAACCACTTCACCCTTGGTGTGCCGGCGGAAATCCGTGACCTCCTCGGGGCGCTCGTCGATCAAAAGCAAAATTAACTTCACCTCGGGACTGTTCGCCGAAATCGAGTTGGCGATGTTTTGCATGAGCACCGTCTTGCCGGTGCGCGGCGGGGCTACAATCAGGCCGCGTTGGCCGAAACCGATCGGAGTCAAAATGTCGACCGCCCGCATGGACACGTCTTTCGCGACCTCTTCGGATTCCAGTAAAATACGCTTCAGCGGGTAGTAGGGCGTCAGCTCCTCAAACGGCGTTACGTTGGCAATGGCCTCGGGCGCGAGCCCCATGACTTTGTCGACCCGCACGACGGCCGGACAACGATCACCGGGCTGCGGCGCTTGCACCAGCACCTCCACGTGATGGCCACGCTTCAGACCATAGCGGGTCACCAAGCTTTCCGGCAGATAGGCATCGTCCGGATAGAGCCGATAATTGCCCTGGGCGTGCACGATGAACGCGCCGCGGTCCGTCATATCGATGTAGCCCCGGTCTAAGATCGGCCGCTTGGCCGCCGCCGCCGCCGAAAAAATCTGCGCCTGCAACGTCCGGCGATTAGGCGCACCTTCAAACGTGATCCCCTCACGTCGGGCAAACGCCGTGAGTTCGGCCAACGTCAGCGTGTAGAGATCGTCCAACACCAACGGCTCGCCTCCCCCCGACGAAACTTCGGCCGCCAACGTATCGAGCGCGGAGACCGTGGTAAAGCGGGCCGGATTCGGCAAATCCCCAAACACCTGCGGCGCGCTGGGCGGCAAAGGCTGCGGCGGATAGGCGGGCGCTGGCCCACCTCCACCTCCACCTCCACCACCGAATCCGCCACCGCCCGGGCCGCCGGGCTGCCACGGTCCACCACCGTGGCGTCCGCGCTTCCGTTTATTGCGCTTCCAAGCGTCCCGGCCTTGCCACTCGCCGCGTCCGCCACCGCCGCCGCCGGGCTGCCCGTTGCCGCCGCTTCCGCTGAAACCCTGCGGCTCGCCCGGTCCACCGCCGCCCGGTCCGGAACCCTGCTCCGAAGCCGGCGCAGAATTGAAGTCGCCCCCTTCGTTCCCGCCAAAATCATGGCCGGAAGCTTGAGTCGAAGGCCTTTCCGACGGTCCCGGGGAGGGTGAGCGGTCAGAAACAAAAATCGCGGCGGGCGGCGTCGAAACCGGGGCAGGCGTCGGCACAAAAATCGGTTGGGGTGACGGTGCCGGCGTTTCGTAATTCGTGACCGCCGGACCCTCGAAAGACAATTCCGCCTCGGCCGATTTCCCCTTGGCCTTGGCCTTCGCTTTAGGCTTACCCACCCGCGGACTGGCCGGCCGTTTGGCTTTTTTGGACGCAGTCGCTGCGGGTTTGGCGGAAGACGAAGATTCGCCGTCGGATTTGGGAGAAAGGGCCATGATGGAAAAGTGCTTAACGCCCGACTTTTAGTGGGCAGAATGAGCTGAAGGAATTAGTTGGGTAAGGAACCGACGAGCGTGTCGATCTGAGCGTGGAGAAATAAAAGGGTCCCGTCGTTCCACAGGACCTTGTCGGCAAGTTCAACTTTGCGCGCCAGGGGGAGTTGCTTCGCAATCCGTTGTTCGGCGAGACCTCGCGACAGACCGCGTTGCTCCAGACGAACGATTTGCTGGTCATCAGAACACGCCACGCAGATCGTGAAATCAAACCAATTCTCCAATCCCTGCTCAAAGAGCAGCGGCACTTCAAAAATCCACCGTCGCACTGAAGCCAACGCCAACTCTTCTCGCCAAATGCCGAACAGAATCGGGTGCGAAAGTTCCTCCAGCCAGACCCGTTCGCGGTCATCACCAAACACCCGCGCCGCCAAAGCTGACCGGTCCACCCGACCGTCGGGCAGTAAAATCGTATCTCCATATCGTGCAAAAATCTGCCGGATCACGGCCGGGTCTTGGAGCACTCGGTTTCGGATCAGAGCATCCGAATCAACGAGATGAAATCCCAACGCGACGAATTTCTGGGCCGCCGTCGATTTCCCGCACCCAATCCCCCCAGTTAGTCCTAGAATCATGGTGCATCGGCGTTCATCGCCGGCTTTGGGCTTGCGCCTCTTTTCCACAAATTCCTTATCATCTCTAAAAAATTTCGCCAAGCGCCCACCGAGGCAACGCGATTTTCAATTCGTTTAGCCATGCCCCAGATCATCGATACCAAATCTGGGAAAGCCGTCGGCCCGTGTGGCCATCAAACCGTTCAGGCGCTCGTTCAAGGCGTAACAATTGCCTGGATCGACCGGGTTTTCGCCGACATCGAGGCATTTTTTTCCGGTCGCCATCCCGATTATTTGGCGATCGGCCGGCGCTACCACCCTCTCGCGCCCACCTTGCTCGCGACCGCCCGCCCGGTCGAGCTCCTCGCCAGCCGTCACCGCGCCGAGATCGAGCCGCTGGCGAGCTGCCGGCAACTTGAACTCCCGAAATTTTTGCGCGACCCCGACTCAACGCTGATTTCGGCGGCCTCTAGCATTTTTTGGCCGAGCCCTTCCCGCGCGGGCTCAACCCTTACCTCGCCGCCGCCAAAAAAAACCGTTCGATGATGCGCGCACGGCTTTTAGCGGCAACGACCTGACTCCGCCACCAACCGGCTCATGCTCGCAACGATCTTATCCGCCGCCCTTCAAGGCATCGACGCGGAGCCCGTCCACGTCGAGGTAAACGCCGGCGAGGTCGGCGAACCGCGCATCTATCTCGTCGGCTTGCCCGATGCTGCCGTCAAGGAGTCTGAGGACCGCGTCTTCTCCGCGCTGGGCAACAGCGGCTTTCGCCCGCCGCGCACGCGCACCACGATCAATCTCGCCCCCGGCCACCTCCGCAAGGAGGGGCCGATCTACGATCTGCCCATTGCCCTCGGCATTCTCGTCGCGACCAAGCAGCTCATCGCGCCCGCGCTCGACGATTTCCTCATCGCCGGCGAACTCAGTCTCTCCGGCGCGACTCGCCCCGTCCGCGGAGCCTTGGCCATGGCTCGCTTAGCCCGCTCCCTTGGCAAGCGCGGCGTACTCCTCCCCGCCCTCTCTGCCGAAGAGGCCTCGCTCGTCGAGGGCATCGCCGTCTATCGCGTCACCTCGCTCGACGCAGCGTTCCGTTTTCTCAGCGGTGAGAAGCCTCTGACGCCGCTTGACCCCCTCCTCGCGCACGCTCGACCCGCCAGCCCCCAAGCCACCGAAGGTCTTGGCGACTTTTCCGAGATCAAGGGCCAACACGCCCTGCGTCGCGCCGTCGAGGTTGCCGTCAGCGGCAGTCATAATCTCCTGATCATCGGCCCGCCCGGTGCTGGCAAATCCATGGTCGCGAAACGGCTGCCGACGATTATGCCGCCGCCCACCCTCGACGAACACCTGGAGATTCTCAGCATCCACTCCGCCGCCGGCCGCACGATTTCCGGTGAGACTCCCTGGGGCACCCGGCCCTTTCGTTCGCCCCACCACACGGTCTCCGACATCGCCCTGCTCGGCGGCGGGACCATTCCCGGCCCCGGTGAAATCTCGCTCGCCCACCACGGCGTGCTTTTCCTCGACGAACTCCCCGAGTTCAAACGCTCCGCGCTCGAAGTCCTCCGCCAGCCCCTCGAAGATTGCCACGTCACCATCTCGCGCAGCGCGGGCAAGGTCACCCTGCCCTGCGCTTTCATGCTGGTTGCGGCGATGAACCCCTGCCCCTGCGGCTACCTCGGCGACCCGAAGCACGAGTGCCGGTGCACGCCCTCGCAGGTCCAGCGTTACCGCGCCCGCATCAGCGGCCCTCTCCTTGATCGCATCGATCTGCACATCGAGGCTCCTGCCTTGGCCATCGGCGATCTTCGCTCCGAAAAGCCCGGCGAATCTTCGGCGGTGATTCGGGCGCGGGTTCACACCGCCCGCACGGTGCAACACACCCGTTTCTCCGGCTCCAAAACCACCGCCAACGCCCGCATGACCCACGCTCAGATCCGCAAACACTGCGGGATCGATACCGCCCTTGGCGACTTGCTCCAGCAAGCCATGGAGCAACTCTCGCTTTCCGCCCGCGCCTACGACCGCATTTTGAAGGTCGCCCGCACCATCGCCGACCTCGCCGGCGCCGAACGCATCGAGTCCCCTCACTTGCTCGAGGCCATCCAATACCGCAGTCTCGACCGCGCGGTCTTCTACTGAGGCCGGATCGGGTCGGCCTTCTCGCCGGGAAACCAAAAACTCGCGCTTGACGCGTCGCGCAAAATCCAGAGCTTTTCGCCTCCTTCATTGCCCCCATCGTCTATCGGCTAGGACGGGTGGTTCTCATCCACCAAAGCGGAGTTCGACTCTCCGTGGGGGCACCAATTCTTTTCCCTGTCGAGGACAGATGTAGGGCTTGGTCTGACTTGGT
>CAMCWW010000077.1:0-17198 GCA_945882935.1 Opitutus sp. GAS368
GCCGCCATCGCGATCAACGAACAGCGCTTCGCCCCTAACATTAAAAACGTGATTGCCGCCGATGAATTCGGTCCGGTGGCCGACGGTAACATCGGCGAGCTATTGAAGTTTGTTCCGGGCGTGACCCTAGACTACATCGACGGCGCGCCGATGGGCATCTCGATGAGCGGCGTGCCCGCCGACAACGTGCCGGTGATGATGGACGGCTTCAACCTAGCGAGCGCGCAAAATGCGACCAATCGCAAGGTCGAGCTCGTGAACATCTCGACCAGTACGCTTTCCCGTATCGAAGTCTCGTACACTCCGACCCCGGAGTCGCCCGGTATGGCGCTGGCCGGCTCCGTGAATCTCGTCCCGCGCAGCGCCTTCGAACGTTCGACCCCGGCCTTCACCAGCACCGCCTACCTCCTCGGCCGCTCGAGCGAGTTGGATTTTAACAAGACGCCGGGCCCCGGCTTGAAATCCCTGCGCAAGATTACCCCGGGCTTTGACTTCTCCTACATTGCACCGGTGAACAAAAAATTCGGCTTCACCCTGTCCGGCGGCACGTCGACCCAATACCAGCCGACCTACCGCGTCTCGCGCACCTGGCGGGGCACTGGCACGGCGACTACGGGTGACGCGTTTCCCGACACGACCTCGGACCGTCCTTATATGACGAGCATCGCGGTCGAGGACAGTCCGTTCATGGCCACCCGTTCGGCGGCCGCCGCGACGGTGGATTACAAGCTGAGCGATCACGACCGCATTTCGGTTTCTGTGCAGAGCACCTACTTCGCCATGGTGTTCAACAAGCGCCGGACGACCTACACGATTGATCGCGTGCAGCCAGGTGGTTTCAGCCCGACCTTCACCCAAAGCACCGTGGGCGGCGGCACCATCACCATCGACAACAACTCCGACATCGACCGTATCGGCAAGTCCTACATGCCCTCCTTGCGCTACTGGCATACCGGGCCGATCTGGAAGGCCGACGTAGGCCTAGCCTATTCGTACTCGGATAATTTTATCACGAATCAGGCTCCTGAGACCGCCGGTTATTTCAGCATTGCGACCGCTACGCGGACCGGAGTGACCCTGCGGTTCGACGGTATCTCCGAGGTGACCCCGGACAAATTTACCGTGACGGATGGAATCAATGGGGCGCCGGTCGACGCCCGGAATATCAACAGCTATGTGCTGACGGGGGCGGCGAACAATTCCAACATGACGACCGACATCCAGCGGAACGCCTATGTCAACGTGGGCCGCGACATCGCGTGGCGTTTTCCGGTGGCGGTGAAGATGGGCTTGGATTTCCGCCAGTCCGCCCGCGATTTCAGCCGGGCCGAGGGCAATGTGGCTAACGCCGTTTACAGTTTTGTGGGCAAAGACGGTCGCGGCAGCACGACGCCCAACGCGGTTGGCAGCGACGACAGCGCGGCGGTCGCGGTGGACAATAACCTCTATTCGCTTCGCCCTTCCCGTTTCGGTTTAGGGAATTACCAAACGATCGACGGTGGTAAATTATTGGACCTCTGGCGGACCAATCCGGCTTATTTCACGACCGATCCGACGACCACCTACACCCGAATCACGACCAATTCGAACTACGCCAAGGAGACGATTTCCTCAGCTTACGTGCGTGGCGATGTGTCATTCCTAAATGGCCGCTTGAAATTTATCGGCGGCGTCCGCGCGGAGCAGACTAATGTCATCGGTGCCGGCTTGCTCACCGACCCCACCGGCAATTACCAGCGCAACGCCAGTGGCAAGATTCTGTTGGGCAGCGACGGCAAGCCGGTCCTCATTACGACCGATGCGCTGGCCAGGGCTAGGCTCATCCTGATCCGCCGCGGCGAAAATGTTAACAAGGAGTATCTCCGGTTTTTCCCGAGCCTGAACTCCACCTTTAATCTGCGGGAAAACTTGATCGCCCGTGCCGCGTATTTCACGTCGGTGGGCCGGCCGAATTACGCCCAATATTCTGGCGGTCTGGTTTTGCCGGATCCGACGGCGACGCCGCCGAACGACACCCTGATTCGGGTCAACAACGCCGGCATCAAGGCGTGGAAGGCGAAAACCGTGAAGGTCATGCTCGAGTACTATTTCGAGCCCGTCGGCCTCTTCTCCGTCGGAGTCTTCCGGCGTGATACCGAAAATTTCTTCGGGACGACCACCCTGCCGGTGGATGCGGCGTTTCTCTCTTACTATAACCTCAACCCGGCGGAATTCGGCCAGCACCAGGTGCTGACGAATTACAATATTCCCGGAACGGTGCGGATGGACGGGATTGATTTTAACTACAAGCAGGCGCTGACCTTTCTGCCGGAATGGGCCCGCGGGTTGCAGGTGTTTGTCAACGGTAGTGCGCAGCATAAGACCGGGGACGTGACCCGTAGTTTCAACGGCGTTACACGGATGGCTAATTGGGGTGTGACCTATGCGCGGGACCGCCTGAGCCTGCGGATGAATTGGAACCTGCGCCCCCACGAACAGGGCGCGCCCGTCATCGGCCGGGGAATTGCGCCGGAAACATATATCTGGTCCAAGGAACGGTTGTACACCGACTTGAATGGCGACTACCGGCTCACACGGCGTTTCTCCATCTTCTTCAGTGCGCGCAATCTGTTCGATACCCCGGAGGGATCGGAGCGCATCGGGCCTTCGACGCCGAGCAATGCCCGTCTGATCCAGTACGTGGAATACGGCGCGTTGTGGACGCTGGGCGTGAAGGGCACGTTTTAAGCGGAGCGATTCAATGAGCGGGATTGATCGCAGATAAAATGCATCCCTCCCCCTCGGGGCAGAGATACCGGCAGCGGGTTTCCTCACCGCATCGAATCGCCCGCTATTTGATCCGCCCAGCACTTCTAACGAAGGCAGGGACATCGACCCCGCTCAGGCCCCGTTCCCCACCACCAAACTCCTCCCGGATGAGATCCCCTTAACAATCCACTTTCCGGCCAGCCATAGTGGCAGCAACGTCCCTCTGTCGTTACCCTGAGCTCAAACCAAGCCCTTGCTGGGCATCAGCCCATGCCGGCCCTGCCGTTGGAACAGCCTCGGCACTCGGTGTTGGGATGTTGGATACCATCAGATCACGATCGCCTACCGATGTGACCGGCGGCGCGAACAGCGACTGTTTCTGGCGGTTGAAAAGTCACCTGAGATAAAACGAGGCCGCCGTTACTGTTGCGGGTGCCGGCGGCGGAGCGGCGAACGCTTGGGCGGTGCGCGTGTCAGGGCGGTCCCACCGGCTGGTTCGTCCGTGTGGCGGTCTTTCATGTGGTGGGATTTGCCTTCGATAACGACGGTCTCGGCGCGGTGGAGAGGACGGTCAAGAATCGTGGCTGGGTGCCAGCGGCCTTGTGGAAGATCGCGGGTAGATTGCCAGCGAGTGCTTGTCGGCGTGGTTAGTCTATTTTGATAGCCAACGAGTAGCTGATTTTTGAGCCCCAGAATCGGGAAATCGTGGGCCGGATTTTCGGAGGGGTAGGGTCGGAAGACCCTGCTTCGAAGTAGTGAGGTAGAGCTTAGATTTCGACGCCCTCAGGATAAAGCCGCGGAAAGAAGTAGCCGACGGTCTTACTCGAAAATGAGATCGAAAGCGGCCCGCCGACTGAATCCGAGCGAAGCAATTCCTGCTCGATGAAATCGGTAACGTAACGTCGTGCGGTCCTCTCGGGTTTATTGAGGATTCTTGCCGCCTCACTGCGCGGCAGAGACCCGCGGAGGAAGGCCTCTCGCATGAGCGCCCCCAGCTCAACCGGGGCATCATGGAGCGTACTCCAACGCTCGGCAAAGCGCATGATCCGATCTTGCATCGCGTCGAGGTCGAGCGTCTTTGACATGAAGCTCACTTGATCCAAGGCCGTGCCGAGGAAGAATTCGCAGAACATGATTAACCCCTCGTTCGAAAGGTTTCCTCGTCCGTCGAGGCTGCCTTGGCGTTCGGAGTCGGCGTTGGCGAGCATAGCGCGGTAATCGTCTCGCCGCCGAGCAAACCCGCGCGAGATGGCCCACAGTCCGGCCGTCTCCACGCCAGCTCTCGCTAGGTAAGCGTTGGCAAACAGACGGGCCACGCGGCCATTACCGTCCTGAAATGGATGAATCCATGCGAAACGATGGTGCGAAGCGGCCGCGGCAATGATTCGATCCAGCGGATCGAGATTTTTCAGATCATAAGCGGAAGCAAACCGCGACATGAAGCGAGCTAGGGAGCCAAAGGTCGGAGCAAGGTGGGCGCCCACCTCCACTTCACCCTTTCGGAATTCCCCCGGTTCGATTATTTTTCCGGAAGGTTGGATGCGGAATTCAGCCGGCATGCGCTCGTAGAATTCGCGGTGAAGAGTCTGAAAAAAAGAATCCGCGCACACATCTACGTTCGGCTGCTGAAGACGCTGAGTCATCAGTAACTCAACTTTTACATGAGCAGCGCTTTCCAGTTGAAGCGCGCGCTTGGCCGGTTCTGTCGAGTAATCGTTTCTAAGGGCGCGCTCGATATCAGCCGGATGGGTGTGGTGGCCCTCGATTAGGTTCGAGTAGTAGCTGTTCATGTTCACCACCAGTTGGGCGACACCAGCGCGAGTGATGGGATGGAGAGTCCCAGCGAGCTTAGCTGATTGAACGAGGAGTCGAGATGCACTCTCCCGAAGCCTGCCAGAGGCATCTGTGGGCATGAGCGGCTCCATCGCTGCTTCGTTTGAATAAATTTCGCGTTTATGGGTCATTTATGGCCGGTACTTTTGGGGTTTCAATGGCCGATTAAAACATCTGTTAGTAATTTTCAATTAGAAATATGTAATTAATAAAAGCAATTGATCTTATGAAACAGTGACCAAGTTATGGCCGGTTTATTGGCCGCATCTATGGCCGGTCTATTGGCCGCATCTATGGCGGAGCCTAATGTCGCAGAATGTCGGACCCAAAAGTTGCCATCAAAAGCGTAACCACGAGCCTTGGCCGGCGTGGCGTGACCGACCTGCCTCCAGACACCGTGGTGTTTGGCGGGGGGCGCGAGTAAAACAGCATAAATGTCGCGTTGCGTTGTCGCGGGGAGCAGATCCGCGAAATGACGGCGAGAAAGTGCCTTCGCCACGCCGGCGACTCGGCCCGCAGCACCCCATGAAACAGGCTCGTATCCGATTTTTTGGGCCAAGGCGGTGAAGGGAGCTACAGAGGGAGCTCACTCCTCCCTGATTCATCCCCAACGTGTATCGCCCAAGTCACGCTCGGAAGCGTTCATTAAGATGCATCTTCCTGTGTTTCCCTGCATCGGCAGTGAAAACCAAAAATCCCCCGTAACCTTGCGGTTACGAGGGATCAAATTGGGTGCAGGGGTCAGATTTGAACTGACGACCTTCAGGTTATGAGCCTGACGAGCTACCAGGCTGCTCCACCCTGCAACGAATGGGAGGCAGAGGAACGCTCACGCTCGTGGCACTGTCAACGGATTTTTAATGCGCCGGAAAAATGGGGGATTCGGAGTGAGGGTGAGGCTCACTGCCGCGCTGCTCAAATCTCGATCGGGCGGCGGAAAATCCAGCCCAGATGGAAAATCGGGTTTCTTCGGGGCACTTTCGCGTCTGCTTGAGCAGGAGCTTTGGCGGGTGGTAGCAGCTCGCTCGCCGGGATGGTCGGGTGATGAGCGCGATCCTTTCATGGACGATTCTTTAGATCCACGACTCGCTGCGACCCGTCCGGGCTAAGTTCGACCCATCTTGGCCTTGCCTCGGCGCCGCGGTTTGACCCGCGGGCGGCTGGCGATCTCTGAGGCGGCGGTGGCCTCAAAGGCCGAGGCTAAAACCGGCCGCGGCCGGAACGAGTTTAGCGAGTGATCGCTCATTTTCGAAGCAAGCATCGGGCGAGAAAACGATGGAGGAATCTCGCGTTGACCTGTTCCTTCGATTGTTCGAATTTCGACGCAACATTTGTTTCTCCCGGCCGTCAACGAGGGCGGCATCTTTATTATGAAATCTCCACGTTTGGTATTATCCCTTGGCATCCTTTTTACCTGCGCGCTGAGCGCTCAGGAGGAGCGTCAGGCCCCGCCGACCGAGATTCCCGATTTTTCCAATTTGGATGAGTTCATTTACGTGCCCAAATCGACGATGCAATTTGGCGCCCGAAACATGAGCGGTCCGAAGACGTCGTTCTCCGGCAAAGGCAAATTGACCACGGATGTCCCAAGCGGGACCGATATCCTTGGCTTGGAGCCGCGCATCTACCACGATGGCAGCGTGTCGATCGACGCCCGAACGACCGTTGTGGACAACGGCGATGGCACCACCTCAACCCTCTCGGCGCCCAATGATGGCAAGACCAACACTTGGAATTTTATTTCTGACAAACAGCTGACCGCCGACGGCTACATGCTCTTTCGCACCTATTCGGCCGACATCACCGATACCAGAATTCGAAGCCGGGATGCGGGGCGCACTTCCGGCATGGAGTTGGGGGTTGCCTACGACATGGGCAAACTGCTGAACCGCTTTGATTGGAGCATCATCGCCGCTGCGGGCGTGAACGATATCGCCTCGAGTCTCGAGGATGCGGTGGCGGCGCGGCTCACAACCGTCACGGATACTTACAATTTGTTCGGGCGCCTTCCGCCGGCAGCGCCTTATTCGGCGCCGTCTTCGGTCACAACTTCGGTGGTCAACGCCGATGGCACGACGAGTTCTGACACGGCTGATACCACCACGTTGCTCAGCAATCGGCCGATTGATCGGAGCAGGGTTTCTGCGGACGATTCTTCAAGTGTCCGCAACCGTTGGAAACTTAAAGGGGCGTATTACACTGTGCGGGTCGGTCCTTCCGTTTCGTTTCAAATCACAACACGGCTCAAAGTCATGGCGAGCGCCGGATTTGCGGGGGTGTATGCCGGATCAACCTATTCGGTTAATGAGTCCTTTCAGCCCGAAACCGGAGCAGAGCTCTCCGTCGATCTCGAGGATGAGGCCACCAAGTTTCTGGCCGGTTATTATGCTGACGCCACCCTGCAATTCGACGCCACCGAGCGCACGGGCTTCTACGTCGGGGCGGTCTACCAGGCGACCGGGAGCTATGATCAAGAAATCGCCACGGCCAATGCCAACTATGTCTCCAATGTTGATCTTAACGGCCTGAACGGTTTCCGGGCGGGTTTGACTTACAAATTCTAAGCTGAGCTTTCGAACAAGCGGGCGGGCTCTGGGGCCGTGGAGAACGTAAGGAAAACGCGGCGAGGAATTTGGGCTGCCGCTATCAGCCTTCCAAGTCTTTAAGCACCGTGCTGATGGGTCTAAGTCGCTGGCTCGGGAAAAATGAGTTTAGACGGGTGATGACCTGCTGAATGATGCCGTCAGGGCACGAGGCTCCACCAGTGATCAGGATTCTTTTTGGCGGGATAGCCGCCCCGTTTCGCTCGGCCAACGCATCCTCGGGCCACAGTTCCCGAGCCTCCGTGTGGCCTACGCCGCCGCCGTAAACGTAGTGTTGGACTTCGAATTGGGACGTGATGTCCGACTCACTCTGGATAAAAAACGACCTGGTTCCGAGCCGCTCGTTGCAGAGCCGGTGGAGCTGGTAAGTGTTGGACGAGTTTTTTCCGCCAATCACGAAGGCTGCATCGAGGGGCTCAGCCAAGGCACGGCTCAGCGCATCTTGGTTCACCTGGGTTGCGTAACAGAGCGTGTCCCGCCGACTCGTTCCTCCCACGCGCGAATCGTCGCCGTATTTGGCGCGATAAACACTTCTTAGATGTTCGATGATGCCCAAGGTCTCGTTCATCAGGAGCGTGGTTTGGTTCACGACCGCGACCCGCTCGAAGTGCCGTTCGACATCAAAGTCCGGGGTGTGTTTGCCCGCGAATCGGGTGTAAAACTCCGCTCGGACGGATGGGTCGTCGCTTGCAATGAGTGCGGCGAGTTGCCGCGCTTCGTCGATGTTGCGCACGATCACAGCCGGGGCATACCGGCGGGTGTTGGAGAATGTCGCCTTGGTCTCCTCGTGTTCGCTCTTGCCGTGGATGATTACGGTGTAGCCCTCCCGACCGTAGGCTCGTGCTGCTTTCCAAACTTTTTCGACCAGCATGCAGGTGGCGTCATATTTACTGAACCCCAGGCCTCGGCGCACGATGCGCCGCTTATCCTCATCGGTCGCGCCAAACGCCGGGATGATAACGATGTCGTCGGGTGTAAGCGTGTCCCACAGGTCGGAAGAGCCCTCGGTTCCGTCGACGGTGTAGGCGTGGCCCTTGTCGCTTTGAATATAGCGCAGGCCGCGTCGAAGCAGGTCCTCGTTGACGAATGGATTGTGGATCAACTCGGACAGCATGAAGACGCGCCGCCCGGGATTCTCCGCTAGGGTTTCATACGCGCGCTCGATTGCATTTTTGACGCCGAGGCAAAATCCAAAGTGACTCGGTATAACATAGTGGACCGCACCAAAATCGAGGGTCACTGGCGCGGTCGCCGTGCGCTCGTGCTGTCGGGCCAACGCCTTGATCGCGGCGCAGAGTTGTGACTGGTAAAGCGAGCTGGCGGCCAAATCCTGTTCGTAAATAGCCGTGTTCCGTTCCTGCGCGGGGCGAAATTTGTAAATGAAGTCGTTTTCGCCCAGGTGCAGGTAGGGAATATCGACCAAGTAAGGTTCGAGCTTCCCGAGTATCACGCCCAGAGAAGGCGCCAACGCCGCCGGGTCGCTTGAAAGGGCATCGAGCGATTGAAATACGATCTCGCTGTCGGCCGGCGCGCCGTCGACGCGGGAGAAAAAGACCCGGTAGCTCCGACCGGCTGCAGCCGCGGAGAAGTATTCGGCGGCCGGGGTGTGCGTGGGGAACGATGACTCTAGTCGCGCATTGGCCATCGCCAGATCAGTTCCGGTGAAGGGCAAGCCTGCCTTCGAGCCGAGCCGCCGGACGGCGAGCTGGTTGTTGCCATCGAACGCGAGGATGGCCACGAGCGCAGGTGAAATTGGATTCATGCGCGCGCTTTTTCGTCTGACTTAGATTCGTCCTTAAACGGAGTTCCGACGTATTCGACGTCGAAGTGCTCGACGGCCTCGAGCTGCGCCATCACGGCTTCGATCACGGCCAGGCGGGGGGTCGACGGCAGGTGGAAAAAATCATTTTCCAGCCTCTCGGCGATACGAGTGCGTGCTTCGTCCCGGTCTTTTGTACCGTCCAAAAAATCGGAAAGCTCATCCACGATCTCAGCAATGACTGGCTCAAGATTCATCGTTGTTAACGTGGGGTTAGTTCCAGCGCTGGCAAGGCTCCGGCGGGGTGGACGGAGTTCGTTTCAGGGACGAATTCTTGAATCAAATTCAAAGGGTGCGACGGCACCGATTTCGATCTTCGAGAAATCGGGATGATTCGGATTCAACAGATAGTTGAATTCGCCAAGAACAATTGAGCTCGGCACCCGCAGGGCGACGCTTCGGCCGGCGTTGGCCCATTCTGATCCGAACGTCTGCGTTTCAGCCCCGTAAGGCGTGGCTCGCCCGTTCTCGGGCACCCGCTTCGGGTGCTCGATCAGATCCGGCGGGATTGTAGCCGGCAGCATGGTCCAAGGCTGGGCAAACAGCAGTGCCGGATCGCGGACGTTGACCAGCACTTCCAGGGCAGCCAGCGAGCGCGATTCGCTGCTGTAAGCAATCCTCAGTCCTGCCGGGCTCCACCGACCGCCAAAAAGCCGTGAACCTTCACCGGAGAAAGCATCGGCGGCGTGTCGCTTTCGGCAAAGCCTCCAGACGGTGACCGGACTCACGTCACGATTCCGTGCTCGATTTGACCGATCAAGGTCTCGACCGCGCGAGCGCCCTGCTCCGTGCGGGCGAGATCGAGCGGTGTGCGTCGCCCAAGAGCCGGCAACTCCATGCTCAACCAGCGGCGGGTGTCATCATGGGTGCCGAACAATTGCTTTGCCGTATCGTAGAGCCGCATGACGCGCACCGCCCGCTCGCCCTCGGGAATCTTGAGGCGGGCATGGGCTGCCACCCGGCGGGCGTAGGTGCGGGGGGGGATATGAATCAGTTTTGCCAACTCATCGGTGGTGAACCCGGCCTGTTTGCCAAACTCCATCACATCTTGGACGGGCAAGCCTGCCTCGACGCGATCCGCCATGGCCGCGTGGTCGTTTAGGTGTGCAGGAGGCATCTGAGCCGACTTGGCCTTTTTCATGCCTTGAGAAATGCGAGTCTCTCGCGCCATCCGCAAGTCAATTTTGCCAAATGGCAGCGACCTGACTGCCATTTGCCGAGGCGTCACGCGCTCATTATTTCAGCAAGTTTCCCGATGTCCTTGCCTCCGCCCATGGCGAAATCGGGTTTACCACCACCTTTGCCGCCGATCTGGGCGGTGATGGTCTGAACGATCTTACCGGCAGCGTGGCCGGCCTTGATCGCCGCGGGCGAGCAGAACGCCACGAGGCTGGCCTTGTCGCCGTAGATGGCGCCGAGTTGAACGACGCCTTCGCCGAGCAGGCCGAGGACTTGGGAGCCGAGCGATCGCAGGGCTTCCTGATCGTCAACGGGCGCGACTGCAGAGACGAATTTGAGGCCGTCGCGCACGGTGGCTTTGGCGGCGAGCTCGGTGGCGAGGCTGGCGAGGGCTTTCTGTTGGAAAGCCTTGAGCTGCTTCTCGAGTTCCTTTTGGTGGCCGAGGAGCGCTTCGAGTTTCTTGGTGACGTCGGCGGTGCCGGCGCCGAGGTGGGCGTTGACGGCGGCGAGTGCGGCTTCCCGCGCGTTAATGAAGTCGATGGCGGCCTGGCCGGCGACGGCTTCGATGCGGCGCGTGCCGGCGGCGACGGCCATCTCGGCGACGATCTTGATGAGGCCGATTTCACCGGCGGAGCTGACGTGGGTGCCGCCGCAGAGTTCGCGGCTGTAGCCGCCGATGTCGACGACGCGGACGAACGTGCCGTATTTGTCGCCGAAGAAGGCGAGGGTGCCCTCGGGTTTCTGGTCGAACTCGGTCTCGTAGGTTTCGACCTTGGCGTTGTCGATGACCTTGGCGTTGACGAGCTGTTCGACCTCGCGGAGCTGGGCGTGGGTGACGGCTTCGAAGTGGGAAAAATCGAAGCGCATGCGCTCGGGCGTCTTCGAGGTGCCGGCCTGTCGGACGTGGGTGCCGAGGACCTTGCGGAGCGCCCAATGGATCAAGTGCGCGGCGGAGTGCTGGCGGGAAATCGCGCGGCGACGGACGACGTCGACGGAGAGTTCGGCGCGGGAGTCGCGAGCAAGCTCACTCCCACCGTCGGAGGCGATCTTGTGCAGGTGGCGGCCGGCTTTGTCCTTCACGCAATCGGTGATGTGGACCAGCTGGCCGTTGATCAGCGCGGTGCCGGTGTCGCCGGCTTGGCCGCCCATCTCGGCGTAAAAGGGCGTCTGGTCAAATACGAGGAACGTGTCCTTTTCGGCGGTGATGACGTCGACGAGTTGGGCGCTCGCAGTCAGTTGGTCGTAGCCGAGGAACTTGGTAGATTTAAGATCAATACTGGCTTCGCCCTCGGTGGCGGCGATAACGATGACTTTTTTGGTCGAAGCTTGGCCTCGTTTTCGCTGTTCCTCCATCAGGCGCTCAAACTCAGTGGCGTCCACCGCGAGTCCGCGCTCGGCGGCTAAAAGCTGCGTCATATCCAGCGGAAATCCGTAGGTATCGTAGAGCTCAAATGCGGTCGCGCCGGAGACCGCGCCAGCCCCAGCTGCCTTCGTGAAAATCTGTAGCCCACGCTCCAGCGTGCGGCCAAAGCTCTCTTCCTCCGCGCGGATGACGCGGCGGATAATGTCCTGTTGAGCGACGAGCTCGGGGAACACGGGGCCGAGGGACTCGACGACGGGGGCGACGAGCTGTTCGAAGAAGCCGGTGGCGAGGCCGAGTTTTTTGCCGTAAAGAATTCCGCGGCGGAGGATGCGGCGGATGACGTAGTTGCGGCCGTCGTTGCCAGGCATGATGCCGTCGGCAATGGCGCAGCTGATGGTGCGGGCGTGGTCGGCGAGGACGCGGAAGGCGATGTCGGTGTTTTCCTGCTCGGTGAGGCCTTCGCGTTTCGTAGGAACGGTGCGGGCGTAAGTTTGGCCTGAGAGAGCGGTGATCTTGGCGAAGAGCGGGGCGAAGACGTCGGCTTCGTAGTTGGAGGGCTCGGGGGTGAAATCGGTAAAACCCTTCGTCGAGGCGTGGATGCCGGCGACGCGTTCGAAGCCCATGCCGGTGTCGACGTGCTTGGCGGCGAGCGGCGAGAAGGTGCCGTCGGCGTTGGCGTTGAATTGGATGAAGACGTGATTCCAGATTTCGATGCAGCGGGGGCTGGAGGAGTTAACGCCCTTGCGGCCTTCGACTTCGTCGTCGGATGGGAGGAGGTTAAAATGGATCTCGGAGCACGGGCCGCAGGGACCGGTGTCGCCCATCATCCAGAAATTATCCTTCTTGTTGCCGTGGACGATGTGGAGGGCTGGATCGAGGCCTTCTTTGCGGAAGATCTCGGCCCAGATATCGTAGGCCTCTTGGTCGAACTCGGCGGGATCGCCCTTGGCTTTGTTGGGCGAGTAAACGGTGGCGTAGAGGCGCTTGGCGGGAATGCCCCAGACCTTAGTGATGAGTTCCCAGCCCCACGTGAGGGAGTCTTGCTTGAAATAGTCGCCGAAGGACCAATTGCCCAACATCTCGAAGAGGGTGTGGTGGTAGGTGTCGAAGCCGACGTCCTCGAGGTCGTTGTGTTTACCGCCGGCGCGGATGCATTTCTGGGTGTCGGCGGCGCGGGTGTCTTTGGCCGGTTTGACACCGGCCCATTTGGAGACGTCAGGGGCGCGATCACCGAGGAAGATGGGCACGAACTGGTTCATGCCGGCGTTGGTGAAGAGCAGTCCGGGCGAGTCCGGCAGCAACGAGGCTGACGGGACGATCGTGTGGCCCTGCTTGGCAAAAAAATCTAGGAACGACTGGCGGATTTGCGCGGAGGTCATGGGAGTGGGTAAAGGGGCGGCAGGGAAACAATCGAGCAAGGTTGACGGGCGGCAGAGCTTCGAAATCAGAGATTCGCGATGATTGCGTCGGTCATGGCCTTGGTGCCGACCGACGGTTTGCCGAAGGCGATGTCGCCGGTGCGCGTGCCGCCGGTGACGGCTTTCTTGACGGCAGCCTCGATGCGTTGGGCGGTCGTCTCCATGGCGAAACTGTAGCGAAGCATCTGCGCGACTGAGAGGATCTGCGCGCAGGGATTGGCGATGCCTTTGCCGGCGATATCGGGCGCGGTGCCGCCGGCGGGCTCGTAGAGACCAAAAGGATGGCCGAGGGAATTTTTGCCCGTACCGAGCGACGCCGAGGATAACATCCCGAGGGAGCCGCAGATGACGGCCATCTCGTCGGAGAGGATGTCACCAAACATGTTTTCGGTGACGAAGACGTCGAACTGGTTGGGATCGCGCGCGAGCTGCATGGCGGCGTTGTCGACATACATGTGACTGAGCGCAAGGTCGGGCGCGTGGGCGCCGCAATACTCGGTGACGGTTTTCCGCCAGAGCACGGAGGTCTCGAGGACGTTGGCCTTGTCGACGGAGCAGAGCTTCTTTTTGCGCGCGCGCGCGGCGGTGATGGCGACCTTAAGGATGCGTTCGATCTCGGATTTTTTGTAGACCATCGTGTCCACGGCCTGGATGTCGCCGTCGGCGAGCGTGGTCGTCTGCTTCGGCAGGCCGAAGTAGAGGCCGCCGGTGAGTTCGCGGATGCAGACGATGTCGATGCCGTCGGGGATGCGCTCGGTCTTCAGCGGGGAAGCGTCGGTGAGCTCACGGTAAAGCAGGCCGGGACGGAGGTTGGCGAAGAGGGTGAAATACTTGCGCAGCGGCAGAAGGGCGGCGCGCTCGGGCTGTTCTTTGGGTGGGAACTTTTCCCATTTCGGGCCGCCGACCGAGCCGAAGAGAATGGCATCGGACTCGGCACAGAGTTTCAGGGTGGAGTCGGGGAGGGCTTTGCCGTGGTTGTCGATGCCTGCGCCGCCGACGTCGGCCGTCGTGTAGGCGAGGGTGAGGCCATCTTGTTTGGCGACGTGTTCGAACACGCGCAGGGCCTCAGTCATGACCTCGGGTCCGATGTAGTCACCTGGCAAGACGGCAAACTTGAGAGTAGGCATAAGAACTTCAAAACGTGACAAACGCCGATGCGGCGAGGCAAGCCGCCAATGCGCGTCTCCGTTCCGCGTCGCACCGCAAATGGAGCTTCCAGCGCCTTGGGAGTTTGTCCGATGATAATGTGGGTCCGTTGCCCCTCACGCTGCTTATCGATGACTCTTACGCCAATATCTGCCTGGTGGTTGCTTGTTTTGGCCTGTCCCGTGTTGTTCGCGGGCGAGGCCCTGTTGCGGCGGGTTCCCGCACTGGTGCGGTGCAATATCCCGGCATCGGTGACGGGTGGGCTTTTGGCGGCGGCTCTGGTCCTCGGCTTGCAGGCGACGGGGCTGTTGCAAATTTCGTGGCAGACGCGCGTCACGGCGGGATGGTGGACTTGGCTGGCGACGCCCGAGCCCGAGTGGTTTTCGCGGCCGGCCAAGGCCGTCAATTTACCACTGCTCGTGGGCTTTTTCACCTGCGTGGGTTTGGCGGCGCCGCTGAGTATTTTGCGCACGGGCGGACGGGCGCTGGTGATTTTGCTGGGCGCGGCGACGGCGATGGCGGTGTTGCAGAATTTTGTGGGCGTAGGGCTGGCGAAGGTTATGGGCGCTCCGCCCTTGCTCGGCGTGGTGTGTGGGTCGCTCACGCTGGTGGGTGGGCATGGCACGGTGCTGGGTTTTGCGTCGCGATTTGAAGAGGCTGGGTTTGCGACGGCGGCGACAGTTGGCGCGGCGGCAGCGACGTTCGGGCTGGTGGCGAGCGGCCTGCTGGCGGGGCCGCTCGCGGAGTGGCTGCTGCGGAGAAGAGGATTTGCGGTGGGCAGTGTTGAGCGTCGCGAAAGCGGGCCGGCAACTCCGAGGCTGGGTGTCGTCGGAGATCTGCGGGAGTTTTTCTCCGAGCCGAAAACGGCGGTCGTCCACCTGTTGATCGTCGCGGTGTGCATCAAGGTGGGGGCGTGGGTGAGCTTCGGACTCGTGAAACTGGGTGCGGCGTTTCCGGCCTACATGGGAGCGCTACTGGTCGGGCTCGCGGTGCGGGCCGCGCATGATGCGGCGGGCGGGACGTGGCTGCGGGGCGCGACGCTCGTGCGGCTCGGCGGGCTATTGCTCGCGCTGTTTCTCGCGGTGACCTTGACCGCGCTGAATCTCGCGGAGTTGGCGAACGTGGCCGGCCCGATGCTGGTAATTTTGGTGGTGAACATCGCGATGTCTTTGGCCTTCGCGGCGCTCGTCGTGTGGCCGCTGCTCGGCCGGGACCACGAAGCGGCGGTGATGGTGGCGGGCTTGGTGGGTTTCGGCGTGGGCTCGACGGCGACCGCGGTGGCGGCGATGAACGCCATCGTGCGCCGGCGCGGCCCGGCCCCGCGCGCGCAGGCGATCGTGCCGGCGACGGGCGGATTCTTGATCGACCTTACTAACGCGCCGACGACCACGGCGTTTCTCCAATGGCTGCGCTGAAACGTTACCTCATCGCCGGCATTCTTCTGACGGTGCCCGCCATGGCGGCGGAGTTCGATGTTTTGACCCGCGGTGGACGTTTGCTCGATGACGGGAATGCTGGCGACCGTGTTGTGCCTGCCGGAGCGGGAAACGTCGCGCGCGGGCGCGATGGCCGACGTGGCGGTTTTCGATCTGGCCGCGGTGCGAGACCTCGCGACGTATGAAGATCCTCATCACCGCCTCGAAGGCATGAAGGTCATCATCGTGAACGGACGTGTGGCCCTAGAGGGCGGCAAGGTCACCAGCGAGCGAGCGGGCCGCATTTTGGTGAAGACCTTCCAAGTGAAGTGACGGCGCGTTTTCACGATTGCACGACGGGGAAAAGCCCGTGGATTGGCGGCGTGAACTTGCATGTGTTGCCCGCCGGGCCGATCCAGACCAACGCGTATTTGCTGACTGCGCCCGAGCGCGGAGAGGCGTTCCTCATCGACGCGCCGGGCGAGGTCTGGGCGGACGTCGCTCCGATTTTGGCCCGCGAGAAGTGCAAGCTCACCGAGCTCTGGCTGACGCACGGACATTGGGATCACACGCAGGGCGGAGCCCAGGTCGTGCGCGAGACCGGGGCTAAGGTGCGGGCGCACCGCGACGACCAAGTGCTGATCGAGACGCCCGAGGTGATGAGTGCGTTCCTCGACCGCGGGATCGAGCTGGAGCCGATTAAGGTCGATTACTGGATCGCACAAGGTGAGCGGCTCGCGGCATTCGGGCTGGACGTCGAGGTGCGGCATGTGCCGGGGCATTGTCCGGGGAACGTGTTGTTCTATTTCGAAAAGGCGGGAGCGGCGTTTGTGGGCGACGCGCTGTTTAAGGACAGCATTGGCCGGACGGATCTGCCGTTGGGCAACCACGCGCAACTGGAGGCCTCGATCCGCGCGCAGATTTATTCGTTGCCGCCGGCGACGACGGTGTACCCCGGCCACGGCGAACCGACGACGGTGGGGCAGGAGATGACGCACAACCCGTATGTCCGCGGCTGACCACGATAGAAAGTGGCACGGGCGTCCCGCCCGTGAGCGAAGTCGACCTGTGGACTCGAAAATCTCCGGGTTGGGCTGCGGGCTGGGCCGAACATGGGCGGGACGCCCTTGCCACCTCAAACCCACGGGCGGGACGCCCGTGCCACTGGTAAGATGAGCGAGTTGAGCCAACACGAAATTTTCATGCGTTGCGCGCTGGGCGTCGCACGCCGCGTCTGGGGCACGACGCATCCGAACCCCATGGTGGGAGCGGTGATCGTCGAAGAGGGACGGGTGGTGGCCGAGGGTGCGACCGCGCCTGATGGCGGGCCCCATGCCGAGCGGTTGGCGCTCTTGGCGGGCGGGAAAACGCCGCGACCCGGCGCCACGCTCTACGTGACGTTGGAGCCTTGTTGCACCCACGGGCGCACGGGCGCGTGCACCGAGGCGATCATCGCCTCGGGGATCAAACGCGTCGTGGTGGGAGCGACCGATCCGTTTCCCGCGCATCAAGGGCACGGCTTCGAAGTGTTGCGGGCCGCGGGGGTCGAGGTGATCACGGGCGTGTTGGAGCGCGAGTGCGCGGATCTGAATCTGATTTTCAACCACTGGGTGACGCAGCAACAGCCGTTGATCGCGGCCAAGGCAGCGGTGACCCTTGATGGACGCACGGCGT
>CAMCWW010000078.1:0-17182 GCA_945882935.1 Opitutus sp. GAS368
CGCTCCCATGGGTAAATCTGGGCCAGCACCCCAACGCTCAGGTGCTCGGCAATTTTTCCGCCCGTTCCCATCGTCATCGCGCTTCGTGCCATGACTCCTATCCCTCACTTCTCGGCGACGAACGTCAATCACTAAGTGAACAGTATTGGTGCTAAACCGGCACCCGCCCGCGCGAGCCAAAACGAAATCTCTGGCGGGTAATAACTGGTGGCTGCCTGCTCGGCTTCGATTTGAAGCCTGAAGAATTCAGGGTGAGGCGTCTTAGAGGATTTTTGCGATGGGCAGAGGAAGCGCTCCACGCCCCCGGCCTTTTCTGACTCCGCCACCGCGCACCAACCAAGACCGAGCAAGACTCTCCTGGGAATACACCTCCGCCAGTCTGAGCCGGGGCGACTCGCCGAAACCACTCTTGAACTTCGAGCCGCAGCTTGTCGCTGGAATCCCCAGAACGCAGATCGGACGGAGCCCGATTTACGGACATAAAAAACCCGCCACGAATCTGAGGCGGGTCAAAGGTCTATGGAGGTTAGCTGGAAGCGAGCCGTCCGATGCTTACTGCTGCCACGAACGCTTCTTGTGGCGATGGGACTTCAAACGCTTGCGGCGCTTGTGCTTATTCATTTTTAAACGACGTTTCTTTTTCAGGTTGCCCATGGTGCTTGAGAGTTGGTGAAGGTTCAACGTGTAAGTGCCATTCCCGCCTGTAAAGCCCGAAGTTGCTAAGTTTCACGGCCCCACCCAAGGAATTCGTGTCGTGCAACGTAGCCGGGTAAAAACCACCGCGCAGCGGATGCGGGAGATCTCGATTTGAGTGAGCGTCGCGACGACGCGACGATACAGATTTAGTTGGGCCGTGTGCTTATCGGCCGCACTTCTGATCCCAGCCTCGCCCGATATCCGATCAGTCTTGAAATCAACCACCGTTGCCTCAAACGCCCGGCCGTCGGAACTCCTTGTGACGACCACCCGGTCGAAGACGCCCGATATCCACTCGCCGTCGAGCACCACCTCAAACGGTCGTTCGCGCCACACTTCAACCACCGATTTTCCCATGCCAAACGAGCTCGGTTCGACCCAAATTTCGGCCAAGCCCGGCGCCGAAAGACATGCCACCGCTTCGTCCGTCGCCTCATCCGGGCCGAGTCTGGCCCGCCAATCCGCCGCCTTGTCCGCGATGCGTGAGGGCAGTATCCATTCAATTTCCGCAAATCGCTCATGCACCGCCGTGCCGAAATCGGCCGACCGCCCCCGAGTCAGCTCAAACAACAACGCGCCGTTTAATTCACTCTGTTTGATCGCCGACGGAGTTCGAGTGAGCCGCCTGACCCGCCGAGAGAGGGGCCCCGTCACCTCGCCCCGGTCGAGAGCCTCGGACCCAGGCCCGCCCGCCGCTTCTATAGATTCGAACCAACGCGCATCTCCATGGCTCCAAGTTTCGCCCAAAGTATCCCGCAAAAGCCGAGTAAAGTTCAACGACGTCGATTTCGCCGGCGCCGGCTCGACAATCAGATACATCGCCCGTTTCGCCCGGGTCATCGCAACGTAGAGCAGACACAGATTCTCATAAGCCGCCGCGCTTTCGTCTTCGAGCACCTGCGCCGCCAGTACCGTATCCCGCTCCGCAAAAATCTTCGCCGGCAATTCAAGCACCCACTCCACGGTCCGCTCGCTCGTGCGTTTCACCGCCATCCCGTCACGCCGCGTGGCGAGTTTCTTGCCTTCGACATCGGGCAAAATCACCAGGTCGAAGCCCAGGCCTTTCGCTTTGTGCACCGTCATCACCCGCACGACCCCGGCCAAATCCGTATCCCGCACCACATGGCGCTCCGCAAAGTCCAGAAACTCGGCCACATCGCGGCTCCCGCCCTCGTCGAACCGCTCGGCCGACGCCACCAAACGCCGCCCCCGGTCGACGCTAAATCCATCTCCTTCGACCACGCTCGCGAGTCGCCGCAACCACTGCTCGAACGTCTGGGCAAAGCCACGATCATGAATCTCGCCTAGGATTCGCGCCGTCAATTCGTCGCGCCCCTGAATTCCTTCCGCGGCCAACACCGGCTCGAGCGGTGTCATCCGCACCAACTCCCGCGCCGCCGTATCACCAGGAAACGCGGCTGCGCGCACCAGCGCCAATAGCGCTGTCGTCAGCGGATTGTCCGTCGCCACCCGCAAATCGCTTTCCGCGACCGCCCCCATTCCGCCTTCCCGCCGCAGAAAATCCGCCAAGGCCGTCGCCGTCGCGTTCTTTTGCACCAACACCGCTACGTCCAGCCCGCGCCGCGCCGGCTCAACTTCACGCAGGATCCGCAAGGTCTCGGCAAATCGCCCGGCTTCGTCGGGCGCTTCGCGCACGGTCGCATAGCCCCCTAACTGCGGTTTCGCGCTCACATGCGCCCGCCACTCGCCCGTCCACAGTGCGGCAGCCGCTGCCGGCACCAGCTCCTCCAGCACCGCCTCGGCTCCGAACACGCGATTCACCAGTTCGATCACGGCCGGACCGGATCGCCATGACTGGTCCAACCGCCGCTCCGTGATCGTCCCCGCATTGATCCGGTTATAATGGAGGAAAATCTCCCGAAACAGCAGGGGGTCTCCCCCTCGCCACGCAAAAATCGCCTGCTTGACGTCGCCCACGTAAAACAAACTCCGCCGGCCCTCCGGGTCCTGCACGGCCTCGTCGATCAGATTTCGCAACACGCTCCATTGCTCCGCGCTCGTATCCTGAAACTCATCCAACAGCCAATGATCATACCGCGCATCGAGCCGCCAATCGATCATCAACCGCGCTTCCTGCGTCTCGTCATCGGGGTGACTGGAGAGCCGCGGCGCACCGCCGCCCGGCAACAGCCGCCGCAACACATCCGCGAATGTCAGTCGTCCCGCCCGCCGCACCGCCGCGTCGTAACTGTGCTCATAGCCGCGCAACACGGCAAAAATCCCGCGCGTCATCTCCAGTCGCCGCGCCAGCTCCATTCCCATGATGCCCGCCACCACCGCCCGCAACGCCTCGCGGGCCACTGCGGGGAGCGCCACCCGCTTCCGCTCGACCACGATCTCCTCCAGTTTTGGCCAAGCCTCAAAGGCATTCTTCAAAAGATACTCGACCGGCTTTGGCAGCATCGCCCCGGGCGACCATTCATCCAGCGCCGCAAAGAAATCGTCGATCCGCACCCGTTGCTTCTCATTCAACTCCATCTCTCCCATCGCCGCTTTCAGGTCCCGGGCCGCCGGCTCCACGACTTTCGCCGCCATCGGCCACTCGCAACCCTCCGGCCAGATTCGACCGGGATTTCCCCACTGCGCTTCGTTGGGCGCCGCCAAAAATGTCTCACCGTGTTCGTCCAGAAATCCATCGAGCACGCTCGCCAGTCGTTTCTCTTCCACGCCAAACGTCGCCCGCTTAAACGCCTCGATAAACTCCCGCTGCGCCGCATCCGGCTCCCCGGCCGCCGTGAACATCCGCCGCAAGACCCGCCGCCGTTCCCGCCGTGCCGTCGCGGCGTCCAAGATTTGAAACTCTCCGTCGAGTCCCAGCTCCCGGGGGAACGCTTGCACCACCCGCGCGAAGAAACCGTCCAGCGTGCCTAGGTTCAGCCTCGGCATCGCCGTCACCACCTCGCGCAACATCCGCAAGAAATCGGCCGAGCCGTTTTCCGGCCGCCCAATTTCTTCCGCCAATTGCCGCGCAAACCCGGGCTCCGTCGCCGCTCGCGCCAGCTTCTTCAAGATCTCGTCGAAAAATTCTCCGGCCGCCTTTCGCGTAAACGTCAATGCCACGATCCGCTCCGGCGCCGCCCCGTGGGCGAGCAATTGCACGAAACGATGCGTGAGCGCATAGGTCTTCCCCGATCCCGCCGACGCCAGAATCATCTCATGGCCAATCTGCTTCACGTCGTTTCCTCCCAATCGATGCTGGCCGCCGCGCCGTGATGAAAGAGATCGGCAAACTCATCCGATTCCGCCGCGCGGCCCGACTTTTCCTGCGGCGGCCAAAACTCTTCCGCTGCTGCCGCCGTCACCACTCCCAACGCGCACCGCTCGGCTGCTGCTTGGGTCTCCCGCGAGTAATTCGGCCAGATCGAAACCCGCGTTTCCCCAACCGCTTTCGGCAAAAGAAAATAACCGGCCGCAACCTCATCGCCGAACTCCGCCGCTACCGCCCGCCGGTAAAGCGGCAGTTGCAGGTCCACCCAGATCTGCGTTTTCCCATCCTCGCCCGTCCACCGCATCCACTCCGCCCGCTCGCCGTCGTCGTCCGCCCGCGCCGAACGCGCGTGCGCTGCGGCCGGTTCGACCGTCTTGTCGCCCGTCTTGTAGTCCAGCACCCGCACGCGTCCGTCGCGATGCCGGTCGATGCGATCGATTTTTCCACTCACCGTGAGCCCACCCAGCGGAAATTCAAATTTCCACTCCACCCGCTCCGTCCGCCATCCGTCCTGCCGTTCCCGCGCCTCGATTTCCGCCGCCGCCCGCAGGCGTTGCCGCGCCGATTCAAACTGCACCACCAAGGGCAGCGTCAGTTCTCCCCCAAACCGTTGCCGGGCCGCCCGCTCAAACCGCTCCAACAAGAAATCCCGCAGGACCGCCGGGTCCGTGCAATCGCGCAGCGCCGTGGCCTCACCGAGACCCTGCAACGCCTCGTGCAACAACGTGCCAAAATCCCCCGCGTTCAACTCGGCCTTCCCCGGCTCGACCGTTGTCATTCCCAGTCCGTGTTTGAGATAAAAACGAAACGGACACGCCAACCAGTCCCGCAGCGCCGTCACCGACAACCGCCGCAATTTCACCCCCCGCCGCGGTCTTAAACGCCACGCCCGCGCCCACGGCGGACCCGGCCGCGCCACCGCCACCGGCCCAAAGAGTTTGGCCACCCGCGCCGGCAACTCCTCATCCTTGCAACTCAACAACAGCCGCGAGGGCCGCAAGGGATCCCCCGCCGCCGAAGTCTTCCCAAAGACCACCTCAAGCCGGCCGCGACCTTCGGACCGGGCCGCCGCGATCGCCGCGAAAAAATACGCATCGCACGCCAGCCGCTCCGCATTCCGCTTGAGGCCCAATCGCTCCCGCAACGTCTCCGGCAGGTAGGCATCGCCGACGATCGCCGAAGGCACCCGACCTTCGTTACAGCCCGCTACGATCAAGTGCGGCGCATCGTCCCAAAGCACCTCGAGCCAGCCCAACAAATCCACCGCGCCCGCCGTCCGATCCGCCGTGCTCACTTCGCCGGCCAGCTCTTCCAGCGCCAGCTCCCACGCCTCGGCCAACCCGAGCTGCACCGCGCCGCCCGCCGCCAAGGCCCGCCCGATCTCTTTGAGTTTCGCCATCCACACCTCGGCCGACTGCGCCAACGGCCCGGCCGCATCAAGGGACCGCGCCGAAAAAATCTCCGCCAACGCCCCAGCCGCATTCGCCGGAAACTCACCCGCCAAAAGCGTGGCCCGCAACGCGGCCACATCCGCCAGAGCCCGCGCGACCGCCGGATAATGCTCCGCGTGCACCCGGGCCGCATCGAGCGTCGGAGGCAAGTGCCGCGCCGCCAGCTGATCGAGTTCCGCCAAAAGTTCGGCCGGAGAAAATCGCGGCCAGCCGCCGGACCGCCGCCCCAACCACGCCCATACATCCGGGCAGCGCAGCAGCCCGGCCACCGTTTCAAAAGCCGGTTCCGCCACCAAAGCCGCCACCGCGGCCAGCAAGGGATAAAGCCCGTCGTGACGGCGCGACCGACCTTCGGGATTAAACGCCGCGATTCCGACCCGTTCCAACGCATTCTCCAGCACCGGCAACAGTTCCGGATCCGCGATTCCGATCCCGAGCGCCGCTCCCGGTTCGGCGTAGGCCCGGGCCTTCGCCGTGATCCACGCCGCTTGCTCCGCCGGGTCGGCGCACAAATGAACGCTGCGCTCAAAATCCGGCACGACCAGCTCCCGCCGCGCCCACGCCCCCGCGCGCGGTCGCCCCCAATCGTCGAACACCTCCGACTCGGCCGCCGGAGCATACACCACGACTTCGACCGAAATCGCCGCCGCATGAATGGCCAACGCCGAGATCGCCAGCGGCAGCGGATCGGGCGTTCCGATCATCACGATCCGCGTCACGCCGGGTATCAACGAAGGCTCGCGGGCGGCCAGAATTCTTGCCGCCGCACCATCCCGCAACCCGCGGGCCGCCAGCAAAACCTCAAGCCGCCGCTCCAGCTCCCCAAGCTCTCCCCACCGCGCCGACTCCGGACAATCCTCGCCAGCCCGCTCTCTCACGTCCGCCAGCCGCAATCCACCTTCGGCCAACGTCGCCTGTAAAAGAGCCAGTTCAGCCGCCCAGCGCCGCGCCCAGGCAAAATCCCGCGTCGGCGGCTCGTAGGGCAACAAGGAGGGAAACTCCTCCGGTCGCACTCCGCGCACCACCTCCGTCCAAGCCAGCAGCGACTCCAAGCGCGTCGCCGTGCCCGCCGTCATCCCCTGCGAGATGAACGATTCCGGCGTCACCACCCCCGGGGGAAATACCGCCTGGCCTGCCTCCGCCGCGTGTTCCGCCAGCGCCTCCCGCAAACGGCGCCCCGCCTGCCGCGTCGGCACCACCACCAGCCAGCGCGCAAGATCCAGGGGGCCGATCCCATTCCAATCCCGCGCCAACCACGCCACAGCTTGGGGCAACAACGGCCGGTCCCACGGCAGAAAATGGCGGCTAACGTTGGCGGGGAGAGGCGACACGGCGAAGACCCGCATCAACATGGCCCGAGCGGCGAAGTTCAAATCCGTTTCGCAGGAATCGTCCGCTGACCTTGAAAAACAAAAAACCCCGGAGCCAAAAGGCACCAGGGTCGGATGAATCAAACCGGCCGAAGCGGGCGAGGTCCCGAAGTTTACGCCTGCTTGGCGAACACGTATTTGGCGACGTGGACCTTGGCGCGGCTGGCCGCGTTGCGGTGCACGACCCCGGACTTGATCGCCTTGTCCATCGCCGAGGCATACTTCGCGCCGGCAGCCTTGGCGGTGACCATATCCTTCGCGACGACCGCCGCATCAAACTTCTTGCGCAAGGTCTTGATGGCAGTCTTGGTGCCGCGATTCCGGGTGGTGAGACGAGCGGCCTTGCGGGCGGCTTTCATTGCAGATTTGGTGTTGGCCATGGTCGTTAGTGAGTTTTAAGCCGGCCAAAGACTCAAACGCCCGCCGGAGAGTCAAGGGTTTTGTCGGGCCGGAAATGCACGCCACACGGTAATCCGCTGAAGCGTGGTAAAGTGTTAATGGCCATAGCCGGCATTATTTTCTGACTAAATCCACAGAGA
Source organism: Opitutus sp. GAS368 (assembly GCA_945882935.1). Taxonomy (GTDB): domain Bacteria; phylum Verrucomicrobiota; class Verrucomicrobiia; order Opitutales; family Opitutaceae; genus Tous-C4FEB. The sequence goes on from CAMCWW010000078.1 coordinate 7,286, forward strand.
CGCGCAGGGTCGACGGTGGCAGGTCAGCCTCCACGACTTATCTCAACCTCGCGCGCGTGCAGATTCGCGGCGCGCGCGCCAACGAAATCGCCCGCTGCGAGCAGGAACTGGCGGCGATCACGGCCGCGCCGAGCACCGCGCGCTGATGCTCGCCGCCGTCACCCCGGAGCAACTCGGTTTTCCTCACGCCGCCACCGTCTTCGCGGTCTCCAACGACATCACCCACAAGAAGACCGGCGCCACCAGCAGCGAGACCCGCTACTTTGCCTCCTCGCTCGGGCGCGGCGCATCGACCCCGCGCCAGTGGCTCGCCTGCGTCCGCGGCCACTGGCGCGTCGAAAGCGCCAATCACTACCGCCGCGACGTCACTTGGCGCAAAGACGCCGAACTCGGCCGCCATGCCCGCCGCGCCTGCAACCTTGCACTGCTGCGCTCCGCCCTCCTCGGCGCCCTGCTGCGCGAGGGCGCCCTCAATCTGTCCGCCCTCACCCAGCGCTACGCCTCCCATCCTGCCGCCGCCCTGCGCTTCCTCCACGCTTCTCACCCACGACTTTGAGGTCTTACCAGAATCCCGTGGCCGTTTTTGCCCCCCGACTCAAAGACCGGTTCCCAAGGCGAGTTTGTCATCTATTAGATGACAAACCATTGCGGCGAATTTCCGGCGAACGTGCGGCCGCGCCCCCGGCCGACTCACCTTTCGGCTCGCACCTTTCCAGCCCAAGCCCCTCGCTCCTGCTCCGCCATGCCCCACACCTTCTCCATCGCCATCGGCTCCGATCACGCCGGCTTTGCCTACAAGGAAGCCATCAAGGCCATGCTCCTCAACGCCGGCCACACCGTGCGCGACCTCGGCGCCTATTCCGAGGCGAGCTGCGACTACCCCGATTTTATCCGGCCCGTGGCCGAGGCCGTCGCCCGCGGCGACTATCAGCGCGGCATCGTCCTTGGCGGCTCCGGCAACGGCGAAGCCATCGTCGCCAACCGCGTCAAAGGCATCCGCTGCGGTCTCTGCTGGAACGAACAGGTCGCCATTTGGAACCGCTCGCACAACGACGCCAACGTCCTTTCCCTCGGCCAACGCACCGTCACCGAGGCCGAAGCTCTGCTCATCGTGAACGTCTGGCTCGCGACGCCCTTCGAAGGCGGGCGCCACGTCGCCCGCATCAATAAAATCGACGCCGCCTAGATCGCGCTCTCCGACGTCGCGCGATGATTTGACCTCAAGATAACATCCCTGCGTTTTTTGAAATGGGCACCCATCACCAAGGATCGAAAACCGAGATTCTCGCCCTCGACGCCTACATCAAGTTGATGCGAGCCGCCGACTCCATCACCGCCCGCGCTCACCTCATCCTGCCCGCCGGCGTCACCCTCACGCAATTCGCCGCCCTCGAAGCCCTCTACCACCTCGGGCCGCTCTTCCAATCCGAGCTCGCCGCCAAATTGCTCAAGAGCGGCGGCAACCTCACCCTCGTCGTCGACAACCTCGAGCGCGACGGCTTCGTCTCGCGCACCCGCGATCCCTCCGACCGCCGCTTCGTCAAAGTCGAGCTCACGCCCAAGGGCCGCCGCTTCATCGGCGCACTCTTCCCAAAAATCGCCGCCGGCCTGACGCGCGAATTCTCGGTCCTCTCCAGCCGCGATCAGCTCGCCCTTGCCCAGATCTGCAAACGTCTCGGCGTCGGCCGCGCCGCCCCGGTCGCCGGTTGAGGCCGCGCCCGGTTCTCGCCGCGAGTCCACCGATCCGAGCCCATGGATACCTTCAAAGGCCCGCCCGCCGCCTTCGATCCCAAGGGACTGCATCCATCGCTTCAAACTCTGGCCCCGCATCAAAATTTCCGGCGCCCCGCCCTGTTATTGCGTTTTTTGGCGGCGCATCGCCGGCTTCGTTTCGGGGCGCGACCTCAAAGGTTGGCTCGTCGCCGCTGCCGCCGTCTGGAGCTCTTTCCGCACCGCCCGCGATTTCCCCGGCGTCAGGCTCATCACTATCGCCTTCCCTTGGCGCTGGTCCGAGCACCGCGCCTTCCTCGGCCGCCACGACCTCGCCCGCGCCCCGATCCAAACGGCCAGCCGCGGACTGCTCGCCTTGGTCCAAATCCGCTCCGGCCGCCCTGCCCTCGCGCCGAAATCCCCCAAGCCCTCGAACGCGCCACCCGCACCCCCGCACCCGAGCGACTCACTTTTTGTCATCGCGAGGAGCACGGCGACGCGCCGATCTGCCTGAGACTCAACCGGCCTTAGGGCCTCGCTACGCTGCCACCGCGGCCACCCTTTAAATGCCCACCTTCTACGAGCAACTCGCCGCCCTCGAACGCGAATCCGCCGCCTTCGTGCTCGTCGTGCTCGTTGATGCGCTCGGCAGCACCCCGCAAGACACCGGGGCCAAGATGCTCGTTACTCGCGCCGGCCTGCTCGCCGGCACCGTCGGCGGTGGCCGCGTCGAAGCCCAAGCCATCGCCCTCGCGCAGGAGCTCCTCGCCACCGGCGCCACCAGCCCGCGCTTCGTCAACTGGAGTCTTAAAGCCGATGTCGGCATGACTTGCGGCGGCTCCGTGAAACTCTACTTCGAGCCCCACGCCGCCACCGGCCCATGGCCCCTCGTGATCTTCGGCGCCGGTCACGTCGTCCAAGCCCTCGTCCCCGTCCTCCTGCCGCTCCCCTGCACGCTCACCGTGATCGACCCGCGCGCCGACTGGCTCGCCCGCCTCCCCGCCGCCCGCACGCTCCGCACCATCACGCACGAAAACCCCGCCGACCTCATCCCCACGCTCCCCGCCAACGCCTTCGTCCTCTGCATAACGAAAGGCCACGCCAGCGACCGCCCCGTCCTCCAACGCGCCCTCGCCGAGCGCAATTTCCCGTTTCTCGGAGCCATCGGCAGCGCCGCCAAAGCCACTGTCCTCCGCCGCGAACTCGTGGCCCACGGCCTCACCCCCGAACGCGCCGAAAACTTCTTTTGCCCCATCGGCGAACCCATCGGCTCCAACCACCCCCACGAAATCGCCCTCAGCATCGCCGCCCAGCTGCTCCGGGTCCGTGACGCCCTCACCCCCGCGCCCCAGACACTCATGCCTCCACGGTAAAGACTCGGGCGAGTTCCGGCGCATTCTCGCCGGGCTCAATCGGGTCGGCCAGCGCCCGCAAGGCCAACGCCTCGACCTTCTTGATGGCCTCAGCCTTGGTGCTACCGTAAGCCATCGCCCCCGGCAGAGCAGAAACCTCCGCGATCCAGCGGCCATCGTCTGCGCGCTCTACGTCGATTTGCACGGCGAACCGATGGAGCAGCCCGCCCCTCAGGCAGGTGCTTCTTCGCCGGATCATCGGTGAAGGTGGCCCGGCATCGCCACGAGCCTCGGGCCGATAGCCGGCATATCGCTTCGCACCGAAGCGAAGCGGGCCGGGCCCGGGGAGCCACGCACCCAAATTCGAGAAGGTCGGAGTTTCGCAATGAAAGGCCCCGGAGAAACCGCGGCAGAATGCCGCCGCCGAAGTTTTACCCGGCGCAGCCAACCAGTGTGGCGTTGCCGAAGCCGCCCAAACTTCCACGCTCACTCCATGCCCCCTCGCCCCGCCCGCTTTGCGTTGCTCGCGTTTGCCGCCGCCTCTTTCGCCCGTGCCGATGTGCCGTGGCTCCCACCCGGTCTCCCGCCCGCCCCTGCCACCGGGCCTGCGCTTTGCCCAGGCGAATTCCTCAAACCCGCCCAAGGCGCCGCCGTCCTCGATGCCGCCCTCGCCCAGTTTCCCGACCGCGCCCGCTGGGACACCTACGCCGCCCATCTCCGCGCCCGCATCCGGGAAGCCGCCGGCCTCGCGCCTTGGCCGAAGCGCACGCCCCTCAACGCCGTCATCCGCGACCGGCGCACGAACGACGGCTACTCGGTCGAAAACGTCGCCTTCGAATCCGCGCCCGGCGTCTTCGTCACGGGCAACCTCTACCGTCCCACCGGCGCCGCCGGCAAACACCCGGTGATTCTCTCCACGCACGGCCACGCGCGCCCCGTGGCCAAGCCCGAGGACTACGACACCCACGCGCGGTTCTCACCCACGATGCAGACCCGCTGCGCCAATCTCGCGCGCATGGGCGCGATCGTGTTCTCCATCGACATGTTTGCCAACGGCGAGGGCATCCAACTCTACGGCCTCGCCGCGCACCGCGATACGCTCGCCATCACGATCCATGTGTGGAACGGCATCCGCGCCCTCGATTTCCTCCTCGGACTCGACGGCGCCGATCCCTCGCGCGTCGCAGTCTCCGGCGAATCCGGCGGCGGCACCCAGACCTTTCTCCTCGCCGCCCTCGATCCACGCGTGACCGTGACCGCGCCGGTGGTGATGGTCTCGGCCCATTTCTTCGGCGGTTGCCCCTGCGAGAGCGGCGTGCCCGTCCACCGCGGCGCCGACTACTTTGCCAACAACGCCATGATCGCCGCCCTCACCGCGCCGCGCCCGCAACTGCTGGTCTCTTGCGGCAAAGATTGGACCTCGAACACTCCGCGCGTGGAATTCCCCTTCCTCCAAAAAATCTACGGCTACTACGGTGCCTCCGACCAAGTCGCCAACGTCCATCTGCCCGACGAGGGCCACGACTACGGTCCGTCAAAACGCGACGCCGTCACTCGCTTCTTCGCCGCGCAGCTCGGCCTCAATCTCGCCGCCATCACCGACAACGCGGGCCGGATCGACGAGTCCCGCGTCACGATTAACCGCGCCGCCGTCCTACGCGTCTTCACCGCCGATTTCCCCGTGCCACCCCACGCGCTCCATGATGCCACCGCCATCGGCCGCGCGCTCGCGGCGCTGCAAAAACCGTAGCCGCACTTTCACGGATTCCCTGTAGGCCCGACCGATGGTCGGGCAAAGTATCCGTCCGCGTTTGGCTCGCTTCGGAAACCGACCGGCGGTCGGTTCTGCAACCATGCTACGTGGTCCGCGCACTTCGCCGCAGATGACACCCTGCCATTTCCGGGCACAAAAAAACCGCCGCGAGCGAGCTCGCGGCGGTTAAGTTGATTCGGAAGAAAGCCGGATTAGGCGACGTGCTTCGAAACGAGCTTCGTCATTTCGAACATGCTGACCTTGGCCTTGCCACCGAAGACGACCTTGAGGGCGGCATCGGCATTGATCTGCTTCCTGTCCTTTTTGTCCTGCAGACCGTTCTTCTTGATGTAATCCCAGAGCTTCTTGGTGAGCTCCGTGCGTGGGAGGGGCTTCGAGCCTACGACGGCCGCGAGGGCGGCGTCAGGCGTAACAGGTTTCATGAACGCGGCGTTTGGTTTACGAGCAGCTTTTTTGGCCATAGTGGATTTGGGATTAAATGCTTTCGACTGAAAGCAACACAGTTCTAGAGGGAAGCCCGGGGCATTTCCGAGGAAATTTTTTCGAAATCGTCAGGCTCTCAGAGGGAAAACGTCCTTGCGTCCCTCCCAAAGGCTCGCATACCGCGCCTCAATCCCCGTCGTCCACCTGCACAAATTGCTCGTAAAGCGCGGCGTAGCGTCCGCCGGCGGCGAACAATTGGTCGTGCGTTCCGCGCTCGATGATCACGCCTTGGTCGAGCACGAGCACGAGGTCCGCGTGCCGGATCGTGCTCAACCGGTGCGCCACCACGAAGCTCGTGCGACCGCGCAGCAGTTTCAGCAACGCCGTCTGCAGCCGCGCCTCGGTCAGCGCGTCGATCGAACTCGTCGCCTCGTCGAGCATCACGAGCCGCGGATCCGCGAGCAGCGCGCGGGTGAAGCACACGAGTTGGCGTTGCCCCACCGAGAGACTCGCGCCGCGCTCGCCGACTTCTGTCAACAGGCCTTGCGGCAGCGCCTCCAGGATGTCGAGACAGTCGAGGGACGCAGCCGCCGCGCGCACTTCCGCATCCGTCGCCTCCGGTTTGGCGAGGCGGAGATTCTCGAGGACCGTGCCGCTGAAGAGAAAATTCTGCTGCTGCACCATGCCCATCTGCCGGTGCAGTGATCGGCTGGTGAGCGTGCGGATCTCGCGGCCGTCGATCAGCAGTTCGCCGCTCGTAGGCAGGTAAAACTTGGAAACGAGATTGATGATCGAGCTCTTCCCGCTGCCCGTGTGCCCGACGAGCGCGACGGTCTGCCCCGGTTCCGCCACGAAATTGATGTCGTGCAGGACGGGACGGGCCGGGTCGTAACCGAACGAGAGCCCGCGGAATTCCACGCACACACCGGGCGCGGCGAGCAGCGGTGGCGGCACGGGGGAAACTCCCGCGACCGGCACTCGCGGATCGGGCAGCGCGACCGCCTCGGGCGCGTCAACCCACTCCGGCACGGTATCGATCAGTTTGAAGACGCGCTCGGCCCCAGCCATCGCGACCAGCGCTTGGTTGTATTGATTGCCGATGATCGCGATCGGGGAGAAAAACTGGTTTGCGAGCAGGAAAAACGTGATCAACGCACCGAGCGTCATATCACCGTTGAACACCCGCCAGCCGCCAAACATGAGCAGGGTCGCCACGAAAAACTGGCTGTTCAGCTCTAGCAGCGGCGTAAGAATCGCCGAGGTGCGGGCGAGCGCGATGTTGTAGGCCGAGTGATCGGCGAGCAGGCTGCGGAAGAGCCCGGCATTGGTCTCCTGCCGCACGAAACCTTGGGTCACGCGGATGCCGTTGACCGATTCCGCGAGCGTCGCCGTCACGCGGCTGAAGCTCTCGCTCGCGGCCCGCGAGTAGAGGCTCAGTTTCACGCGGAAGTGGCGGTTGATCGCCCAAAGCACCGGCGCCATCCCGAGCACAATCAGGAAGAGTTGCCAATCGCTCCACGCCATCACGATGGCGGAGAACACCATCGCGCCGCCTTGGATCACGCTCACGAAGAGCACGTCTTGGATGCCGCTACGCACCGATTCGACGTCGCTGGTCACGCGGCCGATGATCCGGCCGAGCTTCATGCGCTGGAAAAAGCTCATCGGCTGGCGCTGGACTTTGTCGAAGATGTCCGCGCGCAATCCGTTCACCACCGTTTCGCCGACTTGAAGCGCGTAGCGTTGACGGAAGTGAAACAGACCGTCGGTCGCGATCGCGAGCAGGCCGTAGCCCACCACACCGAGCGCGATGCCGACATAATTCGTATGGGAAATCGGCCCGTTGATCACGAGGGCCATCACCCAGCCCAGCGCCGGGAGCTGCGCCGAGCGGATCACGGAAAGCCCGATCAAGGCCGAGAGTTTGCCGCGCACCGGCCGGGCATAGGTGAAGAGCCGGCACATCAGGCCCCACTCGAGGGGCTTGAACTGCTCTTCCTGATCTTCGTCGTCGGACAGCCGGTGCACGAGGCCCATGGGCTTCGGCGGCGGGGGCGGAGGGGCGACGGGAATCATGCGCGTTCCTCCCCGGGTTTGGCGATGCCGAGCGACTGGAGTTCGCGGCCGTCCACGAGTTGCAAGCTCGCGACGCGGCGGTAGGAACCGGGCTGCGCCATCAATTCGGCATGGGTGCCGCGTTGGGCGATCCGGCCTTGCTCCATCACGATGATAAAATCCGCGCGGCGCAACGTGCTGAGGCGATGGGCCACGATGAACGTCGTGCGGCCCGCGATGGCGCGGTCGAGCGCTTCAAAGATCTCGTGCTCCGTCTCGCTGTCGATCGCCGCCGTCGGATCGTCGAGCAGCAAAATCGCCGGCTCCAACAACACCGCGCGCGCGATCGCCAGCCGCTGCCGTTGCCCGCCCGAGAGACTCGCCCCGCTCTCGCCGAGCACGGTGTCGTAGCCGAGCGGCAACGCCGTGACAAAGTCGTGCGCGGCGGCGATCCGGGCGGCGCGCTCGATCTGCTCGCGGGTGGCGGCGGGGTGACCAAAGGCGATGTTGGCCGCGATCGTGTTCGAGAAGAGAAAGCTCTCCTGAAATACGATGCCGATGTTGCGCCGCAGATCGTCGAGATCGAGCTCCCGGATATCCACTCCGTCGATCAAAACGCGGCCGGCGGTCGGGTCGAAAAACCGCGGCAGCAGGCTCATCAGGACGCTCTTGCCCGCGCCAGTCGCACCGAGGATGGCGACGCATTGGCCGGGCTGCACCGCCAGGTCGATGTCACGCACGACGGCCTCGGCCCCGGCGTAGGCGAAGGAGACGTTTTCGAACTGCACTAATCCCGTGCACCGCGGGAGGCGGATCGCGGCGGGCGCGTTCTTCACTTCGACCGGCGCATCGAGGATTTCAAACACCCGGCGCGCGCCGATCAGCGACTGCTGCACGGAATTCACAATGTTGGCGACGTTGTTGACCTGACCGGAAAACTGCTCGAGCAGACCGGCAAACACGATGAGCCCAGTGCCCAGCGGCAGTTCCCCGTTCGCCACGAGCCAGCCGCCGTAGCCGAGCAGCACCATCATGTTGATACGCGTGATAAAACCCACCGCCGGGGAGAACAGGCTCACGCGCCAAAAAATGCCCTGCTGCTGGTCGAAGCACGCCTGGTTCGCCGCCTCGAATTTCGCCCGCGCTTCGGGCTCGCGGCCGAAGCCCTTCGTCACCGCCACGCCTTGCAGGCTCTCCGCGAGGATCTGCACCATGCGTTCGACGAGCGTGCGGTTGTGCGCGTAGGAAGGCTGGATTTTTTTGGAGAACCAAGTCGACAGCACAGCTAGCAACGGCGTCGTCGCGAGGCAGGCCAACGTGAGCGACGGGCTCAGGCTCGCCATGTAAATCACGTAGACCGTGAGCGACACCGCCATGATCACGCTCTGGATCATGACTTGATCCACAAACATCCGCACCGATTGCACATCACCAGTTACGCGCGTGATGATCGAGCCCGTGGAGTTCGCATCGAAGAACCGAAAACTGAGCCGCTGCAACTTGTCGTAAACCTCGCCCCGCAGATCGACCACGAGTTTCTGCTGCACGAGCTTGTTGATCGAAACCGCGAGCACGTAGTTAAGCAGCGCCCGGCTCAGAGCCAGCACGAGGATCAGCCCTGCCAAGAGCCCGAGCAGCTGCAACGGCGCCCACGCCATCGGCAACGCGACGTGCAGGACGTTGTCGTCCATCGGCGTGTCCTCGAGCTTATGCCGGATGTAGTCGATGCCGAGGCCGGTGAAACTCAGGCCGCCGATGCCCATCACCAACAACAACAGTTGCAAGCCGAGCACCTGCAGACAGTGCAGCCGATAGCGCCAAGCCAACCCGAACAACCGCCGGATCAACGCCCCGTTGGAGGGGCCGACGACGTCGGACATGGACGGTGGCAAAGACATTTGGCTCCCAACCTAAGCCCGAGCCCCGGCACTGCACGAAATTTTTTTGTTCACCCCTGGCGTCGCCGACCGCGCGACCCTGCCTCAGTTCCGCTGCTTCGGGCGATTCTGATTCTGATTCTGATTCTGGCCCTGGGTCGGGGCCCGTTGGCCCCGCTGCGCCTGCGCCACCGGAGCCGGAGCTTCAACAACCGGCGTCTGGCCTTGCGCGGCCTGAATCGAAGCCTGTTCCCGCAGCGCGCGGCGGCGGCGCACTTCGGCCGCGACGGCCTCGAGCCGGCGCTGCTCATCGGCCGGCGTGGGATTAAGCACCACGCTCTGGGTCACGGCAGTGGGCATCCCGGTGGGAGCCGACATCGGCGGCGGCGCGGTGGCTTGGCCCGAAGAAGCCACCTTGGACGCACGCATCGCCAGATTGAGCGTTCGCCCACCATGCTGGACCGTCACCGTCTCGTTGGTCGCATCGTAGGATTTCACCAAAAAATCGTGGTCCTTTTCGTTCAGCTTCGACCACACGCTGACTTTCTTCGCGGGATCAAAAATCCCAAAGAGTATTTCCGAGCCCGTATCCATCACTCCACGCAATTCCAGCGGAGCACCCTCGGTCACCGCGGTGGTTGCCGCCGCCTGCGCCGGCATGAAAGGCGAACTCTGGGCCAACTGCGCCCCACTGCGCGTGACGGTC
>CAMCWW010000079.1:0-17016 GCA_945882935.1 Opitutus sp. GAS368
AACTTCGCTGGCGCCTGCACCCTACTGCTCGCCCCCCTTTCCGGCCGCGAGCGGCTAATCCGTTTCGCCCTCGGCGCCTGGGCCGGAATTATCTTCCTCTGTCTCAGCGCGCCGGTCTGGCTCACGTTTCTCGACGCGCTGAAAGAAGCCTACACGAGCTACAACGCCGCCACCGCGTATCAGCTCCAACCCAGCCTCGCCCTCGGCTTCTTTGACGAAATCCTCCTGCGCCCTTTTTGGGTCAACGAAACCGTTTACAACCCCTCCGCGAATTTCCTCTTCCTCACCGGGCTACTGGGTTTCCTAGTTTATCTGCGCGCCGTTACGCTCAATCGCGTAGTGCTCGCCCTCGCCCTCGCCGCGTTGGTGCCACTCTCGTTTGTATTTGGACTCTTGCCACCGCTCTGGATTATAAAAATCCCTTTTCTCGGCAACGTCGCCCACATCGATAATTCTTTCGGCCTCGGGCTCATTCAGCTGCTCATTGTGCTCGCCGGGGTCGGCTTCGCTACCGCCGCGACGCGCCTCAAACGCCCCGAGGCCCGTGGCGATCTAGGCATCGCCGGCTTACTGTTATTAGCCCTGGTTTTCCCCTACATTGCCTTCCGCCAAACCATCCAACGCAGCACGTATTCCTACCTGCATTGGCCGGAGACGTTGCCCTACAGCTCGTTTGTCTGGGGCAGCCTCATCATGCTGCTACTCGCCGCGGTCGGCTTCATGCTGATCGCACGACGCATCCTGACCCGCGGCCCCACGGCCGCCACGCTCATTTTCGCCCTCACCTGCATGCTTGTCATGCTCTGGCGCCACGGCTGGCACACGGGCTTAGGCTTTGAGGGCCGCATCGTCGCACCCGCCGCACGTGCGGATTTCAACGCGACATCCCCAGGCATCAATGCACTGCGCGCTGATCAAAAAAATGTGCCTTCGCGAGCTGTTGGCTTCCGCAGCAATCTGTCTCCTGGTTGGAATGATACATACCGCATCGAAGGCATCAACGGCCCCGATGCCCTGATGAACCAGCATTACCGTGAGCTTATTGAAGCCTGCGATTTCGTACGTATCTGGGATTGGCGTATCTACCAAGAGATCGGCACCTACGCGCCCCTTCGCCCTTTCTACGACTTCCTCAACGTCCGTCATTACCTCGACTACCCTAGTGGACAGTCTTCCCTCTCCACTTATTTTACGAAGATTTTCGATGGAGACCTAGACGTTTACCGTAGTGAGTCCGTCTGGCCCCGCGCCTTTTTTACCGACCGGCTTACCACTTACGCCACGGCTAAAGACTTCGCCAAACTCATCGCCGCCGGCGACGGCCGCCCCTTCGCGGCCATGCAGTCCGGCGACCCCGCGCCCTGCGATATTCCAGACACACTCTCCACGCGCACGGTCGTTCCCGCCCGTAACTACCGTCTCACCACGAACACAACCGCTTTTGAAATCGACGCTTCCGGCCCGGGCCTCGTCGCCCTCACTGAAGCATGGTTGCCCCACGATTTCCGCGTCACCCTTAACGGCGAACGCGTCCATTACCTACGACTCAATCACGCTTTCAAAGGCGTATTCATCCCCACCGCCGGGCACCATCACCTCGAGTTCACCTACCGCCCCCAACGTTTCACCCTCGCCGTTAACCTCGCCATGCTCGGCCTAGGCCTTTTTGCACTCAGCGCATGGCTGATCCACCGCGCTGAGAAAAAGGGATAGCCAACCCGGCCCTGCTCGCACCACCGTCAACGCGTGTCTGCTTTAGCGCCCACACCTCTCACGCTCTCGGTCATCGTGCCCATTTTCAATGAGGCTGCGACGCTCCGCACCGCGCTCGACGCTATCGTCGCTAAATCCGTCGCCGACTGGGAGATCGAATTAATTTTCGTCGAAAGTAATTCCGCCGACGGCTCCCGCGCCATCGTTGAGACTTACCGCAGCTACCCGCGCGTAACGCTCCTATTCGAAGATAAACCTCGCGGCAAAGGCCACGCCGTCCGCGCGGCCCTCGCCCGCGCCACCGGCAACTTCGTTCTGATTCAAGACGCCGACCTCGAATACGATCTCAACGACTACGAGAAACTTCTCGCGCCCCTCGCCGCCGGCGAACGCACGTTTGTCCTCGGCTCCCGCCACGGCCCCGGGGACGGCTTCGCGATGCGTAAGTTCGACGACCAGCCGTTTCACGCGTTTCTGCTCAACTCCGCGCATTGGACGTTCACGCTGCTCATCGATATTTCCCTCGGTATCTGGCTAAAAGATCCGTTCACGATGTATAAGGTCTTCCGGCGCGACGCCCTCAACGGCCTCAAATTGACGTGCAACCGCTTCGACTTCGATTGGGAGATTCTGATCAAGCTTATCCGCGCCGGCCACCGGCCCATCGAGATACCCATCAGCTACCAATCTCGCTCCTTCAAAGAGGGTAAAAAAATTCGGATGTTCCGCGATCCGCTCACTTGGATCGTCGCCTGGGCCAAGGCCCGCTTTGGCCCGCTCTAAGTTTTAAACGCGCCAGCTCTTTTCCTTTCGTCATGAACAAAACCCTACTCGTCACCGGCTCTTCCGGCCTCATCGGCTCCGAAGTCTGCGTCTATTTCGCCCGCGAACTCGGCTACACCGTGCACGGCGTCGATAACAACCAACGCGCCGTCTTCTTCGGCCCTTCCGGCGACACCCGCTGGAACCAAAGCCGCCTCGCCGCCGAGCTCCCTGGCTTCGTCCACCACGAGCTCGACATCCGCGACCGCGCCGGCGTCCTCGCCCTCGTCAAAGCCGTCAAACCTTCGGTCATCGTTCACACCGCCGCGCAACCGTCGCACGACCGCGCTGCCGCCATTCCCTTCGACGATTTCGACACCAACGCCGTTGGCACGCTCAACCTCCTCGAAGCCGCTCGCCAAGCCGCGCCTGAGTCGCCGTTCGTCCACATGTCGACGAACAAAGTCTACGGCGACGCGCCCAACCGCATCGCGCTTCAAGAACTGCCCACGCGCTGGGATTACGCCGACCCGGCGTACGAACACGGCATCGCCGAAACTTTCTCCATCGACCAATCGAAACACTCGCTTTTCGGTGCCAGCAAAGTCGCCGCCGATGTGATGGTCCAAGAATACGGCCGCTATTTCAATCTTCCCACCTGCGCCCTCCGCGGCGGCTGCCTCACCGGTCCCAACCACACCGGCGTTGAGCTCCACGGCTTCCTAAGTTACCTCGTGAAATGCAACCTCGAGGGCCGCGAATACCGCGTTTTCGGTTACAAAGGTAAACAGGTCCGCGACAACATCCACTCGCTCGACGTCGCTCGCTTCATGGCGGCCTTCGTCGCCGCCCCGCGCGCCGGCGAAGTCTACAACCTCGGCGGCGGCAAGGCCAACAGCACGTCCATTCTCGAAGCGTTCAAGATCGCGGAAAAATTTACCGGCAAAGCGCAGGTCCACACCTACGTGAACGAAAACCGCGCCGGCGACCACATCTGCTACTACAGCGATCTGCGTAAAATGCGCGCCCACTATCCATCGTGGGACATCACCCAATCGCTCGAAGAAACGATCCGCCAGATCGTCGAATCTTGGAAAAAGCGCAACGCCGCCTGAGTCGCATTTAGTTCATGACCGATTTCAAACACTTCTTCGGCGTCCCGCCCTCCGACCAAAACGCCCTCGATCTTTTCGCCGGCGAATGGTCGTCCTCGCCGCCCGCCAGTCGCCCCGATTTAAAAGCCGGGGCGACGCCATTGTTTGACGATCCGCGCATGCAATGGGCGCACGACCGCTTCAACGAGATGGGCCTCACCGGCGGTTTCGCCAACCGCGACGTGCTTGAACTCGGGCCACTCGAAGGCGCGCACACGTACCTCATGAACAAACTCGGTGCCAACAGCGTCACCGCCGTCGAAGCCAACGCCCGAGCGTACTTAAAGTGCCTCATCGCCAAAGAAACCTTCGGCATGCCCCAAGCCCGATTCCTGCTCGGTGATGTCCTTTCCTATTTGCACACGAACGAGCGCACTTTCGATATCACTATCGCCTGCGGCATCCTTTACCACCTCACCAATCCCGTAGAACTGCTCGAGCTTCTCGGTCGGCGCAGCAAAGCGATCTTTCTGTGGACAGTCTTCTACGACCCCGAGTTCGTCGCAAAAAACCCCGTCCCCGGCGCCAAGTTTTCCGAGGCTTTGCCCATGGAACACGCCGGCTACAAACACACGGTCCATCGTTTCAACTACGGCCCTTCGCTCGACTGGAAAGGCTTCTGCGGCGGCGGTGAGATTTACAGTTATTGGATGGAGAAATCTGAAATTGTCGGCGCCCTCGAGAAATTCGGTTTCACCGATTTTCGGATCGAACAACATCCGAACATCCACGGCAGTGCCCTCATGCTCGCCGCGCGCAAGGCATAAAAGAAACTTCCGGGAACGTCCGGAAGTTTGGGTTTGAAACGGTCGCGCTAAAAACGCGCTAAGACTCAGTTTACCTCGATGATATTCGCTTTCTTGATCCGCGTGGAACCGACGCCAAGGGTCTCGGCGAATTCCAAAGTACGGATTTCTTCGGAAACATTTTCGAAGCCATTCTGCCGCCGGGCCCGATCGATCTTAGCGCGCATGAGCGAGTCGAGCATGACTGGATCGGTGCTGAGCCAAAGCAGCGGCTCGGTCTTACTGTAGAGCGAATTAAAGAACGGTCCGCCGATGTATTGGTAATGCTCCAGGCTCGTAATCGTAAACATCCACGTCTGGCGCAGCTCAGGGATCGCGCTCATTTCCGCGACGGCGGCGGGCGCGTTGGCCGGCGAACGGAAGAAACGCGCGGTATTGGAGGCATTCCAGAGCGTGGCGTTTACAAGCGCGCCATTGATGCCAAGGATCGGATGATCGGTGTAAACGGGCAGGTTGATCCAGAAATCCGCATCGAAGAAAAGTGGCGTCGCGAGGAAACTCTTGCGATCTTCATCCTTGGAGGAGTTGTTCGCGAAATCTTTCGTCTGTGATTCGGCGAAAATCGGATCGAAGCGCTGCGGGAGCGGGCTGTCGTAGAACCACGCCGGATCGTAGAAGCGGCCGGACTCGAGCACATAGATGAGGTTCCCCTTGAACGGCGTCTCACCGGTTACGAGCGAGGGCAGATAACCGGTCATACGCAGCCGGAGTTGATTCAGGCCGACAAGAAAGATGTCGCTGTTCGAAAAACCGCGTTTCACGAGCGCGCGAATCACCCCGCGCACGAGCGGCAACGGCGTCGCCATGCCCGCGCCGGAATCGGTGTAAACCTTGAGGCCGACTTTCTTTTTTTCACCTGGGACCAGTTTTTTGCCCGTAGATTGCTCGAAGGTGGCGATCAGCGCTTCGACTTTTTGTTCGTAGGCGTAGTCGTCAAAGGTCGATAATTTAGCCTGCCAAACCGGCGCGATCGGCGCAGCCGCAACCGCCGGGGCTTTGGCCACCGCCGCAGGAGCGGGCGACGGTGGGCCGTCTGCGGCTCGCGCGACGGTAATCGTCGATACGAAGCATAAAACGAGCAAGGCGATGAGGGGAAAACGTAGCATGAGTAAAAAGTAGGTCGCCCGCCGTCGGACAATGTTTCCTGAATAAAGCACGAAACTTGACAGCGCCACCCTCGGGTTGAAAGTGCATTCTTCGATGCGATTCGCGCCCTAGTGTAGAGGGGTATCGCTCGCTCCTTTACTGAAACGTCCATGCCCGCCATCAAACCCAGCTGCGTCCGCGACCTCAAACTACGCGTCAATCTTGCCGACGTGGTTTCGCGTGTCGTCACGTTGCGCAAGGCCGGCGGCGCCCGACTTAAAGGCCTGTGCCCCTTTCACAACGAAAAGACCCCGTCCTTCAACGTCGATACCGACAAGGGGTTCTTCAAATGCTTCGGTTGCGGTAAAGCCGGCGACGCAATCAGCTTCGTACGTGAGACCGAGCAATTAAATTTCACGGAGGCCGTCGAAGCGCTCGGCCAACGATTCAACATACCCATCGAGTACGAAGCGGGCTCAGGCGGGCCGAGCCGCGAAGAACGTTCGCTGCGCCAGGAACTCTACGATCTGCACGAGCACGCCGCCGAACATTTTCACCAAGCCTTCAAGGCCCAGGACGCGACCGGTGAATTCATGCGCAAGCTCTGGCACGAGCAGCGCAAATTCCCGCTCGAACTCGCAGACGAATTCAAGATCGGCGCAGCCGATGCCACGGGCAGTGGCCTAGGCGCCGCCTTGCTGCGGAAAAAATTCTCCGAGCCCGCGCTGCGTCAGTGCGGATTATTTTTTATCTACGACGATGCGCTCCTGACTGGCGCCGCGCTCCGTCCACGCTTCCGCGGGCGCTTAATGATCCCGATCCGCGACCACCAAGGCCGCGTGGTCGCCTTCACCGCGCGGCAGACGGAACTCACTCCGGCCGACGATCCGGCACACGAAGCCAAGTACGTCAATTCACCCGAGACGCCCATCTTCACGAAGAGTAACTTGTTGTTTAACCTCGACCGCGCCCGCTCGCACGTGGGCGAGGGGCACCCGTTTGTGATCGTTGAAGGCCAACTCGATGCGCTTCGCTGCTGGTCGGTCGGCCTCAAAACCGCGATCGCACCCCAGGGTACTTCGATCACCGAGGGCCAACTCGTTTTGCTGCGGCGCTACCACACGCAGGTCGAATGTTTTTTCGACAGCGACAGCGCGGGCCAAAAAGCCGCCCTGCGTTTTCTGCCGATGGCCCTGAAAGCCGGACTCGAGGTACGTTTTCTCACGCTCGCCGGCGCCTCGAAACTCGATCCCGATCTACTATTTCTAGAACGCGGCCTGCCCGCCTACGAAGAAGTCCGCCGCGGCGCCCAGAGCGCGATGGCGTTTGCGTGTCGCGCCACCTTGCCCGATCCCGCCAACGCCACATCTGAGCACAAAACCCGAGCCGCCCAGGCACTTTACGAACTGATTGCCGCGGCTGAAAGTCAGGTAGCGCGCTCCCAATTTCTGTCTGAAACCGCGATCCACCTGCGTGTGCCCCTGCCGGCCCTCGCCGCCGATTTTCAGACCGCCCTCGCCCGCCAAAATCGGCAAGCCGCCGCCCGGCCGGCCTCTGTCAACACGACGCAAGCCTCTGCCGCAGTCACCGATACCGCAGAGCATCACCTTCTTTTATTAGCTCTTAACCACGAACAACTCGGCCGCGCCCTCGCCGCCGCCATCCCGCACGACTGGATCGACACCGGGCACATCGCCGGCGCCCTGCTCAACCGCGTCCTCGCCGAATTCGAGCAAAACAGTTGGCCCGGGCGCGAGCACCTCGATGCCCTGCTAGAAACGCACGAGGAGCGCACCCTGGTCGCCACTCTTATTTTTAACGCCCTCGAGTTGGACGACCCCGCTAAGGTTGCCGCAGCTGGTTTGCAGCAATTGCGGGCCCGCGCCCTCGAGCCTCGGCTCCGCCAAATAGAACTTGCTTTGGCCAACCCCCAACCGGACAGTGATTTTGACCCTATTTCACTCTTGAAAGAACGCTCAGAACTTCAACGTCAGTTACGCCAGCCCATTACGCTCAACCTCGTCGGTTGAGCGTCTTTTTGCGTTTTTTAAGACTTCAGTACATTTATTATTTATGCCGCGCAAAGCCAAGTCCGCCGTTTCCGCCCAATCCGAAGCCGTTGAGGCCGTCCTCAGCCGCCAGCCGAATGCCCCCGCCGATTCCACCGAGGGCGTTCCCGCCGTGCCCGGCAGCATCAACGAAAAAATCCGCCAACTGATCCGCCACTCCAAGGAACAGGGCTATCTCACCTTCGACGACATCAACGAGGCCCTCCCTGAGTCCGTCGAAAACCAAGAGGAAATCGACAACGTCCTCTCCATTTTACAGAACCTCGAAATCGAAATCCTCGAGCCCGATCAGGTCGAAGATTTCAAGGCCCGCCAGGAAGAAGCCGAAGAGGAAGAATCCCGCACCTCCCAAAACGACATCCTGGACGACCCCGTCCGGATGTATCTGAAGCAGATGGGCCAAGTCCCCCTGCTCACACGCGAACAAGAAGTCGAAATTTCCAAGCGCATCGAAAACGCCGAAGCTAAGGCCATGGACGCGCTCTTCGTCGCCTCCGCCGTCGGTGCGCATATCGGCACCCTCGGCGCCAAGCTCATCACCCGCGAAGAACGTTTCGATCGCATCGTCATCGACAAGAAAATCGAGTCGCGCGACGCCTACTTCAAGGGCCTCGAAAAACTCGTCGAACTTACCCAGAAATCCGAAGCCGGCACCGCTGAAGCGTGGGCTGAATACGTCAAGGCCCGCACCGAGGCCGACCGCAAACGCATTCACGCGAAATTCAAAAAACGCGAAAACATCCTGCGCGGCACCTTCGGCAAATATTTCTTTAAACTCAAAGTCTACGAGGAATACCTCGAAGCCCTGCGCCCCGCCCTCGAGGAAATCGAGACGCTCCTCGCCCAACTCGACCGGGCGAAGCACCCCAAGACCAAGAAGGACGCCGCCCTCGACACCAAGGCCATCAACGCCCGTCTCAAACAAGTCGAAGCCGCTCAGCGCATCGCCCCGGCCGACCTCCTCAAAGTCGTCGCCCAAAGTAACGTCCACATCCGCGAAGCCCACCAAGCCAAGACCGAGATGGTCGAAGCCAATCTACGTCTGGTGATCTCGATTGCGAAAAAATACACTAACCGCGGCCTCTCCTTTCTCGACCTCATTCAAGAAGGCAACATGGGCCTCATGAAGGCCGTCGAGAAATTCGAATACCGCCGCGGCTATAAATTCTCCACCTACGCTACGTGGTGGATCCGGCAGGCCATCACCCGCTCCATCGCCGATCAGGCCCGCACGATCCGCATTCCGGTCCACATGATCGAGACCTTGAACAAGGTCATGCAGGTGCAGAAACAACTGCTCCAAGAATTCGGCCACGAGCCCACCCCCGAAGAGGTTGCCGACGAGATGAACCTGCCCGTCGAGCGCGTGCAGCAGATCATGAAGATGGCGCAACAACCCATCTCCCTCCAGTCGCCCGTCGGCGACGGCGACGACACCTCCTTCGGTGATTTTATCGAGGACAAATCCGCTGAGAATCCTTACGACATGACGGCTTACTCGCTCCTTCGCGAAAAAATCGTCGACGTCCTCGATTCTCTGACCGAGCGCGAACGCCGCGTGCTTTCCCTCCGCTTCGGCCTCGTCGATGGCTACAGCCGCACTCTCGAGGAAGTCGGTAAACAATTCAAAGTCACCCGCGAGCGCATCCGCCAGATCGAGGCGAAAGCGCTCCGAAAAATGCGCCACCCGACGCGCATCCGCCAGCTCCACGGCTTCTTCGACGCCGAGCAGATCGACAACGCGCAGAACCTCCTCAAGGTCGCCGCCACCGCCCGCCTTCCCGGTCTGCCCGGCGGCCCCGCGATGCCCGGCTTCTCGCCGACCATCCCCGGCCCGAAGTCCGACACCCGCTGACCTCCGTCCGGGCTGCCTGCCGCCAAACCCGGCCCGCTCCGATGCCAAACACCGCCCGCGCGCTTCCGCTGCTGGCGGTGTTTTTTTTGCTCAACGGCTGCCAGAGCAAAAACGTCGCCCCCGTCGGATCTCCCGCCGCTCCCCAGGCCATCACGGCCAGCGCTAACCAAATCGTCGGCCGCGTGCTCGCGGTCGACGCCACGCTCGGCTTCGCGATCATCGAAGTCGCCGCCTCCGCCCCGCCGGCCGCCCTCCGGCCCGACGCATTATTGACGACTCGCACCGATGACCTCCGCCCCACGGCTCAACTGCGGTCCCGCGGTTACAAAAGCAGCCGCACTCTCGGCTCATTCATAATCGACGGCCAACCCCACCTCCGCGACGAAGTCATCTACCGCGCCCCATGATCAGCAGTGGCCCGGGCGTGCCCTGCCCGCGTCCGTGCCCTTTCCCGTTATAGACCCGCTCCGCACCGCTCGCAGTCACCCCGCCGTCAAATCCCGCTTTCCCCCTTTACAGGCCCACCCGTCGGCCTACGTTGCAATCACTATGACAGCTCCCAACGCCCTCCTCGCTATCGCCGGCATCGGCACGACCGAACTCATCGTCATTCTCGTGATCGTGTTGATCTTTTTCGGCGGCTCGAAGCTACCATCTCTCGCCAAGGGCCTCGGCCAATCGATCAAAGAGTTCAAGACCGCCTCCAAAGAAGAGCCCGAGGTCGAGAAGCCCGCCGCCGACGTCAAGAAGCCAGATCCGACCAAGACC
This sequence comes from Opitutus sp. GAS368, assembly GCA_945882935.1. Lineage (GTDB taxonomy): Bacteria > Verrucomicrobiota > Verrucomicrobiia > Opitutales > Opitutaceae > Tous-C4FEB. The sequence goes on from CAMCWW010000079.1 coordinate 10,214, forward strand.
CACGGCGCGAACTAAACCCCGCCGCTGCCCGAGATTTTAAGCGCGCCCTTCCCGGCGCGCTTTTTTGTGTCCACCCCCCTACCCCGCCCGTTCGTGGTTCCCCCCGGTCTCCTGCAAAACTTTGCTGATGATCGACGACGACGAAACCATCAACCTGCCCGCCAGAAAGAGTCCTTCCGTCAATCCCCCAGCCCATCGCCGCGCAGAGCCACCGCGTCAGATAAAACATCAGCAACGCCCCGATCGCCGTCGCCAGCAACAGTTCGAAGCCCAACCGCCGCAGCTTGCGCAGACTCAAGCCCAGCCCGATGCCGAACATCAGAAAAACCAATCCCACCTGCCCGAGCGTTTCGATCCGGCCCACGTCAGCCACCAGCGAGAAGGGTTGCCGGTAGGGCCCTACCACCATCCCCGCCACCAAAAATCACACCACCACCGAGAGCCCCAGCCGCTGACACCCCCAGCCCGCCAGCCCGGCCACCAGCAAAATCACCGCGAGGTCTTCGACACACGTGAAGCCATCCATCGCGTTATCCTCGTCCCGCGTTCTACGGCTTCACTCCGCAGCCATAGACCCACATCGGCCGCGTCGCCACCATCACGTTCCCGAATCCCGCCCGGCGCAAAAACGCGTCGATCTCCGGCACCGAGGAACACTTCGAAATATGCGACGGCCGCTCGCCCGGCGCGATTCTCCGGCTCGCTTCAAACATCGCCCAACCCGCATCCGACGCGATGTCCGCATTGTCGCAGTAAAAGCGCCCGCCCGGCTTCAACACCCGCATCGCCTCCAGCACATACGTGTAACGGTCCCACTCCTCGAGGTGCATGAAAACGACCGTCGTGTAGACCACATCCACCGAAGCATCCGGAATCGGCGACAGATCGTAACCCGAGATTTCTTGCAGCCGCACATTGGGCAGCCCGATTAACCGCCGGCCCGCCAGCGTGATCATGTTGGGCGACACATCGCAGCCGATCCACTCCCGCACCAACGGCGCCAACACGCGCCCCACCCGCCCCACGCCGCATCCGATCTCCAAAAACACATCGTCCGGCCGGATCCCCGTCGTCGCCCGCAAAATATCCAACGTATCCTCCGCGTCCGCATGAAATTTTTCTTCATCCGTGTAGCCCGACACGACCATGTAAGCGTCCTCCTTCGTCGTGGAGAGCGAAGTCCACACCGCTTTGTAATCCGCGCGCAATTTACTCATGCGCGCCGAGCCAACGCCCCGCATTCCTCCACGTCAAGGTAGCGCCGTCTGGTGCCGCGAAGCCCCCGTCGCGTTCTTTTTATTTCCATCAAAAATCCCCCTTCCCACCCGCCTGAATCCCCGCAAACCTTCCACTTCATGCGTATTCTCATCACCGGCATCTGCGGCTTCGTCGGCGGCACGCTCGCCCGGGCTTTCGTCGCCTCCGGTGCCGGCCACGAGCTCTACGGTTTCGACAACTTCATCCGTCCCGGCAGCGAGACCAATCGTGCCGAACTCAAAAAACTCGGGATCAAAATTGTCCACGCCGATCTCCGCGCCGCGAGCGATCTCGAGACCCTGCCAGCCGTGGACTGGGTCATCGACGCCGCCGCCAACCCCAGCGTCCTCGCCGGCGTCGACGGCAAAACCAGCTCGCGCCAACTCGTCGAACACAACCTCACGGGCACGATCAATCTCCTCGAATACTGCAAGACTCACCACGCCGGTTTCGTGCTCCTGAGCACCAGCCGCGTCTATTCAATCCCGCCGCTTGCCGCCCTTCCCGTCGAGCCCCACGCCGACGCCTTCCGCCCGATCTCTCCCTCTCTCCCTCTCTCCGTCTCTCCTTCTCCCCTTCCGATCGGCCTCAGCCCGGCCGGCATCTCCGAATCATTCTCTACCGCCGCCCCGGTCTCGCTTTACGGCGCCACCAAACTCGCGAGCGAAGCGCTCGCGCTCGAATACGGTGAAACCTTTGGCCTCCCCGTCTTCGTGAACCGCTGCGGCGTTCTCGCCGGTGCCGGCCAATTCGGCCGCGCCGATCAAGGCATCTTCGCCTATTGGCTCAACGCCCACCTCCGCCGCCGTCCGCTCAACTACATCGGCTTCGGCGGCCTTGGTTATCAGGTGCGCGATTGCCTCCACCCACGCGACCTCGTCCCTCTCCTCGAAAAGCAGTTCGCCGCGCCCAAACTTTCCGCCGCCGACCGCCTCGCCAATGTCGCGGGCGGCGCCGCTTCCGCCATGTCTCTCCGTCAACTCACGGCGTGGTGCGACGCGCGCTTCGGCCCCCACCCGGTCGCTTCCGATTCGACCCCGCGCCCGTTCGATCTGCCTTGGGTCGTGCTCGACTCCGCGAAAGCCGCCCGGCTGTGGTCGTGGCAACCGCAGACCTCCACCGCCGCGATCCTCGACGAAATCGCCGCCCACGCCCAAGCTCACCCCGACTGGCTCGACCTCTCCGCCCCGCTTTGAAATTCCTTCACTACGGGTGGACACGGATAATCACAGATCCGAGGACCGCCCGCAGACCCTGGTGGATTCAGCTTTATCCGTGTCCATCCGTGTCCATCTGTGGTTAAAAATCTGCTTCTAAAAATGTCCACCGCTCCGCTCACGCTCTTCAGTGTAGTCATCCCCGCTCGCGACGAAGCCGAGTCCCTGCCCTCCACCCTCGCCGCGATCTACGCGACGTTCACGGCGGAGAAGATTCCCCACGAAATCGTCGTCGTCGACGATGGCTCCAAAGACCGCACGTGGGCCGTGCTCCAAGCACTGCGTGCGACCATCCCCACCCTCGCGCCCGTCCAAAACCTCGGCGAACACGGCTTCGGCCGCGCCGTCGTTTACGGCCTCGACCACGCTCGCGGCGACGCCGTCGTCATTATGATGGCCGACGCTTCCGATGCTCCCGCCGACGCCGGTCGCTACTGGCACCTGCTCGGCCAAGGTTTCGATTGCGCCTTTGGCAGTCGCTTCATCAAGGGCGGCTCGGTCCACGATTACCCGCGCATCAAGCTTATGGTTAACCGTCTCGCCAATTTTTTCGTGCGCGTCGGCTTTAACATTCCTCTCAACGACACCACCAACGCCTTCAAGGCCTACCGCCGCACCGTGATCGACGGCTGCCGCCCCTTTCTGGCCCCGCACTTTAATTTAACGGTCGAGATTCCACTCAAAGCCATCGCCCGGGGCTACAGCTTCACGATTACCCCGATCAGCTGGCACAACCGCAAATTCGGCGTCGCCAAGTTGAAGATCAAGGAGATGGGCAGCCGCTATTTTTTCATCTGCGCCTACGTCTGGCTGGAAAAATACTTCAGCCGGGGCGATTACCGCCGCCGCACCTGAGCTTTTTGTCACGAAATCCTCACTTAACCTCGCAAATCGGCACTCGACAAGCTTCCCCCCCACCGACTCGTCTTTCCTTTTGATAACCATGAAAACCAACCGTCCAACGTCCATCCCCCGGGTCCAAACGCTATTTCAGGCGTTCGCCCCCCTGATCGCGCTCGCCACCGCACCTACTCTCCGCACGGCCAAGGCCGGCTGGCTCGCCCTGCTCGCCCTCGCAGCGGCCCTCATCGTTGCTCCCGGCCTGATCGCCCAAGGTGTCACCACCGCCGGCATCGGCGGTTTTGTCACCGACAAAGCCAATAACCCTGTTTCCGGGGCTTCCGTAACCGTGACCCACCAACCGTCCGGTACAGTGGCGACGACGCTGACCCGCGCGAACGGTCAGTACTCGGTCTCCGGCTTGCGCGTCGGCGGCCCCTACAGCGTGAACGTCTCGTCCTCGAGGATCTCCGCCGCGGAAAAGGGTGAAATTTTTCTCGAGGTCGGTGCCAACAACGACATCTCGTTCGTCGTCACCTCCGACGTTGTGGTCCTCGGGGCCGTGAGCGTGTCGGTTGACAAAGACCTGACCTTCGGCATCGGCAAAATGGGATCTGGAAGCAGCTTTGACTCGGAAGCGATCGCCAATACCGCGTCGGTTCGCAACAGCGTGCAGGACATAGCACGTCTCGATTCGCGCATGTTCCTCGGCTCACTTGACCAGGGCGGCCAGCTCAGCGCCCAGGGTCAGAATTTCCGCTACAATTCGTTCCTCATCGACGGCGTTCAGGCGGGTGACCCCTTTGGCCTCAACTCCAACGGCTTCTCCTCCCTAGCCAGCCCGGTTCCGCTCGAAGCCCTTGAAACCCTGAGCATCCAGCTCTCCCCCTACGACGTCCGCTACGCCGGCTTCACCGGCGCGGTCATCAACGCCGTTACCCGTTCTGGCACCAACAAGTACCGGGGCAGCGTTTATTACCAGATGAGCAACGAGAGCCTCCGCGCCAAGAATCCCCTCACCGGCGTGAAGGAAGCCTTCGATGAGAAGAATTTCGGCACGACACTCGGCGGCCCAATCATCAAGAACAAACTCTTCTTCTCGTTCAGCTACGACATGCTAGAGCGCGAAACCGTCCCGCCGCAAGCGACGTTCGTGCCCGATGCCGCTGGCCTCGCCGCGATCGACTCGATTATCGCTCGCGCGAAGTCGCAGAATTACGACGCGGGCACGCTTGCCGGCCCCAGCACCAACCTGCAGGAGCAGGTAACCTACATCGGCAAGATTGACTGGAATATCTCCCGCGATCACCGCTTAGCCGCCACCTATCGCCGCAACTACGGCCAAAACACGAGCTTCGCCAACTACAGCAGCTCGACGGCCACGTCGCTGAGCAATCACTGGTTCGACCAGCCGCGCAATACCGACAGCTACACCGCGCAGCTCAACAGCCAGTGGACCGCCGACTTCCGCACGGAAGCCACGGTATCGATGACCGACTATGATGGAACACCCGCCAACCGCGGCACGCCGTTCCCGATGGTCCGCGTCGAAGGCCTGACCGGACGTCGTCTTGATACCGGCGCCACGATCACCAGCGGCGCGATCATCTTCGGCACCGAAAACAGCCGTCAGCTGAACCGCCTCGTCAGTAAGGAAAAGCAGTTCAAGCTCTCCGGCGACTACACCTTTGGCGACCACACCCTCACGGCGGGCGGCGAGCAGATCACCACCGACTACTCGAACGCCTTCGTGCAAAACACAATGGGCAACTACACGTTCGCCTCGCCTGCGACGTTCCTCGCCGGCACCCCCCCGACGAACTTCATCCTCCAGAAGCCCTACCCCGGGTTTTCGATCAATGACGCCATCGCCAACTGGACTTACACCGCTCTGGCCGGCTTTGTGCAAGACACGTGGCGCCCGAATCCGCAACTGACGGTCATGGCTGGTATCCGTTTCGACCTGCCCGTGGTTGACGAGGCTCCCCCGATCGCCCCGGGCTTCGCCACCGCTGGCTTCGCCGACTCCAAGGGCATCCCGATCACCCGCAACAACACCACCAACGATGGCAACTCGACCTACGCTCCGCGCCTCGGCTTCACTTACGAAGTTGAGAGCAAGCGCAAGACCCAGGTGCGCGGCGGCGTCGGCCTCTTCCAAGGCAAGAACCCAGCGGTGTGGCTTTCGAATGCGTTCTCGAACGCCGGCTCGGTCTACAACTACACCGCGTCGGTCGCCGAGCGCCCGCTGATTACGTTCAACCCGAACGCCGCTACGCAGTCCGTTCCCGGCTCCGCCAACCCGCCGCCCAACGTCAACATCACCGATGCCAACTTCCGCCAGCCGGCGATGTGGAAGAGCAACATCGCGATCGACCACCAGCTGCCGTGGTTGGATGCGATCCTGTCAGTTGAGTACTACTACAACGATGTCGATGCCGGCCTAAATACCGAGTTCCTCAACTACCGCCAAGCTAACGACGGCGACGGCACCGGGCTCGCTCCTGACGGCCGCCTCCGCTTCGGCTCGGCCGCCAGCATCGTCAGCTCGACCAGCAGCAACATCGCCGGTCGTCGCCGCGTCTCGAACTTCGCGGACGTTGCTTACCTCACCAATACCGACAAGGGAGAAGCCAGCGGCGTCACGATTAGTCTCAACCGCCCGATGAAGAACAACTGGGCGTGGTCGGCCTCCTGGACCAACGGTAACGCCACGGAGGTCAGCCCAATGACCTCGTCGGTCGCCATGTCCAACTATTCGAATCGCGCCGCGTTCAATCCGAACGAGAACACCGATTCCGTCTCGAACACGAACATCAAGGACACCGTCGTGCTGTCGATCACGCGGCGCTTCGAGTTCGTCAAGAACGCCCCGACCACCGTGAATCTCAGCTACATCGGCCGCACCGGCCGCCCCTACTCATGGGTCTTCTACGGTGACGCTAATGGCGACGGCATCACCTTCAACGACCTGCTCTACGTACCCTCGGGGCCGAATGATGCGCGCGTGGCGTGGGCCGACACCGCTCAGCGCGATGCGTTCTTCCGCTTAGTTGAGACCACATCCCTTAAGGACTTCATGGGCTCCAATCCCGCGCGTAACTCCGAAACGTCCCCGTGGCTGCAGACGGTCGACCTGAAGCTCACCCAGCAGATCCCGCTCTTCAAGTCGGTCCGCGCCGAGGTGTTCGCGAACATCCTGAATTTCGCAAATCTCTTCAACAGCGACTGGGGCATCCAGGAAGAGGTTCCGTTCTCCTACCGCCGCGCAGTCGCCGGGGCGACCCTCAACCCGACCGCGAACAACGGCAAGGGCCAGTGGAACTACGTCTTCAATTCGACCACGCTCAACGGCGTGCCGGTGACGGTCGACGAGACTCCGGTGTCGCGCTGGCAGGCCCAAATCGGCATGCGGATCAAGTTCTGATCCGACGCCACACGTCACTCATCAAAGACGGCCGCAGGTCATCCTGCGGCCGTCTTTTTTTT
>CAMCWW010000080.1:0-16850 GCA_945882935.1 Opitutus sp. GAS368
ATGGGGGTTGACCGGCTCGCTCGACTATCGGCTCAGCGCGAATGCGACCTTGTTTTTCCGCCCCAGCTTTAGCCACAACACCACCACGGCCGAAAAGCCCGAGGAGCGCATCTATATGGTCACGAGCGGCGGCGCGGCCAACGTGCTGTCCATCACGCCGCGCACCGGCGCCGGCCGCCTCACGAACAACGAACACCGCTACCAAAACCGCCAGAGCAAGGCCGACAATGATTTGTTCTCGTTAACCGCCGGCGGCGAGCAGCGCCTCGACACGATCAAAGTCAACTACAGCGGCTACTACGCTGAAAATGAACGCAACACCGACCGCAGCCTCCAATACGTCGTCCGCAACACCGGCTTCCAAAACGCCTATGACCGCTCTGACACGCTCCGTCCCAAATACACCAACCTGAACGGGAAAAGCGCGTTCGACACCACGACGATCACGCGCGGCGATATGACGATCAATCCCTCGGAATACGCCGAGGAAGTCATGTCCGGCAAAGTGGACGTGGAGAAATCCTACCGGGGCAACGCGCTGTCCGGAAAACTCAAGTTCGGGCTCAAAACTAACCGCAGTACGCGCGAGCAGGATGCCTCAAGCAGCGTCTATTTGACGGGCACGGCCGCCAGTGGTTTTCCTTACGCTGACATCATGCGCCGCAGCAATCGCACGGTCGCCGGTATTCCCATGTCCCTTGAGACGGACATTTCGAAGCTCGAGGCCCTTTTCCGCAGCCGCCCTGAGCTCTTCGTCTTGCAGGCGCCCGCCGCGTTTCAGAACAGCGTCTTCAACGATTTCCTGAGCCGCGAGTCGACGCACAGCGCCTATGTAATGGGCGCTGTGACCAAAGGCCAAACGACGCTGACACCGGGTCTCCGCATGGAGCGCAACACCTTCGAATCGACGACCAACCAGTTCATCCCCGCCCTCGGCGCCCGCGCGGCCCGCGTCGACGTGGTGAATCGCGAACGCACCTACAACCAGTGGCTCCCGAGCGCGCACCTCCGTCACGAGCTGGGGCGCAATCTGATCCTGCGCGGCAGCTACAACCGTAGCTACAGCCGTCCCGACCTCGACGACCTGCTCCGCGGTCGCCTAGTCAACATCGACAACGATACCATCACCGACGGCAACCCGGACCTCGAGCCGACGACCTCGGATAATTTCGACGTGCAGCTCGAATTTTACACCGCCAACCGCGGGCTCTACTCCGTCGGCGCGTTCTACAAGACGATGGATGGGTTTTATTATAACAGCGTCGCCACCGAGGTGGTCGACGAAAACGGCGTGCCTACGACCTATCGTGTCACCCGCCCCGAAAACGCGCTCGGCGCGGTGAACTACGGGGTGGAGCTGATTGCCCGCCAGAAGCTCGTGTTCCTGCCCAAGCCCTTTGATGGCTTTGGGGTGGACCTCAGCGCGACCTTTACCGAGAGCGATGGCAAATACCCTGGCCGTCTGACCGAAAAACTTCCGACCTACGGTTTCTCCGACTTCATGTTCAACGCCGCGCTCGAATACACCATCGGGCGATTCCGTTCGGAAATCAGCTACCGCTACCGTTCAGATTTTCTCGAAGGCCTCGATTTCGATTTCACGTTCGACGATATCTTCGCCGCCAACGAGCGCGTGGATTTCGTGGCGAGCTACCAGGTGAGCGACCGCATGAAGCTCTTCCTCAATATGACGAACCTCACCGACCGTCCGCAGGTTTCCTATCAGGGTTTCGCCTACAACCCCGAGGACTACACGATGCACGGCATGCGCGCCACGACCGGCGTCACGTATCGCTTCTGAGCTTTTCGCTCCCAGGCCGGTCTTCCGAGACCGGCCTTTTTACTGATAGGGGACTGGATTTTCAGGGGGATTGGGTCTGGGAGGGGTTTAGCCGATGAAGTGCGCGAGGCGGTCCGCCTCGTCCCCGAACGTCGACCAATCGTCGCCGCGCACCCACACGGTTTCCGCCGATTCGGAGTAACAGCACACTCCACAGCGCAGGCAATTGGCGGGAATCTTCAGGTTCAACGGGCGCGGCGCGACCGGCGGGTTCATTTAGTGCGACATCGCAGGTTCGGCTCAGAAATCCAACGTGGTCGTCAGGCGCCAGCTGCGCGGCTCGTTCAGATACACCCGGCGGACGCCCGTGTAGTTGTCGTTGTAGCGGCCGACGTTCGCGAGGTAGTGGTTGCCGACGTTCTTCACATTGAGCTGCACGGTCGCGGGAATCTTGGCCCACGGGAGACGGAAACGGTAGCCGGCGAAAGCATCGCCGAACACGGACTCATTGCCCCAGTAAATATGGCCTGTCGCCTTATCCCAACTCATGAAATTTTTTCCGTTGTAGCGCACGGAGCCCCCAACAAAAGCCCCGCGCAACGCCCCCTCGCGGAAGGCATAGCGAGCGGTGCCGTTGAGTTTGTGCGGGCGCGAGCCGAAGGAAGAGTTCTGCCGGTCCACTTGGAAATCCAGCTCGCTGTAGAGGTCGAGCACGGCGGTTTCAAACGCCGCGAGTTCCACCGGATTATCCTTCAACAGCGCGCGCCACTGCGGCACGCGGGTGCCGAAAAAGTCGAAAACTTCCGTAAAGAAATTTTCCCGGCGGCGCTCCGAGTGCGAGTAACTGGCGCGGAGGGTGAGGCTCTTCGTCGGGTTGGCCACGACCTCGACTTCGAGGCCCTCGGTGAAAATGTCGATGGAGGCGGAGGTCCACGTAACGGCCTGGCGGTCGTAGTCCGCCTGCGAAATTTTTCCGACATTGCGCAGCTGCGTGAGCATCGTCGTGAGGTTGTCCACGCCGAGCGCGTTGCTGCCGGGGAGAATCGGCGAGTCGTTGAGCTGCTGCGTCTCGAACCACGTGGTGCGGATGAAGAGGCGGTCGTCGCCGAGCACGTCCAGCATCACGCCGAAGTCGCGGCCGCGGCCCTCGGTGGGCTCGGGCACCTCGCCGTTGGGGAGCACGGTGCGGTCGAAACGCGGCTGGCCGTTATTGCGCGACAGATTGTAGAAAACCGAAAGTCGCTTGGTCGCGTGGAGCACGCCGCCGGCCGTAAACGTCGTGGGCTCGTAGCGGTGGCGCACATGGTTTCCGTCAAAATACCACTCGCCGGCGGCGATAAGCTTGGAAGTCACGCGCGGATCGTTGGGGTCGATGACGCGCTCTTCCTGAGCGTTCTTGAATTTAATGGTGTCGCGGCGGGCGCCGACCGTGGTGACGAGGCGGTCTTTCAGCCAAAAACTCTGCGCGGCGAACATGAAGCTCGTGATGTCCTTCACGGTTTGCGTGTTCGCCCGCGCGCGGGAGGCGTAGGTGCTCGTGTAGGTGCGGCCGTTGTAAACGAAGGGCGCGACAGGCAGCGTGGGGTCGGCACCGTAGTAGGTCGTGTAGTCGCCTTCGGTGATGTAGTTGCGCCGCGTAAGCTGGTTCTGGCTGTTTTCGGCCGTCGTGGCGTTGACGATCGGGATGTTGCGATCGTCGACGAGAATTTCATCGCGCCAGCGGCGGAGGCGGTCCTGCGAGGAAAGCTCGGCGAGTGCGGCGACACGATGGCGACCGAACCAGCGGTTGGACTTGCCGAATTCGCCGGCGAGGCTGAGGCGGTAGATTTCGTTGGTGGTCTTGATGCGGTCCTTGAACCAGACGGACTCGAAGTAGCGGCGACCGACGAAGGGATTTGGAATCGTCCCCGCAGCACCGTCGGGGCGCGGCAGCGTGGGATTGGGATCGGCGCGCAGGTTGGCACCGGCGATCGCCATGCCGTGGGCCTCGATGTCGGCGGCGTTGCGGAAATACGCGAGCTCGGCGACGACGCCCCGAGGCAGCCGCTGCTGCACGGCAACCTGTCGGGTATCGAAGGTCTGATGGCGCGTGCCGCCTGGGCCGGTAAGATTGTAGCCGTAGGGCGAGACGGAAGGCGGCAACAGTGTCTCAACACCGTAGCGATTCACGGTCTGGAACTCGCCGCGGTAGTTGTAGATGGTGCGATTTTGGTCGGCGAAGGTGAAGCGTTGGTTGGTGGCGCTGAAGCGGCTGAGGCCCGGGAGCGCCGCGGTGCCATCGGTGAGCGGTTGGCCGGCGTCTTGCCACGCGGTGATTTGGTCCTGGCCGTTCCAGCCGAGGGTGAGGTTGTTGTCCATGTGTCCCTTTTCGTAGGAGACATGAAGGGTCGTGGTCTTGAACGGCTGATACGCCGCGGCGACGGTCCAGCGGGCCTGATCGTTGAAGTCCCAATGGCGCCAGCCCTGATTATTTTGGTAGAGGCCGAGCAGGCGTACCGAAAGTTTCTGCGGGATGAGCACGCGGTTGTAGTCCGCCTCGTAGCGCTCTTGATGCCAGCTGCCGAACATCGACTTGAGCGTTGTGCGATTGCGGGAAAGGTTGGCCTTCTTGCCGCTCAGCGAAACGAGGCCGCCCGCCTGGCCCAAGCCGAAGAGAATGGAGTTGGGCCCGCTCGCGACCTCGGCGCGCTCGACGTTGTAGAGATCGACGGGGACGCTCGACTCGACGAAGTCGCGCGAAGCGCCGGCGGGGGAGCCACGCATGCGGAAATTAAAATCGCCGCCGTCGGCACCGCGGCCGGAGGGGTTGTTGAAGCCGGCGTTGGAGTCCTCGACGTCGACCTCGATATTGGTCGCATGCGCGAGCATTTCTTCGAGGTTGTTCGCGGCGATGTCAGCCAGAAACTCGGGCGTAAATGCGGAGACGGCGGCGGGGGTGTCTTTGAGACGGGAATTGAGGCGCGAACCGCTGGTCGTGTTACCGGCTTGGTAACCGGAGTCGTCCTCGGCGCGCACTTCGAACGGCGAGAGTTCGACCGGCGCGGTCGCATCCGTAGGTTTTGGCGTGGTTGCTGCAGCCGCCCCAGCCGCTGCCGCAGCAGGCGTCGGCGCCGGCGCTGTTTGCGCCGCGATGAACGGCGCAGTTAAGCAAAACAGTGCTAGAGTGAATGAGGCAAATCGCGGGGTAGGCATAGCTGAACGGAGGTTTCGCACCACCCCAGCCCAACACGGCGGTGCACGTTTTGGAAGTCCGGGCTATGCACAAAGAAGTGACGAATTCGCACCTGCGGCGCCGCGTCTTCAAAGGGGGAGGCCACCGCGGCCGCCACGGCTGCAGCCTTCGTTTCCAAATAGCCCAAGCACTCCGGCGAACCACCTCCGAGGTCGCGGCAAATCTCCGGCCGATTCTCGTAGATGGTGCAAAAAAATTCCGTGGGGCCGGAAAAAGGGGTCAAATTTTGCACTTTGTCAGCTCACGCCTCGCTTTTGAGCACGTAAACTGCGCCTTTTTCTGAGCCGATGGCGAGGAGGCGGTCGTCGGGAGACCAGACGAGTTTGGTCGCGGCGGCGGGCATCTTTACGGTGGCGCGGAGGGGTTTGGCACGCTCGGGGCTCCAGAGTTGCACGACGCCGTCGAGGCTCGCGGTGGCGAGGAGGCTGTGGGCGTGTTGGAAGGCGACGGCGCACACCGGCGCGTTGTGCGGGAGCATGGCGGGTTCGCGGCCTTCGGGGCCTTCGCCGGCACAGTCCCAGATGCACGCGTCGCGGCCGCCGCCGGTCGCGAGCCAACGCGAGGTGTGGTCGTAGGAGAGGTGTTTTACTTTCGACTCGTAGCCGCTCATGTGGAGTTCGACATCGGTTTCCGGAATCCAGAGGTGGACGCTCGGGTCTTGGTTGCCAGAGACGAGCCAGCGGTTGTCGGGCGACCAGACGAGGGCGTGGATGCCGTTGGCGTAGGGGAACTCTTTTTGAAGGACAAAATCATCGGCGTCCCAGAGCTGCACGCCGCCGAAATGGGAGGCGGCGACGCAGCCGCCGGCGGGCTGGGCGGCGAGGGCGGAGATGGACTTGACGGCGGGCGGAAAGGTGTGGGCCACGGAGCCGTCGGTGCGGAGGGCGACAAGTTTGCGGCCGGCGGAAGCGAAAAGAAGCTGAGGGCTGAGAGCGGAGAGTTGAGAGCCAGAGGCCGAGCCGGGGGCGGAAGCGGGGACCCAGGCGAGGTGTTCGACCCAGGTGGGACCGAGGGGGGCGGTCGCGGTGTGTTGGCCGGCGGTGGCATCCCAGAATTTCACGGCGCCGTCTTGGCCGCCGGTGGCTAGGTAAAGTTGAGAGTTGAGGGGTGAGAGTTGAGAGCCGGAGGTTGAGGCGGAAGGCTGCCATGCGAGGCAGTTGGTGCCGTTGGCGTGGCCGGGGAGCTCGTGGAGTTTCTTGCCGTCGGCGGCGGCAAAGAGCGAAACGGGGCCAGCGGAACTGGCGCCGGCGAGTTGGGTGCCGTCGGGCGACCAGGCGAGGTCGATGGCGTAGTCGTCGAGTTGGGCGGCCCAGTGTTTGGTCAGTTGCATGGCAGGAGTAGCGGGTAGTGAGAACCGAGTAGCGGGTAGCACAAGCCCAAGCGGGCCGACGTCCAGACCTACCTCGAGCAGACGAAAATGTTCACCGTCGACGTGGTCACCACGCCTCCCGTCGCGGGCCACTCGGCGCCCTCGTAGACGATCACGACGGCGGCGTAATCGGAAAACTTCGGCGCGAGGCTGGCCATGTCGGCGCCGGCGAGGGGCGAGCTGCGGGTCCAATCATGATACGGGTTCGATTGGCCGGTCAGGAGCATGATCTTGTGCATGGGGGCGGCGAAGGAGGCAGGGGTGAATCCGGCGAACACCGAGAAAGTGGCAACGGCGCAAAAGCGATGGGATGCATAAGCGGGTAAGATTATTTCGGTAGTACGCATCACAGGCGTTGCATTGGGATAATTTTTTCTAACCGTGAGCATCTGTCCTTGGTGGCGAGCGTCTGGCTCTCCGATCCCCTCAATCCCCCTAAGTTATGAAAGAATCATCCTCAAATCATCTCAATCGTCGCGACTTCATCGCGTTTTCGGCTGTCGCCACGGCCATGCTCGGCTTCGCCGGCTGTGCGACGCTCGCGAAGAATCCGCGCAAGCCCCGACCCATTGCGGCCGGCGCCAAGATCCGCGTCGCGCAGATCGGCTGCGGTGGCAAGGGCTACTCGGATATCATGGCGCACAAAAACGAAAACGTGGTCGCGCTGTGTGATGTCGATTGGAGTCTGGATGGCGCGCGCGGCGGCAACAACCGGAAGAAGTTGATCGCTGATTTTCCCAACGCGAAACGTTACACTGATTTTCGGAAGATGCTGCTCGAGATGGACGAGCAGATTGACGCGGTCTGCGTCTCGACGCCGGACCACATGCATTTCCTGCCGGCCTACATGGCAATCATGCTGGGCAAACACGTTTATGTGCAGAAGCCGCTGACGCAGACCGTCGGCGAGGCGCGCGAGCTGTTGCGGCTGGCGCGCTTGAACGGCGTCTGCACCCAGATGGGCAACCAAGGCCACGCCGGCGAAGGCATTCGCCTCGTGCAGGAATGGTTCAATGCGGGCGTGCTCGGCGAAGTGCGCGAGGCGCAGATTTGGACTAATCGCTCGGCCGCGATGGGACCCGACGGCAAAGAGCAAGTCGTGTGGCCGCAGGGCATGCAGGAATGGCCCAAGGCGGACACGCCGCCAGAAGGTTTTTCGCAGGATCTCTTCCTCGGCCGCGCGCAGGATCGTACTTATAGCAACGCGATCCATCCGTTCAAATGGCGCGGGTTTATCGACTACGGCTGCGGTGCACTGGGCGATATGGCCTGTCACATTATGGACGCCGCCTACTGGAATTTGAAACTTGGCGCACCGACCAGCGTTGAACTCAAAAAGATCGTGGGTAAGAGCCCGATCGCGTTCCCGAAGTCGGCCATCGTCGAGTACCAGTTCCCCGCGCGGGGCAACCTGCCGCCCGTCAAACTCACCTGGTCCGAAGGCGGCGAAAAGCCCGCGAAGCCGGCGCAGATGGAAGAGGGTCGTCAACTTGCTAAGGGCGGCCAGCTCATCATCGGCAGCAAGGGCACCGTCTATGATGGCAACGATTACTGCAACAGCCCGCGTTTCATCCCGGAGTCGCTGCACAAAGAGCTCACGCCGTCGTTCCCGGCCAAGACGATTCCGCGGGTGCCAGAGAACAACCCGCACACCGAGTGGACCGCCGCGATCCGGGCCAACAACCCGCTCGCCGCCGGTTCGAATTTTGAATACTCGGTGCCGTTTACGGAGATGGTTTGCCTTGGCACGATGGCGATTCTCGTGGGCGGCAAGTTCACGTGGGATCCCGTCGCGATGAAGACGAACAACCCCGAGGCCGACAAATTGATCTACCCGACCTATCGTAAGGGCTGGACGATCGCCGACATCGCCTGAAAAAACTGAGCATTGATCGGGCGATTTTCGCCTAAAACCGTTTCTGGGTTGCCGCGAAGCCGGGGTTTTAAAAGCCTCGGCTTCGCTTTTTTATGATCTACCCAACCGCCCCATCCACCCGCCGTTCCTTTCTTAAATCTGCCGCCGCCCTTGGTGCCCTCGGTGCACTGAGCCCGTTCGCCCGCGCGGCTGCGACGCCGGCCGCAAAACCCGCCGCCTTCAAAATCTCGCTCGCGCAGTGGTCGCTCAACAAGCGCTTCCTCAAGCGCGCCGGCGCCGAGCCGCTCGACAATCTGGAGTTCGCGAAGATCGCCCGGTCCGTCGGAATCGACGGCGTCGAGTACGTGAACCAGATGTTCAAGGACAAGGCGACGGACCAAGCCTACCTCGGGGAAATGAAGAGCCGCGCGGCGGGCGAAGGCGTCGCCAGCCTGCTCATCATGTGTGACGGCGAAGGCAGCCTCGGCGCGCCGAGCGAAGCGGGTCGGCAAAAGACCGTGACGAACCACTTGAAGTGGTTGGATGCGGCGGCGTTTCTCGGGTGCCACAGCATCCGCGTCAACGCGGCGAGCGACGGCACCCTCCCGTGGGATGAGCAGGCAAAACTCGCGGCCGCTGGACTGCATCAATTGTGCGTCGAAGGCGACAAACGCGGCCTTTGGGTCGTCGTCGAAAATCACGGCGGGCCTTCCTCCAACGGCAAGTGGCTGACGAACGTCATGAAGTTGGCCGACCACAAACGTGTGGGCATCTTGCCTGACTTTGGAAATTTCTACACCGACCGGGTTAAGTCCGAACTCTACAATCCCTACCAAGGTCTGCGTGAGTTTATGCCCTGGGTGAAGCAGGCCGTGAGCGCCAAGTCGTGGGACTGGGATACCGGTGCCGGCCGTTTTTACACGGAAGACCGCCGCGAGAAGATCGAGATGACCCTCGATTTTGAGCGGATGGTGAAGATCACGGTCGGCGCCGGTTACAGCGGCTACATCGGCATCGAATACGAAGGTCACAAGCACAGCGAAATCGAAGGCATTAAGCGCACCAAGCAGGCCCTCGAAGAGATCCGGACGCTCCTCTGAGCGGCCCTTTTTACCACCCGGCCCGGCCGCTCGGCGGTGGCGGCGGTTGTCCCGTCGAAAAGCAAAACGCAGTCGGTTTTTCTAGCCCGATTCTCACCGGCGACCCTTCCCCTTTTAACCCCATGAAACTCTATTCCTCGCTCTGTTCGGTTCGTACCTTTCGATTCGGGTGCGCCGTTGTCGGCCTGCTCTGCGCCTCCTCGCTTTCAGCTCAACTCGCCGCGCCGCCCCCTCCGGCTGCGGCCAAGGCCGCGGCTGGGAAATCGACGGTGGTTCCGGAGGCGGTCGCAGCCCCGGTCGTCCCCGATCCCGACGAGGTCATGAAGCTCTCGCCGTTCGTGGTCGAGACCGACACCGACAAAGGCTACCAGTCGGCCTCGACGCTCGCGGGCACGCGCCTGCGCACGGAGCTCCGCGATGTCGGCGCGGCGATCAGCGTGGTGAACGCCCAGTTTTTAGCCGACACGGGCTCGACGAACACCAAGGACATTCTCGTTTACACGACGGGCACGGAGGCATCCGGCCCCGGCGGCAACTACTCGGGCCTCAGCACGGGCAATAATTTTTCCAATGCGGAAGCCAATCTTCAGAGCCCGAATGTTTCGACGCGGGTGCGCGGACTGAGTGGCGCTGATCTCACCCGGGATTTTTTCCCCACCGATATCGGGCTCGATTCGTACAACACCGAGCGCGTTGATATTTCGCGCGGAGCCAATGCCATCCTATTCGGCCTTGGTAGCCCGGCGGGCATTATCAACAACCAGCTGAAGGTCCCGAATCTGCGCAAAAACGCCTTGGTATTTCAGCAGACCTACAGCCGTTACGATTCGCACCGCGAGGTGCTCGATCTGAACCAGTCCATCATGAAGGACCGGCTGGCGGTACGCATCATCGGCCTGAACGACGACAAGAAGTTTCGCCAAAAGCCCGCCTTCGAGGACGACCGCCGGCTCTACGCGGCGCTGCGCTGGGAGCCGCGCTTGTTTCGCGACGCGTTCACGCAGCTCAACGTGAGCTATGAGACCGGGGACATCTCGGCCAACCGCCCCCGGCCCACGCCGCCGCAGGACGGACTCTCGGTTTGGTTCAACGTGCTGAACAAGGTCGCCATCGATCCGAGCCAGCCCACGACGGTGACCACCAATCCGCTGCTCGCGGCGCATCTGGGCTCGGCCGGCCGTTGGTTCGGCCAAGTCGGCGGCGTCTTCACCGATCCCAATTCCGCTACGATGGGCGGTCCCGGTACGCCGGCCTTCATGCTCAGCCGCGGCGGCAATCCGTTCACCCAATGGTTCGGCGTCGGCAACTACACGACGCAGGGCAACAACCCGCTCTTCTTTCTCAACCAACAGTTCGCGCCCGCCGGCCAAGCTTACGCCGGGCTTTGGAAATATCAGGAGATCCGCGATCCTTCGGTCTTCGATTTCTACAACACGCTGCTCGACGGCCCCAACAAGCGCGAGGCCGCCAAGTTCAACGCCTTCAACGCCAGTTTCCGGCAGACCTTTTTCAAAGACGCCCTCGGCTTCGAGGTTGCCTACGACGAGCAGAAGCAGGACCGCGCCAACACCAGCATCATCGGCTTCGACGCGGCGACGATCCATGTCGATATGCAAAGCCGGCTCGTGAACGGAGCGGTCAACCCCAACTTCGGCCGGCCGTATTTCGCCTCCGATTCCATCGGCAACAATTTCTCCAACAGCCGCCGTAAAGCCTTCCGCGCGACTTCCTACGCCACCCTGGATCTGACGCAAAAATCCGGCCTCCTTCGCCATCTCGGCAAGCACACGGTCACGGGCGTTTACAGCGACCTTGAGAGCTCCACCTTCTCCCGCAGTTACCAGGGGTTCTCCTACACGACCGACCTCAACGCCTACGCCAACAATCCCGCCGCGCTGACTTACCCCGATTACGCTGCGATCCACTACCTCGGCGGCTCGCTGGCCAATCGCACGTCGGCGGCCGGCGCCGGTATCCAAGGCCTCACCGCGCCGCACCTTCCCCGGAGCAATGGCACCGCGTTGCTCTTCGACAATCGGACCAACGAGTGGGTGACCAACGCTCCCGTGACCGTGATCGGACCGGAGAGCGGCCTCGATAAACTCTACTCCAACGCCTCGCGCGCGCGGAACCAGACCACGAGCTACTCTGCGATCTGGCAGAGTTATTTTCTGAATCGCAAACTCGTCGGCCTCGTCGGCTGGCGCGAAGACGAGTTTTCGCTCTTCGACCGCGGCGCGCCGGTGCGGGTCACGGCGACGAATCAGGTCGATCCTTTCGCGGCGTCGTGGATCTCGCCCGCCAAACCCAACATCTACGCCAAGGACCGGACCGTGAGCTGGAGCGTCGTCGGTCATGCGCCCGATTTCATCAAGCAGCGCCTCCCACTCGGGATGGACGTGAGCCTGTCCTATAACCGCTCGGAAAATTTCCGGCCGTCCTCAACCGTGGCCGATGTTTACGGCCGCCCGTTTAGCCCGCCCGCCGGTTCCACGGTGGACAAGGGCCTCACGCTCTCGTTTGCCGACCAGAAATTCGTCCTGCGCGTCGTGAACTACAAAACCACGCAGGCGAACGACGTGAGCACCTTCTACAATACCTTTTGGCCGGGCAACGACGTCACCCGCGCGATGAACGGGCTGCGCGGCTCCAACACCAGCGAGGTGCTCATCAATAAATGGTTTGGCTTCGCGCCGAGCGATTCGCGCTACCTCCCGCTCCGGGCGTCGCTCACCGCGCCAGCGCAGGCGGGCAACGCAAACCCCGCGCTCACGGCGGCCGAGACCACCGCGCGCAACCTTTGGTTCACCCAGCGCACGGCCGCCGAATGGCTCCGCCCCGTCGATCCGGAACTCGTAGCGTCGTGGGCTTTCTCCCAGGCCGCTGGTGGCGGAAACTGGAGCGCCACGCGTCCGCCGAATGTGGGCAATATCTCCGACACCACGGCGGAAGGCTGGGAATTTGAGGGCACCTACAATCCCCGCCGCAACTGGCGCATCACCTTCAACGCCGCGATGCAGGAAGCGGTGCGCGCCAACTACGGCGCAGACTTCGCGGCCTTTGTGGCAAAAAATCTGCCGCTATGGTCGGATGGTGACGGCATCGCCGCCACGAGCATCCGCGCGCAGCAAGGGTTCGAGGACATTCCGTATTTCAACAGTGTGACCGGCACCCGTTTTGGCGGCGCGACGACCAACAACATGTATATCCCATACCTCAACGCCCTCGCGGCCAACGGCGCCGCGGTGCAAGAGCTCCGCAAGTGGCGTTTCAACGCGGTGACGAACTACGATTTCGTCACGGGGCCGCTCAAGGGCTTCGGTATCGGTGGCGCCGCCCGCTGGCAGGACCGCGTGGCGATCGGCTACGGCGTGAAGCGAAATTCGATCGGCGTTTGGGTCTCCGACATCACCCAACCGTTTTACGGCAGCGAGCAACTCAACTGTGACGCGTGGCTGCGCTACGGCCGCAAGTTCAGAGACGGCAAGATCGGCTGGTCGATCCAACTCAACGTCCGCGATTTCTTGGGCGACGACGACCTGATCGCCGTCACCGCCCAACCCAACGGGCAAGTCGCATCGGCGCGGATTCCGCAGCCCAAACAGTGGTCGATCACCAATTCGTTCACGTTCTGATCACGGGCACCGCTCGCGGCTCCCGGGTGATCGACTCGGGCCGATTTTCGTAGGGGCGTGGCTGGTCCACGCCCGTCGGAGGGCGCGCACGAGGCGCACCCCTACGCCGTGCAAGACCCTGATACCGGCGGCTGATGAGTTCTGGATTTTCGTAGGCCGTCCGCTTGCGGACGCTCCGAGCGCCTGCAAGCAGGCGGCCTACCGCCTGAAGTAGAAATATAATCAGGCGTTGGTAGGAGATGCGCCCGCCGCATCGCGCCCTTCGATCGGCGCTAAATTTCCCTGATTTCGGATCGGGCGGCGAACAACTTTCCGATGGTCGGCGCGTCTGGTCTGTCTGTAACCTGGCTTTGCTTTTTTCGTTCTCGTAATCACGTTCCCTCCCTCTCCTTTGCGTTCCCCTCGCTGCAAGTTTCTTGGCCCTCTGCTTGGGCTCGCCGTTTTCGGCGGGCTGACGGATAGCCGTGCCGCAGACCCGGCTTTGGATTTCTTCGCGAAGGAGATTAAGCCGATCTTAAACGAGTATTGTTATGGCTGCCACGGCGGCGGCATCGACAAAGGCGGCGTCACACTCGACGAGTTTGCGAGCGGCGCAGACCTCAAGGACCACGCGCTCTGGGTGCGGGCGCTGCGTAACGTCCGCACGGGCATCATGCCGCCGGCGGACGAGCCGCGGCTCCCGGCGGAGCTGGCGGAGAAGCTCACCAAATGGGTGAAGCGCGATGTGTTTGAGCTCGATCCGGCGGTGCCTGATCCCGGTCGGGTGACGGTGCGCCGGTTGAATCGCACGGAGTATCGCAACACCGTCCGCGATCTCACCGGCGTCGAAGTCGATACCAAGGTGGAGTTTCCGGCCGACGATTCCGGCCACGGTTTCGACAACATCGGCGATGTGCTCACGGTCTCGCCCTTGTTGCTCGAGCGTTATCTCGACACGGCGCAGCGGGTGATCGCTTTGGCGGTTCCGACGATTGCGAAAGTGGTCGATGAAACGACGGTGCCGGGGCGCAAATTTGTGTCGTCGGCTCCGCCCGTGGCGGTCGACCCGGCGAGAGGCCGAGAGCGCGGAGGTGCGGCACCGGGCTCCGCTTTGGAGCTGTCCTATTATGTGCCGACGGTCGCGACGACGAAGCACCGCGTCGCTGTGGCCGGCCGGTATCAACTGGTGCTCGATCTGCGGACGGTCGAACGCTTCGTGGAGGACAAATTCGACCTCAATCGGGCTGTGCTTATCTTTCGCGTCGGAGGCGAGTCGTTGCTCGAACGGGAGTTCGCCCGGGAGGGCAGCATTCCGCATGAATTTACTTTTGACCGTGATTGGTCGGCGGGAGAGCACGAGCTGTCGGTCGAGATTAGGCCGTTGGGCGATGCGATGCCCCGGGAGCGGCAGCTGCGGATCCGACTCAACGGCGTGACCGTGAAGGGACCGATGGCGCCGGAGCACTGGGTCGCGCCGAAAAATTACGCACGGTTTTTCCCGAAAGCCGTGCCGGCGGAGTTGGCCGAGCGGCGGGCTTACGCGGGCGAACTATTGGGGCAATTTGCGACCCGCGCGTTTCGGCGTCCGGTCGACGAGTCGACGGTGAAGCGGCTCGTTGGTTTGGCCGAGCGCGTGATGACGCAGGCCGACGGCAACTTTGAAGCCGGCGTCGCGCAGGCGATGGTGGCGGTCTTGGCGTCGCCCCGGTTCATTTTTCGGGAGGAAGGCGTGGAACCGATCCGGCCGGGTCAGCCCCATCCGCTGATCGACGAGTATGCCTTGGCCTCGCGGCTGTCGTATCTGTTCTGGTCAACGATGCCGGATGAAGAGCTGTTCCGGCTGGCGCGGGAGCAGAAGCTCCGGGCAACGCTTCCCGCGCAGATCACCCGGCTCATGGCTCATCCGCGCTCGGCCGAGTTTGTGCGGAATTTCACCGGCCAATGGCTGCAGTCGCGCGATATTTCGACCGTGGTGATCGACGGCAGCGCGGTGTATCTTCGGGAGCATCCCCCGAGCGCGGCGTTCCGACAGGCGCGCGCGGTGATTCGGCGGATTTCGGATATCCCGGATGTGCGGCGCACGCCGCAGGACCTCGCCGATCTCGCAGCGGCGAGACAAGTGCGGACCGAAGGGAGCCGGCAAACGGTGCCCCAGCTCACGGGGCCGCTTCGGCAGGCGATGTTGGATGAGACCGAGATGGTTTTTGAGCACATACTCAAAGAGGACCGTCCGCTCACCGAGCTGATCGATAGCGACTACACGTTTCTCAACGAGGAGCTCGCCAAGCACTATGGCATCCCCGGCGTCACCGGTCGGGCGATGCGCAAAGTGATGTTGCCACCGGACAGCCCGCGGGGCGGCGTGCTGACCCAGGGCAGTGTGCTGGCGGTGACTTCGAATCCCACGCGCACGTCGCCCGTGAAACGTGGCGTCTTTATTTTGGAAGCGATTTTGGGCACGCCTCCCGCCCCGCCGCCGCCCGATATCCCCGGGCTGGAAGATGCCGCCAGCCCCGAAAAACTCGCGCAGATGACGCTCCGCGAAACCATGGCGCTGCACGCCACCAACCCCACCTGCTACTCCTGCCACAGCCGCATGGATCCGCTCGGACTCGCTCTCGAAAATTTCAACGCCCTCGGCCAATGGCGCACCGCCGAGGCGAACCACGAGATCGACTCGACCGGCCAGCTCATCACGGGCGAAAAGTTTTCCGACATCCGGGAGCTGAAACGCATCCTCGCCACCGGCCACCGCGGCGACTTTTATCACAACGTGGGCGAAAAACTTCTCACGTATGCGCTCGGGCGCGGGGTCGATTACACCGACACCGACACGCTCGACCAATTGGCCGCCAAGCTCGAAGCCGCCGGCGGCCGTCCCTCGGCTCTGATCCGAGGCGTCATCGATTCCGCTCCCTTTCAACAACACCGCGCACCCGTCCGCGCGGTCAACGTCAGCCTCAACGCCCCCGCCCCATGAAAGCATCCCCGCCCGATTCGTTTACCGCCGAGCAGCACACCCAAGCCATGAATCGCCGACACTTCCTGCGCGGTCTCGGCGCGTGCATCGCCTTGCCCTCGCTCGCTTCACTGGTGCCGTCGCGGCTGTTGGCGGCGCAGGCGGCCAAGGGTCTCGCCACGACCGCGACCGGCGCGCCGTTGCGTACGGCGTTCGTCTATTTCCCCAACGGGGCGATTCCCTCCTCGTGGTGGCCCGAAGGCGGCGGCTCGGATTTTCGATTCGGACCGACGATGGAGCCGCTCGCGGCGCTGAAGAACCAGTTGCAAGTGGTGAGCGGTCTCGATCACGCCAACGCGAAGGGCGGCAAGGACGGCGCCGGCGACCATGCGCGCGGCAACGGCGTCTTTTTGACCGGGGTGCGCCTCAACAAGAGCGCGACCGAGATCCGGGCGGGCATTTCGATCGATCAGGTGATGGCCGGCCAAGTCGGCCACCTCACGCGTTTACCCTCGCTCGAACTTACCTGCGACGTCGAGCGTCGGTCCGGCAGCTGTGATTCCGGCTACGCCTGCGCTTACCAACACAATCTCTCGTGGCGCTCCGCGACGACGCCCATGCCGCCCGAGTCGAATCCGCGCCTGCTCTTCGAGCGGATGTTTGGTGGCGGCGCCCATGGCGAGCGCGCCGAGAACGCCCGCCGCCGCATGGAGGCGCGCCGTTCGGTGCTCGATTTCGTCAACGAAGACACCCGCCGGATGCAGGGTCGGCTCGATGCCCACGACCGCGACAAACTCGACCAGTATCTCACCGGCATCCGTGACGTTGAGATTCGAATCGGAAAGGCCGAGCAGTTCGGCCCCAACGTCGACCCCGACATCGACACTCCGGCGGGCGTGCCGCGCAGTCACGGCGATCACGTCCGGCTGATGTATGACATG
>CAMCWW010000081.1:0-16563 GCA_945882935.1 Opitutus sp. GAS368
TAATTCTAACTCGCGTTCAAACGGAGACAAAAATGGATCGAGCTAGGAGCCCGCTCGCGGGCGATTTTGCCGTGGCACGACGAGTAACACCCCAAATCGCCCGCGAGCGGGCTCCTACCTCCAGGCCCGTTAGGGTCGTCTCGGAAAGCGCATAAAAAACGGGGCTCAGCGGCCGAGGCGGGTGTAGTCTAGGATGGAGTGGCTGATGTGGCCGGCCGCGAGGGCGGTGCGGTCGGTGAGCGGGCTGGAGGGCGAGAGGTCTTCGCCGAGACGGAAGATCAGGCGATGGGTGCCGTCGTCGTCGGCAGGACTGAAGAGCCCGGGCACGACGACCTGCGCGGGGACGGTGCGACGGACTTCGGTCGCGGCGGAGCAGGGCAGGGGAAAGTTGAGGTTGTGCACGATGAACGTGCGGGGGGGAGTGGCGGTGACGAGGCCCGGAGCGAGACGCGCAGCGTGGGCGGCGGAATGACGCAGGGTCACGAGCAGTTCGGCGTCGGGGCGGTCGTGGTTGGCCTTAAGCCGCTCGTAGACTTCGGCGGTGAGATCTTGCGAGAACGCGATCGCGGGCAGGCCGTGGAGGGCGCCTTCCCACGCGCCGGCGATGGTGCCACTGGCGATGATGAAGCCGAGGGAGGCGTTTAGCCCGAGGTTGATGCCGCTGAGTACGGCATCGGGGCGAGAGAGGCCGGCGCCGGGGAGCAAGTGAGCGAGGGCGATGTTGACGCAATCGGACGGGGTGCCGTCGACGGACCACGTGGGGCAGGCGAGGAGGGGAAACGGAGAGGGCTGCGCGAGGCGCTCGGCGTGGACGGGGCGGTGGCGGGTTTTGGCGGCGCCGGTCCAGCTTTGCTCAGTTTTGGGCGCGACGACAGCGACGGTGTGGCCGGCGGCGAGAAGCGCGGCGACAAGTTCGTGAAGGAACGGGCTGGCGATGCCGTCGTCGTTGGTGACGAGAAGATTCATGGGTGTGGAGGAAACCACGAAATACACGAAAGACACGAAAAAGGAAAACCGGAGCGTCACCCGGGTTTTTCGGATGTGGGAGCGAGCTCGCCCCCACAGGGTTTACGGAATGGCAAAGATGCGAATCAAGAAGACGGAGCCCGAACACGGGCAAGATGCGCATGTTGCTTTTTGGGCATAAAAAAGCCGCGACGTTTGGGGCGTCGCAGCTTGAGGGGGATCGCGGGGTGAAGCCGCTCCTACCGTTGGGTGTTGGCGTTAAAGCGCGTTGGGGACAACGCGCTCCACCTTATTGGGCGGGCGCGGGGGCTTGGCCTTCTTGGTCGCGCATCGCGGCCTTGCGGCTGAGGCGGACTTTGCCGGAGCGTTCGTCGATGCCGATGCACTTCACGGTGATCATCTCGCCCATCTTCACGACATCCTCGGTGCGGCGCACGCGCTGCTCGGAGAGTTCGCTGATGTGGCAGAGGCCTTCTTTGCCCGGGGTGCACTCGACGAAGCAGCCGAAGTCCTTAATGCCGGTCACGCGACCGGTGTAGGTTTTGTTCAGCTCAATGGGTTCGCCGCCACCGCCACCACCGCCGGGACCGGAACCGCCGCCGCAGAGGCCGTCGATTTCCTTGATGGCACGGGCCATCGCGTCGCCGTTGTTGGAGTAGATGAAGATTTTTCCCGAATCGTCGTCGGAGATGTCGATCTGCGCGCCAGTCGTCTCGGTGATGCGGCGGATCGTCTTGCCGCCGGGCCCGATGAGCAGGCCGATCTTCTCGGGATCGATCTGGATCGTCTGGATGCGCGGGGCGTATTGGCTGAGGCCGGCGCGGGGCGCGGGCAGCGAGGCGACCATCGTCTTGATGATTTCGATGCGCGCGTCGCGGGCTTGGAAGATCGCGGTCTTGGCGATTTCAAAGGGCAGGCCGTTGATCTTCAGGTCGAGCTGGAAGCCGGTGATACCCTTGGTGGTGCCGGCGACCTTGAAGTCCATGTCGCCGAAGTGGTCTTCTTCACCGAGGATGTCGGTGATGGTGGTCCACTTCGTGATCGCGCCGGAGGCATCCATCTCGGTCATGAGGCCGCAAGAGATACCGGCAACGGGAGCGATGATCGGCACGCCGGCGTCCATGAGGGCCAAGCAACCGCCGCAGATCGAAGCCATCGAGGTCGAGCCGTTGGAGGCCATGATCTCGGAGACGACGCGGATGCTGTAAGGGAACGCATCCTCGGGCGGGAGAATCGGAACGAGCGAGCGCTCGGCGAGAGCGCCGTGGCCGATTTCGCGACGGCCGGGCCCGATGAAACGGCCGGCTTCGCCGACGGAGAACGGCGGGAAGTTGTAGTGGAGGAAGAATGACTTCGACGTCGCGCCGCCGGTGAGGCCGTCCATGTCTTGGGCTTCTTTCGTGGGCCCGAGGGTGACGATGGCGATGTTTTGGGTATCGCCGCGTTGGAACATGGCGGAACCGTGGACGCGCGGGAGGACGCCGACCTGCGCTTGCAAGGGCCGCAGGGCTTTCGCGTCGCGGTGGTCGGAGCGGACGCCCTTGGCGAGCACGGTGGCGCGGTAGGCTTTGTATTGGAGGTCTTCGAAGACGACGTTGAGGTCGACATCGGTGAACTTGCCTTCGCCGAGCTCCTTGAGGAGGGCGGCCTTGGCTTCGTCCTTGAGGAGCTTCACGTTGTTCGAGCGAACGTTCTTCTCGAAACCGAAGATGGCGGCGGAGACGCGGTCAGCCGGGACGACGCGCTCAATGATGGCGCGGGCCTCGGGGGTGGCGCCGACGAGCTTGAAGGTGGCCTTGGGCTTACCGGCGAGGGCGGTGAGCTCCTTGATGGCGGCGATGATGGGTTGGATGGCGTCGTGACCGAAGGCGAGGGCTTCAATGAAGCGTTCCTCGGTGATCTGGTCGGCGGAACCCTCGATCATGAGCATATCCTTGGCATTGCCCACGTAGATGAGGTCGAGCGACGAAGAATACATCTGCTCAATGTTGGGGTTGGCGACGAACTTGTCGTCGATCAATCCGACGCGCACGCAGCCGATGGGCCCGTTCCATGGAATGTCGGAGATGGCGAGGGCGGCGGAGGCGCCGTTGACCATCGCGATGTCGGAATCGTGGATCAGGTCGGCGGAGAGGAGGGTGCCAATGATCTGAACTTCATTGAGAAAACCCTCGGGGAAGAGCGGGCGGCAGGGACGGTCGCAGAGGCGGGAGATCAGGATCTCGCGCTCGGAAGGACGACCCTCGCGCTTGAAATAACCGCCGGGGAAACGGCCAGCTGCGGCGTATTTGTCGCGGTAGTCGCAGGTGAGGGGGAAGAAGTCTTGGCCCGGACGCATGGTGGTTGCGGCGCAGGCGGTGACGAGGACGTTGGTCTCGCCAACGTTGACGTTGACGGCGCCGCCCGCGAGCTGGGCGATGGAGCCGGTGGAGAAGGTCATCCCGAGGCCGGGAACGGTGACATTGTGTTTCTGATTCATAGTTTTGTAGACGGTTTCGGACGATTCGGACGGTTTCGGATAAGTGCGGCCAAGCTGAGGCCGCGGATTTTTAACGTTCTGACGGTTTAGTTTTCGATTAACGGACAAGAACCGCCGGAGAGCCGCACAGGTGCGGCGCAGGCGATTCGGGGTTGAGCTGCGGTCGGCGCGAAGGCCGGCCGGGCTTGGCAATCATCTCGGTCAGATTCGAGAGATTTCAGGTTGGCGTCGGGGAGGAGAGCGCCTGCGAGCAGGCGGCCTACACGGCGGCAATCAGAAATGTCCCGGTCTTGATGCGAGTGTCGGTAAAGACAACGGGCGACCCGCGGATCGGGTCGCCCGTGCGATTCAAAGCGTTATTTGCGAAGACTGAGCTTCGCGAGGATATCGGTATACTTGTTCAGTTCGTGCTTCTTGAGATAATCGAGAAGCTTACGACGACGACTCGCCATTTGCAGCAGGCCACGGCGCGAATGGAAATCTTTGCGGTGGGTGCGGAGATGCTCGGTCAAGTGATTGATCCGGGCAGTGAGGAGTGCGATCTGAACTTCGGACGAACCGGTGTCGGTGTCGTGGGTTTTGAACTTTGCGATGATTTCTGGCTTAACTACGATGGTGGATGACATGGTTTAGTATGTGAGTTGCACGACTGTAGGGGACCTTTGCAGGCCCCGTGCCACCCGCTGCTCCCGAAGTAAATTCGGGTTGAGCCGATGCCACCGTTTTAATCTGGCGGAATGCCAGACCGGTCATGGTGAGCGTCCACAACCGATGGACCCTCACTAACGCAAGGGGACAGGTTCTAAAACACCAGTCGGTCGCGCAAGCGCAAATTTGGAGCGATTTCGTGACGGCAGATGCAGCTGAATCGGGCAAGACGATCGGATCGCGCGACTGAACGGTTTCAGACGGCCTAGGCGTCATGGTCAGTTTGAAAGCAGATTCCGCGGATTGAGTCTTTCATCGCGGCGCGATTTCCCCACACGTTGAGGAATGTCGTCGCGCATTCTTTTCACCGGTGGTTCCGGCAAGGCCGGCCGCCACGTTCTCCCGTGGCTCGCGAGCCGCGGTCACGCCCTGCTGAATTTTGACCTCACGCCTTCGGAGCATCCTTCTATCCCTACGCTGCTGGGTGACATGACGGACGAAGGCCAAGTGTTCAACGCGATGACCACGCATTTTGGCTTCGATGGTTTCACCCGCGGGCAACCGCCCGCGCCGGTGGATGCGGTGGTGCATTTCGCCGCCGTGCCCCGCGTGCTCCTCCAGCCGGACAACGAGACGTTTCGCATCAACGTCATGGGCACCTACAACGTGATCGAGGCGGCGATGAAGCTCGGCATCCGCAAAGTGATCATCGCCTCGAGCGAGACCACCTACGGGGTATGTTTCGCCGAGGGCGACACTGACTACCATGCTTTTCCCCTCGATGAGGACTACGACGTAGACCCGATGGACAGCTACGGCCTCTCCAAGGTCACCAACGAGAAAACCGCCCGTGCCTTCGCGGCGCGCTACCAGGCCGACATCTACGCGCTGCGTATCGGCAACGTGATCGAGCCGCACGACTATGCCCGCTTCCCCGGCTTTGTGGCCAACCCGCCGCTGCGAAAGCGCAACGCGTGGAGCTACATCGACGCCCGTGATCTCGGCCAGATCGTGCACCGCTGCCTGCAAACGGATGGGCTCGGCTTCCAGGTCTTCAACGCCGTCAACGACACGATCACGGCTGACGGACCGACCGGTGAGTTTTTGAAAAAATGGTGTCCAAACACGCCGCACCTGCGACCGCTGGTCGGGGCTGAAGCGCCGCTTTCCAACCGCAAGATCCGGGAAAAACTCGGATTCAAGGAAGAGCATCCCTGGCGGGCCGAAGTCGCGCGGCTCGCGGCCAAATAGTCTGCCGGTGCGGCCGGAAAGACGGGCGGGTGGAAAATTTCCCCGAACTTCGCTCTCGGCAGAGCTGACAAAGGGAGGGGAGGCATTTTGGTTCTATGGATGCTTGCTACTCCGCTTTCCCGTCTCCGACTCGTCGGTCTCCTTGAGGGTGTTTCCTACCTGCTGCTGCTCGGCGTAGCGATGCCGCTGAAATACGTTTTGGGGGAACCGCTCGCGGTGCGTTACGTGGGCATGGCGCACGGCATTCTGTTTGTGCTTTTCCTCTTGGCGATGGTGCCGGTGGCGCTGGATTTTCGTTGGTCGCTGAAGACCGTCGCGCTTGGGGTGCTCGCGAGCATCCTGCCGGCCGGGCCTTTTGTTTTCGACGCTAAGGTCTTGAAGAAAATGGCAACACCGCGCGCGTGATCGGGCGGAGTTTTTCAGGAATTCCGATCACGCAGGTCGCCAGGTAGGAGCCCGCTTGCGGGCGATTCGACGCGATTCCTTGCCGTGGGCGGGGATCGCCCGCAAGCGGGCTCCTACTTGGGGCAACGTCCGATACGTGCGAGCGCGGGGCGCAAAAAAGCGGCACCCGGCCGAAGCCGGATGCCGCCGAAAGCCGAGCGCGTTGCGGGTGCGCTTAGAAGAACTTGTACTCGACGCTTAAGGTGAACGAGCGGCCGCGCGGGTCGGCGATGCGCGGTTCCCAGCTGCTGCCAGCACCGGTGTTCGTGTCGTAGGAGATGCTGAACGGCGGCTCCTGGTTGAGCAGGTTCTTGATGCCGGCGACGACCGTGAGGCTCTTGCTCCAACGATAGGTCAGGCTGGCGTTGTAGGTGATGTAGGCGTCGACCTTGGGGTTGTAGTCGGGGGCGAAGGGCAGATACACGCCGCTCAGAATACCGGGTGGGACGTAGTCCATGTAGCCGGCGCGATAAAGCTGACTGACCCGCGAGACCCACTTGCCCTTGCGGTAAGAAACGGAAGCCGTGGACTTCCACTTGAGTCCGATGTCACTGGCGCGAGTGAACCGGCCGACTTCGCTGTTGCCGAAGGGTGCGTTGGCGATGAGCCGGGACTGCTTTTCGAGGAGTTGGCTGACATTCACGTCACCGACGAGTTTTCCGTTCCACAGGTCCGTTTCGCCGCGGGCACTGTATTCGATCCCGGCGGTCTCGGTTTCGCCGGCGTTGATCGGGCGGGCGTCAATCGCGGTGAGGGTGTTGGTCGTCGCGTCCCCGAGGAAGGCATTGGGGAAGAGCCGGTAGTTCGCGAGGATGGTGGAGGCGGCGAGAGTTTGGATCGTGCCGGTGCGATTCACCGACCACCAGTCCACGCCGAAGGTGATGTTCTTGATCGGCGAAACGACCACGCCGAACGATGTCATTTTGGCTTCTTCGGGGTCCAGATTGGCCCGGCCGCCGCTGATGATATCGAGACTGTTGGCCGGAATGGCTGTACCGGTGACGGGGTTGATGAGGTCGGCGCCGGCGTAGATCACCCGGAACGACGGATCGAACTGTTGCTTGAAGGTCGGCACGCGGAAACCGGTGTTGTAGGAACCGCGGAAGAGCACCTGTTCGATCGGGGTGTAGCGCAGGGTATACTTCGGGTTGATCGTGCTCCCGAAGCCCGTGTAATCGTCGCGGCGGCCGGCGACGTTGAGGTCGAGGTTCTTCAAGATTGGAATCTGCAACTCGGCAAAGACGGCCTTGACGGTGCGCTCGAGCGTGCCGGCGGTGGCGAGAGCGTTGTCGAAGGGCACATTGAAAATCAGCGAGTCGGCGCTGCTCACGTTAGAGCGCTTATCGCCTTCAAATTTATACTCTTCTTTGCGGTAATCGAGGCCCACCGCGCCTTGGATGATGCCGCCGGGAAGTTTGAAGACCGGGCCCGACGTCGCGAAGTCCGCGCCGGTGGTGGTGAACATGCCGCCGAAAAGCTCGACGCCGGTCGCCGAGGCCGCTTTGAGGCCATCGGTCGCGGCTTGCGTCTGCGTGTAGGAGAAGGGATTGAGCACGCCGGTTTTGATGAGATTGGTGAAGGGCACGCTGTAATAATATCCGTTCAGCAGTTTCGACTTCGACTTGCTCTGAGATTGGGAGATGCCGGCCCGATATTCCCACTCGGAGAAAAACTGCAGTGGAACGGGCAGCGGGCCCTCGAGGGAGCCGAGGAAGCGGCGGGTGTCGCTGACGGTGTTGATCTCGCGGTTGCCGCCGGGGAGCGCGCGCCAGCGGAAAGCGAGCGGCGCGCCGCGATTGACTTCGAGGGCGGGGAAGTAGGCGACGAGGGCGTTGAAGACCCGGTTGTAGTCGGGGCCGGAACTGGGGTAGACCATGCCCGAGAGGGGATTTGGCACCACGGTGTTATTGGCGGTCGTGGTGGTGGTCTGGGCGCCGCTGGCGGCGAGGCCGGCGGAACTCCATTGATTGGGTGAAAAGCTCTTGGTGGAATCGGAGCGACCGATCACCGCCTCCGCCGTCATGATGTGCTTGCCGAGCAGGTAGGAACCGCGGCCGACGAAGTTGGTGTTTTTCACGGGTTGCTGGAGGACAGCGGCGCGGCCGGTGTCCCAAGCGGAGCCGTATTTCGGGTTGGCATTGATCAGGTTGGCGGCGGAGGTCCAGAGGAGCTCCTGATAAGGTCCCATGCCGTCGAGGCCGGTGTAGCCTGCGGTGTTGGTGGGGAGATCGACGATGTTGATGCCGGTGACGCGGATGTTCGCGTTTGCCGGATCAACCGGGAAAGCCGCGGCCGTGGATGTGCCGATGGCGGTGGTGAGGTTAGCCACCGGGAAGAGCGTGGCGATGGGCGTGCCGCGGGTGTCGGGCGAGATGCCGCGTCTCGGCTGAAAGGTATCGACGAAGTCGCGCTGGCTGCCGTTGAGGCGCTTGCTGTCCGACAGGGCCAGCGAGGCCGTGATATTCCACTTGTCCCGGTTGAGGTTGCCCAAACCACCAACGACGGAATAGCGGTAAACATTGCCGCCGCCGTCATCGGTGACGTCGAACGCGGTGTTGGCCACGAGGCCTTGAAAATCGCGTTTCGTGATGAAGTTGATCACGCCGCCGACCGCATCGGTGCCGTAGATGGCGGAGGCGCCGTCTTTGAGGACTTCGACCCGCTCGATGGCGGCGAAGGGAATGGAGTTGAGATCAACCACGCCGCCGTTCAGGCCGTGCGAGGCGACGCGACGACCGTTGAGCAAAATGAGGGTGGCGTTGGAACCTTGGCCGCGAAGATTGGCCGAGGTGGCACCGTTATTGCCGCGCGCGGCACCGGCAACGACGTCGGCCTGCGACGCGAGGTTATCCAGGCCGTTGCCGTTGATGTTGAGATTCATGATGAGCTGTTCGGCGCTCGCGATGCCTTCCTGCTCCATTTCGAGCTTGGAGAAAACGGCGAGGGGCAAAGCGCCTTCGTCGGCGACTCGCTTGATCAAGGAGCCTGTGACGGTGAACCGTTCAAGCTTCGTGACGGGTTGGCCGGCGGCGGTCTCGGGCGCGGGGGTGGTCTGGGCGTGGGCGGCGGGGATCAGGCTCGAAGCGACGAGGAACATGAGCCATATCGCGGCTCTAGGTAGGGTGCAGATGATCATAATGTGGAGGGTTGGTGTGAAAAAACTGACCGGTAGAAAGTGACAAATTCGCGACGAATCGCGGTCTGGGCGAGTTTTTTCCTGCTGGCACAGAAAGCAGGCTAACTGCCGGACCGGGGGCACAGCCGGGCGATTTCGGTGCAAGGTACTGCGGGTGCCGATCTGCGGGTGGGTGACCTCGGCGCTGTTGCTCGGTGCAGCGTTGCCGATATGGAAACTCGGCGCCGGGGCGCTGGTGGTGGCGGGACTGGCGCTCAACCGGCCTGACGCAAGCTCAGGCCTCACATCAACGACCCTACCTTCCCGGGGGGCGGCCGCGCTCGCGGTTATTTGCCCAGCAGGTGTTCGAGCACGAGCTGGTCGAGGTCTTGGTAGTTGAGGTCGGCGATGAGGGCTTCGGCCTGATCGGTGGGATAGGTGCGGGCTTTCTCGACGAGGCGGAGGAAGGTTTTGCGGGAATTCTCGAGGTGTTTTAAGTAGTGTTCCTCGCGGGTCGTGCGAAAGGGATGGACGTCGAAGGCAACGTATTCGCCCGAGCGACCGTAGCCGTTGCGTTCGAGGGCGCGGACTTGGTTGAAGGCGACCCGGAGATTGGCGGAGCCGAAGGGTTTGTCTTGGTCGAACTTCAGGCCGTTTTGGTCGTTGAGGTGGATCGACCAAAGTTTGCCGAACGACATGGCGAAATCGATTTCGTCGGCGGGATCGAGGCCGGCGAGGATGGAGTGGGCGGACTCGATGAGGCAGCCGATGCGCTTGGGGTCGCGGGTGAGGTGGGCGATGGCGAGGGCGTGCCCGATGGTCGGGATGTAGGCATGGTCCATCGGCTCGTTGGGTTTGGGCTCGATGCAGAGACGGGCTTCCGGGTCATGGGCCAGCATCGCGTCGAGGGCGGCGGCGAGCAGTTCGGTCGAGCGCGCGCCGGATTTGGATTCGCGCAGATAGGTGCCCTCGCGGGCGAGCCAGAGCACGATGAGATGGGTGCCGAGCTCGCGGGCGATATCGATCGTCTGCTTGGAGCGATCGAGGGCGTATTGACGGTCGGCTTTGCGATTGGAGGTGTAGCCGCCGTCGACCGTGCGTGGGGAAAACCAGAGGCGGGGAGCGACGATCTCGGCCACGATGCCCTCGCCGTCGAGTTGGTGGCGGAGGGCTTTGGCCTCTTTGAGCACTTGCGCGTGGGACTTCGAGTCGATTTCGGGCACGGCGTCGTCGTCGTGAAACATCATCGCGGCGAAGCCCAGTTTCTTAAGAGCGGCGAGTTTCCAAGGGAAGGACTGGGCGGGACGGGTCTCTGGGCCGTAGGGGTCGCGGCCCTCACTGAAGTTCCATGGGCCGGCACAGAAGCGATACTCGGTTTTGATCATGTCCGAGATTGGAACGCTCCGGCGCAAATGGACGAGTGGAAATTCTGCGGATTTTCATCTGCGCAGGATCCAGAAATACCGCTTGCCAACCCCAGTTGATGTGACCTTTCGGTGAGGGGTGCGTCTTCCGGCGCACGGACCGCAGACCTGCTCGCGGTTTCAACCAACCTCATTGTTTAAGAAGTTATCCTCCCCATGAAAACTCCCGTCTCGCCCAACCTTTCCCGCCGCGATTTTGTGCGGCTCTCGTCTCTCACGGCCGGAGCGGCCGTGATGGTCTCCGCCGGCACCACCCGTGGACTCGGTCAGGTCGCCGGTTCGGATAAGATCCGGGTCGGCATCATCGGTTGCGGCGGCCGCGGCCGCGGCGCCGGCAAGAACGTCCTCGATGCCGCCGCGGGCGTCGAAATCGTGGCGGTCGGCGATCTGTTTGAGCAACAAGCGGTGCGGGCCCGCGACCAGTTCAAGGTCTCGGCCGACAAAACGTTCTGGGGGTTTGACGCGTTCCAAAAAGTTTTGGCGACGGATGTGAACTACGTGATCCTCGCGACCCCGCCGGGGTTTCGGCCGAGCCACTTCGCCGCCGCGGTCGCGGCGGGTAAACACATCTTCATCGAGAAGCCGGTTGCCGTCGACCCGACGGGCATCCGATCGATCATCGCGACGGGCAAAATTGCGGCCGAGAAACGGCTCGGGGTCGTGGCCGGCACGCAACGTCGGCATCAGGCCAGTTACATCGAAACGATGAAACGAATCAAAGACGGCGAGATGGGCGAACTCACGGGCGGGCAATGCTACTGGAACGGCGACGGCATTTGGTTCCGGGAGAAGAAAGACTGGCTCGCCAACCTCAGCGACTTCGAGTGGCAGTGCTGGAACTGGTATCACTGGGATTGGCTGTCGGGCGACCAGATCGTGGAGCAACACATCCATAACATCGACGTGATGAATTGGGCGTTCGGCGGCCCCCCCGTAAAATTCTACGGCATGGGCGGCCGGCAGAATCGCGGCAGTATCCCCGGTAACATCTGGGACCATTTTTCAGTCGAGATGGATTACGCCAACGGCGCGCGCGTCTCGAGCATGTGCCGCCACGCCGCGAAGACCGCCACGCGCATCGGCGAGCGGGTCGTCGGTACCAAAGGTGTCGCGATTCCCAACAACGCCAC
Source organism: Opitutus sp. GAS368 (assembly GCA_945882935.1). Taxonomy (GTDB): domain Bacteria; phylum Verrucomicrobiota; class Verrucomicrobiia; order Opitutales; family Opitutaceae; genus Tous-C4FEB. The sequence continues at coordinate 11,458 of CAMCWW010000081.1, forward strand.
GATCACCGGCGAGAAACCGTTCAACTATACCGGGCCGAACAAAGACCCGATGGTGACGGAGCACACCGACCTGATTGCCAGCATCCGCGCGAATAACCCGCTCAATGAAACGCTGCAGGTGGCGGAGAGCACGCTCACTGCCATCGGCGCGCGGATGGCGGCCTACACGGGGCGCGAGGTGTCGTGGAAATGGCTCATGGAGGGCTCGAAACTCGATATCTTCCCGGCCAATCCCGGTCCCGGTCCCGGCCTCTTCGGCCCGGTGGCGATTCCCGGAACGACGCCGCTGGTCTGAGGTTATTCTGACCGGCCCGCCGCGAAATCGGCGGGCTTTTTATTGGCCAAGATTTTCCTAGCACCGCTCCGGTTGGAGCGGCTGCAATCCCGCCGGTTCAACCCCCACGATTCGTATCCCCGCCATGAAACTCCGCTCTTTCCTGATCGCCGCGCTCACGCTCGGCACCTCGCTACTCCACGCTGCCGATCGCAAGTTGGTGATGATCGCCGGCCCGGTCAGTCACCCGCCGTTGATGCACGAATTTAAAGCCGGCTCGACGCTGTTGCAGAAACGCCTCGAGGGTTTCCCGAGTTTGAAGACGGTGCTGATCACCAACGGTTGGCCGACCAAAATTGTCGAAGGCAAACGGGTCGACGATAACTCGGTCTTCGAGGGGGCCGACGCAGTCTTCATCTATTCGGACGGCGGAGCCAACCACCTGGCGGTGCGGCCCGAGCGGCTCGCGGTGTTGAGCGCGCTCGCCAAGAAAGGCGCGGGTATCGGCATGGCGCACTACGCGGTCGAGGTGTTGGCCGACAAGGGCGGCGCCGAGTGGAAGGACTGGATCGGCGGCCACTACGACACGGCTTTCTCCTGCAATCCGATCTGGGACGCCGACTATAAAGAGCTGCCGGTGCATCCCGTGACTCGCGGCGTGAAGCCCTTTCGCACCAAGGACGAGTGGTATTTCAACATGCGCTTCCGCGACGGCAAAGCGGGCGTGAAGGACCTGCTCGTGGCGACGCCGTCCGACGCCGTGCGCGATGGTCCGTATGTTCACCCCAAAGGTCCCTACGCGCACATCCAAGCCGCAAAAGGCCGGGCCGAGACGATGATGTGGGCGGTGGAGCGACCCGACGGCGGACGCGGCTTCGGTTTTACCGGCGGACATTTTCACAAGAACTGGCAGGACGACGACCAGCGCCGGCTGATCCTGAACGCACTCGTGTGGCTGGCGAAACTTGACGTGCCAAAAGGCGGCGTCGATTCGGCTCCGGTGGATGACGTCGAGATCATGCAGAATCTCGACGAGAAGAAGATCAACGTGCCGAAAGCGGCCGCGCCGAAAAAGGAAGAAGCCAAGGGCGCGGCGGCACCGGCGACGAAGTGAATGCTGCTGGGCGACCTTAAAAGTAGGGCAGGGTCTCTGACCCGCCCTCAAACCGCGTGCCGGCCGGTGGGTGCCCAAGGCGGGCTGGGAAAGGACGGTTCGGAGAACCGTCCCTACCCGATCGCCAAGATGTCGGCGATTTTGACAGCGGGCGCGCGATGGTCACGGTGACGTCATGGCCAGTCCAAATTTTTCGATCACCCGCCGCGTGGAATTTCACGAGACCGACGCCGCCGGGATCATGCACTTCTCCAATTTCTACCGCTGGATGGAGGTGTGTGAGCACGAATGGTTCCGGGCGACCGGTCTGGCGATGATGAGCACGACCCCGGAAGGCGTGCGGCTCGGTTGGCCGCGGCGGGAGGCCTCGTGCGGGTTCGTGCGGCCGTTGCGTTGCGGTGACGTCGTGCGCGTCACGGGTTCGGTGGCAAATGTCGGGACAACCAGCGTGACCTACGAATTTGTTTTTGAAAAAGATCGCGCCGGGAAATGGACCGAGGTCGCGCGGGGCCGAATGTCCACGGTGCATGTGAAGCAAGATTCCGCCGGGCGGATGGAGGCGGAGCCGGTCCCGGAAAAGGTGCGGGACGTTTTGGCGCCGAAGGAGTGATCCCGGATCGCCGGCCGGCGGCTTCAGGCGGACGGGTTTTGAGCCGATAGTGGCGGGATTAAAACGGAACCGTGCGGTTCATTTTGGTTTCCTGTTTTCTTTCATCGGCCGCCGCGCGGGGAGAATCGGCGTGGGATCAGCAGCGGATCGGGAGGACGGAGTTTGAAGCCGAGGCGATGCTCGGACCGCCCCTGCCGCGCAGCGTCGGGCACGACTTTTCCGGGTGGATCTTCAACCATCGCGCCGAGCTGGTGTTCTATGGTCCTCTGATCGCTCGGCCGGCGCCGCGGGAAGGCAAGGACCCCGGGCGAGTGGTCGACGTAGGGCAGGCGCTCCCGCAAGGGGATGCGCTGGCGGTCGCGTTTCTGCCCAAGCTGATCCGTAATCTGCCGGAGGCGGAACTTCGCGCGCCGATCGTGCCGGTGGTAGGGCGCTTGGCAGTTCGCTTCAGGCGTTGAGGTGGCTTGAGCCGGCCGCATCCGCTACGGATACAACAGGAACGCCGCCCGACGGGCTTTGAAATCAACGAGACCGGCGGACCACGGGGCCTTGATCTCGGCGGATGATTTGCCCGCAAGGATCGCGGCGAGCGTCGCGTCGTCGCCAAGGAGGCGGGCCATGGCGGCGGCGTTCAACTGCTGCGGGTAAAGCCGCTGGAGGATTACGGCGAGCTCGAGGCCGACGTCGACGGCGTTGAACGCGACCGGCTCGGTGAGCACCACGCGTACGCCGCCGCACTCGGCATCGCGGTGTTTGAGCGACGAGGCGGGACCGGGAAAGAGGGCGGGTCTCGGGGTGAACTTCACGGCGACGAAGTGCGCGCCGGGGAGACCGGCGCGGTTGAGCTCGGTAGCGAGCCGCTCGCCGTTGATCCACGGCGCGCCAATCTGCTCAAACGGCGTCGGAGTGCCCCGGCCCATCGAAACGGCGGTGCTCTCGAGGAGACAGAGCCCCGGGTAAAGCGTGGCAGCGGTGAGGCTGCGCATCGAAGGCGAGGGGTTGAGCCAAGGCAGCCCCGTGGCATCGAAGCGGCGGTCGCGCGTCCAATTTTCGCAGGCCACCACGGTGAGGTCGGCTCCAAATCGGCGCTCGGCGTTATACATGAGGGCCAGTTCGCCGAGGGTCATGCCGTGGCGCACGGGCATCGGATGGAAGCCGATGAAACTCGGAATGCGCGTCAGCACCGGACCTTCGACCTTCACGCCGCCGATGGGGTTTACGCGGTCGAGAACGATGAATTTTTTCTTCGCCAGAGCGGCGGCCTCGAGGGCAACGCCGAGCGTGGCGGAATAGGTGTAGAAGCGGGCGCCGATGTCTTGGATGTCGAAGACGAGGGCGTCGAGGTTACGGAGTTGCTCGGGCTTGGGCGCGTGGGCCCGGAGAACGGCGGCGGCGTAGTCGGCGTCGGATTGGCCGACCGCGCGTTTCGGGGCGTCGCCGTAGAGACTGTAAATCGGGAGCTTAGTTTTTTCGTCGATGGAGTCGCCGACCTTTTCGTCGGCCGTCCCGCGGATGCCGTGTTCGGGGCTGAAGAGCGCGACGAGTTTCAGGTCTTTCGCGGCGTGAAGCAGATCGATGGTGCTGCGGCCGTCGCGATCGCGGCCGCTGTGATTGGTGATGAGACCGACGCGCAGGCCGCGTAGGCGGGCGAAGTCCTCGCGCACCAGCACGTCGATGCCGTTGAGCACGGCGCCGGTGTCGCGACCGACGGCCTCGGCCGCGAGAGTGCCGAGCCTGCGACGGAGGGGACCGGTGTCGCCTTTGCCGTCGGGGTGGACGCGGTTGGAGAGAAAGAGCACGAACGTCTGTGCGGCGGGATCGATCCACACGCTGGTGCCGGTGAAGCCGGTGTGGCCGTAGGAGGCGCCGGCGGGAAACCAACGGCCACGCGGGCCGGAGAATGACGAATCGAGGTCCCAACCGAGACCGCGGCGGTTGGAGCCGTCGGTTTGCACGCGGGTCATTTCGGCGACGGACGCAGCGCTGAGGATGCGGACACCGTCGAGTTGCCCGCCGCCGAGTAACATGCGGCAGAAGCGGGCGAGATCGGAGGCGGTGGTGAAGAGTCCGGCGTGACCGGCGACGCCGCCCATGGCGCGCGCCGTGGGATCGTGGACGACCCCGCGCAACATCGTGCCGGCGGTGAGCTCGGTAGGGGCGATGCGAGCAAGCTTGGTGGCGGCGGGGAGGAAGCCGGTGTCGGCGAGGCCGAGGGGCAGAAAAATTTCTTTTGCCGCATAGGCGTCGAGCCGGAGACCGCTCGCGATCCGCACGAGTTCACCGAGGATGATGAAGTTGATGTCGCTGTAGAGGAACGTGCCGCCGGGCACGCCGACAAGTTTCTCGGCGCAGGCGCGCTCGATGGCGGTGGCGGAGCCGGACCACGGTGGATTCCGCTCGATGCCGGCCCGCAGGCCGGAGTGGTGGGTGAGAAGCTGACGGACGGTGACCGCGGCTTTGCCCTCGGCGGCGAACGCCGGGAGGGTGCGGGCGACGGGCGTGTCGAGTTCGAGGCGGCCGCGTTCGACGAGTTGCATGATCGCGGTGGTGGTCGCGATGACTTTGGTGAGCGAGGCGGCGTCGTAGATCGTGTCGGTGGTGAGCGACTCGGGGGCGGGCACCACCGCGCGCTGGCCGTAGGCACGGGAGTAGGACTCGCCGGCGCGTTCGACCCAGAGGACGCCGCCGGGAATTCTATTGGCCGTGATGGCCCCCGTGATCGCGGTATCGATGGCGGAGAGTTTATCGGGCTTGAAGCCCGCGCAGGCAGAGGCGCAGGCGAGGGCGCAGAGGATTGCGGCGCGAATGCTTGGGAAAGGTGTGGGCATCGTGGACGGAAGAATGGCAAGGGCGGGCGTGGCCGACCAGCAATTCCCATTCGCGGCGAACGAGCCGGGGAGAAGGCACGTCCCGCGTTGCCCCGACGATCCGATCCGACCCCGGGGCGCGTCCGCCACAACACCCGCGATGGCGGATCATTTGTCATCTATTGGATGACAACTTTTTTATCGTCTCAGGGGAGATCGGGAGAATTTTGTCATCTAATGGATGACAAACCTGAGCGGGGTCGTCGGGGAGTTCGGGGCGGCGAGCTTCGTCGCGGGAATT
>CAMCWW010000082.1:0-16472 GCA_945882935.1 Opitutus sp. GAS368
CGATAACCATTGATCGGCTTGCCGGTGTAACGCACGCCGCCGCCGACGGTGATGCCCTTCAAGGCTCCTCGGGAGAACTCATAATTCGATACGAGATTCAGCTTGTGCTCCATCTGGCCGAGTGCGGGCCGCCCATTGGCGAGCGTAAAGTCGGTGAACGTCCGGACATCGAGCGCCGCGAGCTGCGTGGCGATGGTGCCGACGCCAGTGCTGAGGGGCAGTGCCGCATTGGCCGCCCAAGTCGGGCGCCAAAAGGCGATGTAAGCAAAATCCTCTTGCCCGATGTTGGTTTGGGCGGACTTCGATTGGCTGTAATTGAGGAATACCCGCCAATACGCCGTGGGGTTGGCCGTGAGTTCCACCTCGTAGCCTTGAGTGCGGTTGTCAAAGGTCCGGCCGGTGCCGCTTTGCACGGTGCCGCTCGGAACTTTTCCGGCCAAAGCGAGGGCGCTCCAGATCGGGTTGATCGACGACGTAATGTTTCCGAAATCAAAATCCCGATCGGCGCTGGTTTGAAAATACTGGGCCGTGACAAAAAGCCGGTTCTTGAACAGATCCAGTTTAAATCCGATGTCCTGGCTCTTGCCTTTCGGGGTGGGCGGACGGGCGAACGCGGCCACATCTGAATTGGGGACATTCAGCCGTCCCCCAAAGCTGGGCAGGCCGCTGTTGCCGGATTGGCTGTAGGTCAGGCCGAGCCACTCGGTGACTTGCAGCACTCCGCTAAAGGAAACACTGGTGGCGACCGTATTGATGGGCGTCTGGCTGCGCACGGGCCCCGGTATGCCGGAAGCAAAGCCAGCCACGGGCGTTAGCACCGACGTGGAGGCGTAGTCGTTGCGATCATCGCGGCTGGTGCCAATGATGGTCTTGATCCGATTTTTCCAAAACGAGCTTTGCAGCATTCCGATCATCGTCTGGCTGTCGAAACTGTTGAGGATCCCATTGACGTTAAAAGGCACCAAAGCGGTGGTGTAACTTCTGCCGCTGAGGGTTTCCGTGATCGTGCCCAAGGCCTGCCGGTTGTAAGGCGCCATCACGATGTTGCGGCTCGGGCCAGCGAGGTCGACATAGGTGCGGCGGAAGATGCGATTATTGTTGTTGATGGCGCTGGTTAAGTTCGGCGCGTTGGGTGAGATGATTTGTTCACGGACCGCGATTTGAGACAGCTTCGTGAAGTCATATTGATAGACCCCGGCCAACGTGTGTTTGCCCCAGCGGCCGAAGTCCCGCGTGTAGGAAAGAACCGACCGCAGTGAATCACTGCGGGTGTCTGCGAATCCGATCTGAGGCAGGCCCTCGACGTAGGTTTTGCCGACATTGGGGTTAACGGCGCCGGAAGGCAGGGTCGGGTTGGTGTCGACGATGATGGCCCGGGTGTTGGCAGTCTGTGGGTCCGAGTTCAACGTATGGCTGTCGGTGCGCATGCCGGCGATTTCCAGGTTGAGGTTGGGGGTAAACGAGTGGGTCAGATAGGCCCCGAGACGGGCGTATTTCGTATCGAGACCAAAACCCGGCCCATAAACCGACGTCTCCTTGGGCAACACGTTGAAATTAGACATGGGAACATTTTCGCCATCGATCGCCGTCCAAAGGGTGCTCCGGGTTTTGTTGACCCAATTGGTCACGGCGCCCGAGGCCGTGTCCAAAACTAGGTAGGGCGTGTTGTTGGCCGCGACCCCCGAGATTTGCTGCGCGGCATTGATGGCGCCGACATTGCGTCCGGCGGCCGCCCAGCGGGTGTAGGCATCATAAGCCGTGATGGAACGGATGGTGCGCTTATTGAGGTCCGCCTTCTCCAAATCGAAATTGAACTCAGTTTTCTGCCCCACGCGCCATTTCCCGGTGAGGTAGGCACGTTCCGAGTCGCTGAACTCATAGTTGCGCCAGCTGCCGCGTTGCTCCTTCACTGCGGCGACCCGGAGCGAAATGTGTTCGCCGATCGCCTGATTGTAGTCGGCCTCTTCGCGCAGCCCGCCCTCCGAACGACCCTGCACGGCGGCCGAGAAAGCGTTCCTGCCCAGCATCGCCCGCTTGTTCGTCACATTGATGAGACCTCCGGGTGAGCCGATGCCGAACAGAATCGAATTCGGGCCGCGGGCTTGGTCAATGCGCTCCGTGCTGAAGGTGTCGGCCGGGAAATCGGATTTGAAAAAATTAACCGCGACGGTGCCGCCCGAAAGACCTCTCATGCGCAGTTGTCGCGTGCTGTTACTCGCAAGAAAGTTCTGCCCCGGTCCGGCATTCTCACCGAAGTCATACTCGGTGCTAAGCATGTAGCGCGCGAGATCGTCGGTGTTCGTGATGCCGACGTCGTTGAGAAATTCTGCGGTGAAGGCCGTGGTCGGCGCGGCGACGTCCTTGAGATTGGTCCTCAGTCGGCTGCCACCCAAGGTCGATTGCGCCTGATAGCCACGATCCAAGGTTGACGTGACGGTGAACGGAGTGAGCTCCACCACTTCCGCCGCGGTGGCAGTCTTGGGATCATTTTTCAGCGAGGCCGGAGCGGAGGAATTCGCGACCGCTTGGGCGCAGGCGACGGAGGCTAACCCCGGCAGACAAAGCAGCAGCGCGAACGGGAACCGACGCGGGATGACAGGCATCGAGGAACAAATCAGCATGGTTGCAGGGGGGGGTTGGCGGAACGGGGAACGGAGGACAGGGTATGATACGCACAGCCCAACGCATCGGACATAGACGAATTTGGCATCAATCTGGACTTTTTGAATAATGCGTGGACCTGGCCGTGCCGCCGGGTTCTAAGCTAGACACTAAGACGGACCTCTCGCCGCTCCGCTCAAGTCGCGTAAACAAAAAATCCAGCGAGGCATGCGGAATGTCTATGGGATCGCAGGGTACGAACAACTACCATCTGATTTGAAAATACTGGCAACCACTGCTGTGCAGTTTGCGCTCCTCCATTTCTTGCTCCGTCCACCGCTACCGGGTTTTTCCCCCTCCAAATAACCCGAGCCGCTCACCCTACCATGCCCCCTCTCCTCCCCTACCTCACCGTGCGGCTCCTGGCGCCGATCGCGCCACTGGGTGCAGATTCGTCGTCGCCGCCCAGCGCCCGCCCGCCGGCTGCATCCATCCCCAGCGATCCAACCGTGGAACTGCTCCTTTCGTGTTTAACGCAGGCAGGCAACAACGGTCGCGCCAACCCGGGAACGCGGAAGGTTCGCGGTATCAGCACGACGGCGGCGTCGCCGCATTTCTTCCCGGTTGCACCGCCGATGTGAAATTTTGATCGCACGCTCCGCGACGGCGCCAGGTGCGGCCCTCGTTCTATCATGAAAATAATAATGTATGTGTATCTGTTCGCCGCGGTGGCTACTGGGGGTGCGGCAGAAGCGAAACCGGGCTACGGAATATCCAGCTGGGCGGGGTGGAAGCCGGGGCAGATTTCGCAAGCGGAATGCCCGGAGCTGCGCAGCGTTCCGCTCATTCTGAAATGGGATTCGCTGGAACCAGCCGCGGGGCGCTACGCGTTCGCGGAAGAACTCGGCCGACCGTTGCAAGCGGCGCAGGCAGGCGGCCTCTATTTAACCCTGATGATCTGGGTTGGCCCCGCGGCACCTGAATGGATCTATCAAAACGGAGTTCCGCGGGTGATCACGAACCGGAACGTCAATGCGCTGGGGCAGAAGACCGATGGGCAGAAAGAATATCCCTACTATCTGCATCCGGAATATAAAAAGCGTTTCCTCGGGCTGATTGATGCCTTCGGCAAATATGTCTCCGCCCTGCCGCCAGCGCTGCGCGCGCGCATTGTGTTTGTGCAGTGCGCCGAGGGATCCACCGGCGACGGCCAGCCCTACAAGGGCAAACCGCTCGAGCAAAAATATGCCATCTCCGATGAAGTGTGGAACGACTTCCGACTGGAAGCATGGAAGCGCTACCGGGACGCCGTGCCCGGAATCCCGATCCTGGTGAACTCCGACGCCAACGGCGGTTTGGAAACCCAATGGCTGCTGGAGAACATGGACGTCATCGCGCTGAAGCAGGGCATGTTCAGTCACGGCTTCCAGGTCAGCGATAACGGCGAGCGGCTGGCCAAGTTTCAAGCGTTGGAAGCCGCGGCAAAACAGCGCGGCAAGCCGGTGCTCACCCGCGGCGAGATGGACGGCGAGTTGTTTGAAATGGGCTGGTCGAAACGCAACATTCCGCAGGCCCTCTACTGGTCGGGGATCTTCGCGACCCATTGCCGGTTGGATATCTGGAACGTGCCCTACCAAGCATTGAAGGACAGGGCGAATTGGCCGGCCGGCGCCTTCTTCAACAAATATGCCGGGCACAAGAATCCGGCGATCGCCCCAGCCGCCTTTTGTGCCCTGCGTGACGGGCTCGACGCCTCCGACTTCAACCGCTTCCCGGCCGCAGAATTCGGCGGAAAGCCGGGGCAAAAAAAGGAAGTGGATCGTTACCTCCGCATCACCAAAGCCTACGCCAGCTACGGCGCGCTTATGGCCGATCCCGAAAAGGCAATCGGCGGCGGCATGATCAACCGCAAGAGCAGCGGACCCAACGATGTGGGCTGGGATATTTTGTCAGGCAACTACTCCCGCTTCCTCACGCAGATCGACCCGGGCTCCGGCGATGTGGGCCGATGGAACATCGACGAGTCCATCTATGGACGCTTTGGCCGCGCCTTTGAGCATCAGTCCGGCAAAAAGCAGCTGCGCTTCCAACTCGACCCGGGCTTTGCGGCCAAGGAGGTGAAGGTGAGCGTCACCTATCTCGACCAAGGGACGGGAATTTGGTCGATCGGACTCCCGGGAAAAGAGGGCGCCACGCGTATTCAGAATACCCATAGCCGCGAGTGGCGCACCCAGGTGGTCTCATTATCCGGGGTGACGGAACTGGTGCTAAACTATGAATCGGGGGACGATACCCTCTTCCATCTGATTGAGGTGGAGCGCGCGGCGTCGCACGCAAAATGAAACAGCCTCTTCTCCTCCTCGCCGTTGTGCTGCTGGCTCCGCTCGCCGCCGCCGATTCAAAGCCCAACATCCGGCTCATCCGCTCGGACGATCCTGGCTATCCGCACGTCGGCGCCTACGGGAACAACGACATTATGACGCCGAACCTCGACCGGTTCGCCGCCGAGGGCGTGCGCTTCGATCGCGCCGATGTGACCAGCCCGCAATGCGTGCCGTCGCGCGCGCAGCTTCACCGGGGTCGCGGGGCGAATGGATCACAGGGACAACGCAAACGTGAACGTGGCGGAATCGCAGGCCGTGTTTGATCAGCATAAACTCATCACGTTTCCCGACCACCGCGACTACGTGAAGACGAGCCACGGCAGTAGTCTCTCCCCGTCGCGGCGTTGGCCCTGCCGGCGCCCCGGCCCAACCTCGCTCCGCATTCCTTTCACCCTACTATGAAAAAATTCCTGCCCCTTTTCGGCTCCGCTGTTTTTCTCGCATCGGCGCTGACCTTGTCCGTCGCTGCGGCGGAAACGTCGCCACCTTCGCCAACCGCTCCCGGCAAAAGTTACAACGTGATCTTTATCGCGGTGGACGATTTGAACGACTGGATTGGCGCTTTCGGTGGCCACCCGCAGGCAATCACGCCCAACATGGATCGGCTGGCCAACGAGCGGGCGATGGTGATGAACAAGGCGTATGCCGCCTCCACCGTCTGCTGCCCGAGCCGCTCGGCGCTGCTCACCGGCAAGCGGCCTTCATCGACCGGGGTTTACGGCAACACCCACAATTTAAAGAGAGCGCCCAAGGCCAAAGACCTCGTGACCTTGCCAGAATATTTCGGGAAACACGGCTATCACACGCTCTCGACGGGGAAGATTTTCCACAAGCACGCCACCCCAAACGGTCTGGATGAAGGCCAGTGGGCGTTTCATGAATTCGGCACGCCTGAAAGCCGCGGAGGCACGGGAGGAATGCGGTGGCAGAAACAACCCGTCGCGACCGAGAGCGGCGAAAAAGGTGACGAGTTCCGTTGGGGGGCGATCAAGGGCACAGTGGAAAACACCAAGGACTACGTGGCCAGCAAATGGGCCGCAGAGCAGCTCCAACGTGACTTTGACGGCAAACCGTTTTTCCTGGCCCTGGGTCTCTCCAAACCGCATCTGCCTTGGGAGGTTCCGCAGCAGTTTTTCGACCTGTATCCCCTCGATAAACTGAAACCGGTCGAGATCGTGCGCGACGACCTCAAGGACATCGTCGGTAAAAACGGTAAGCCGATCTTTGGTCCGGATTCACGTTTTCTCGCGGCGGACCGCGCCAACCTGCATCTCGAGGCCCAGCAGGCCTACCTGGCTAACGTGAGCTATGCCGATTATTGTCTCGGCGTGCTGTTCGATGCTTTGGCGAAAAGCAAATATGCCGATAACACCATCATCATGCTCTGGGGCGACCACGGCTGGCATCTCGGCGAAAAGCTGAAATATGGAAAGACCGACCTTTGGGAAGAGTCGAATCGCGTCCCCCTCATCGTCCGCGTGCCCGGCCTAACGCCAAACGGCTTCAAGTGCGATGGCGTGGTCAATCTTTTGGATATGTATCCCACGCTGCTCGAACTATGCGGCTTGCCGGCCAATCCGGAAAATGAAGGGCGCAGTTTCGCCCCGCTGCTCAAGAATCCGACGATGGTTTGGAATCAGCCGACGCTCACCACCTATAATTTTAGTAACCACTCTCTCACCGACGGGCGCTATCGTTACACGTGGTACGGCGGTAAAGCGGACGGAGCCGAGGAACTCTACGATCATGCCACCGATCCCCTTGAGCGAAAGAACCTGGCCGCGAATCCCGTCTCGCAGGAAATCATCGCCCGCTTCAAACCGCATTTGCCCGCTCACAATGAGCCCGCTGCCCCTAGAAACAACCCGGGCGATGGCGACAAAAGAGCCCAGCGCAAAGGCGGCAAAGCCAAACAGAAATCCTAGATATCTTCTGCATCACGACCGGACGTTTTTTGATCACGTAAAATCCCCCCTAACGCCCCTGTCCCGCCCCGGCACGGCTGCACGAATCGCTCCGGTGGCCGGAGTCTTGCAGGAAGCCACCGACCGCGGTGGCATTGGCATTCCCGCCGGCAACTTGAAATTGGACCACTAGCATCGCCCCATGAAAAACCATCACCTTCTCCCTCTCTTGATCCTTTTGGCGCTCGCCCCGCGGAGCGCGCTGCCGGGCGCCGTCCCGTCCGCCCCGCCGCTCAGGCCCAACATCATCTACATCCTGCTCGATGACGCCGGCATCGGGGATTTCTCGGCTTACGGCTGCAAGTATGGCGTGACGCCCAACATTGATCGCTTGGCCACGGAAGGCATGAAGTTCACCCGGGCCTACAGCGGCAGCGCGGTCTGTGCTCCGTCACGAATGGTGCTGATGACGGGCCAACATACCGGTCATATTCTGCGTCGCGCCAACCAAAGCAAAATCGGCCTGCTCGCACTCCCCGCCGGCCAGACCACGGTCGCTCGTATGCTGCAGAACGCCGGTTACGCCACCGGTGGCTTCGGCAAATGGGGCTTGGGCAATCCTGAAACGACCGGAGTAGCGGAGAAACAAGGCTTCGATGTGTTCTTCGGTTACTATGACCAAAAACACGCTCACAACCACTACACCGACTATCTGATTCGTAACAGTGTCAAAGTGCCCATCCAACAATCGGGCAAACACACGTGGGCGGACTATGCTCCCACCCGCATCGCCAACGAGACTCTCAGTTTTATCGAGCAAAACAAAGACCGGCCCTTCTTCTGTTATGCCGCCTGGACCCCGCCGCACGGGGACTACGTCATCCCGGAGAATCCGGTTTTCGCCGGGAAGGCGTGGCCGGAGGAGATCAAGAGCTACGCTGCGATGGTTGCCCTCGCTGACCGGGATGTCGGCCGCGTGATGCAAAAACTGAAGGACCTCGGGATCGATGACCGGACGTTGGTAATTTTCAGCTCCGACAACGGCGCCAACCCGGAGTTTATCGAGCCACTCGGCAGCACGGGAGGACTGCGCGGGCACAAGCGTATGCTTTACGAAGGCGGCACGCGTGCCCCGCTTATCGTGCGTTGGCCCGGTAAGATTCAGCCGGGAACGACCAGCAACCTACTCACCGCGTTCGTTGATTTTTTGCCGACGGCCGCAGAACTTAGCGGGCTCCCGGCACCGAAAGGTCTCGATGGTCACTCGATCGTGCCGACCTTGCTCGGGAAAGGTCAGCAAACGCAGCACGAGTCGCTCTATTTTGAAATCTACGAGCCCTACTTCCAACAAGCCGTGCGCATAGGCGATTGGAAGGGCTACCGGCTCGGCACCAAAGCCCCGCTTGAGCTCTACGACCTAAAGGCCGATCCCGTCGAAAAGCAGAATATCGCCGCCGCCCACCCGGACATAATTCGAAAGATCGAAGCGATCATGAAAGCCGAACACTCCCCGTCGCCGTATTACGACGCGCCCGAGCAAGGCAGCCCAAGACCAACCAAAGGGAAGAACGAGCAAAGCGCGAAGCCCGCCGCTACCAGCAAAGAGAACCCAAGTCTTTGACGGACCGATTTCCCTCGCCCGGGAATCGGCGCCGTCAAGATTGCGGCCGCTTGAACCCCTTTTTTCGCGTCGGCCCGTTGGGTTTCCCGCCTCTTCCCGACCCTGCTGAAAGCTGCAGGCCAGCCTCGTTCTCTTTCTTCACCAAGACGGCCAGTTGGGTCAGATGCGGCTCGGGCGGGCCGACTCTCGTCGGCAGAAAGCGGACGCCAGGGACGTCTCCCCGCTCAGAATTCGAACGTGGACCGCAGCATGAATGTGCGGCCTTGCGGGGCCATCCACGAAGAGATGGAACCGTTGGGCTGCGCGGCGGCTGGAATCAGCTGATCGTCATCGAGGAGATTGCGGACGTTGAGTTGCAATTTCCAGTTGATCCGATTCTGCCAGATTTTCCGACCGTAGCCGACCCAGCCGTCGACGGCGAACTCCGCCGGACCGTAGTAAGGGTGCTGGAGGTTGGGCACTTCAACGACTTTGCCGTCGATGGTTGCAGAGATGATGGGGTAACCGATGCCAACGCGGTCCTGCCAGCGTAGGCCCGAGCCAGCGCTCCAGCCGCGGAGGCGGGAGTCGCGGGAAAAAGTGTAGTTCGCCACGACATTGGTGCGCCATTCGCGCAGTTCCGAGACGCTCTGGCCGGAGCGGGCGAGCTTGCCGTTGAGGGCGTTGAGCAACGTATCGTAGACGCGGATGCGCACCGGCTGACCCGACTCGTCGGCGATGAGGTTCGAGGCGGCGCCGGTGGTCCATTCAGCGAGACGCAGCTTGAGAAATTCCTGGGAAGCCGGGGCGATGTCGGCCTGGCTGGCCAGCTGCTGGCTGACATTGAAGGCAATCCGCCACTGGTTGGTGGGATTATAGGTCGACTCGAACTCGAAGCCCTTTGAGGCGGTGCTGGTCGTGTCGCGCATGTTGCCGGGCACAGTGTAGGTGACGTTGACCCCGCTGGGCGCCAAGGCCGTGGGCGGACCGGTAAATTCCTGCCAGTTAATCAGGGCCTTGAGAAACTGAGGCGAACCCTTGTAGCCAACGGCTGCGAGGGCGGCGGGGGAGTTGTAGCGCACAATGCGGGCATCCGTCTCGATCAAAAAATTGGGATAAGTGTCGGTGGCGCGCTCGGATTGCGTCTCAAACCAATTGAAGCGGGTTTGCAGTTTTCCGCCGATGAAGCCGAGGGTGAAGCCACGGTCGGTGGTGGTGCCACCGGGCGGCTGGATGGCCTTACCAAAAATGTCGATTCGGGCGTCCGCCGGCTGAAAGTTCTCCGACTTGCTGTAAAAGACCGAGAAATCGACTCCGGGCATAAATTTGAGGAACGGCGGCCGGTGCACGACGAATCCGTGGCTCCAAATCGCTTGCTCGAAGACGGAGCCGGGCGTGGAGGGCAGCACGAAGTTAGGGCTCGCGCGGTCGACGAAGTTATACTGATTGCGCACGTTGTTGTCGTCGTTTTTGCGGTAGGATTTCACCTTGTCGTTGCGCCAGCCCAGCGTGGTCACGACCCATTCGCCCTTCAGCCAGCGAGCTTGATGGACGGCGGATTGGGATTCGATGACTTGACGGACCAGAGAGGCGTTGGTGGCCTGGCGGTAGAAAACTTCATCGTCGATTATCCGCGAGATTTGCACCGGTCGGGTGACAAACGTGCGGCTCGCTTGGTCCCAAGTCCAGCCGGTGACGTTGGCCGGATTCAGCTCCGTCTGGATGCCCTGCAGGTTGGCCCCCTTCGCGGTGGCGGCGTTGGCCAAACTGGGGCCGAGATAGACGACGGTGCGGACGGTTCCATCGCTGGAATTGATGTCGTCGCGCGCCGTGACGGGATTGATCGCCGAGCGAGTTTGAAGAACCCAGTTGAGGTCGGTGGTGTTGGTGCCGGAGAAAGTCGCCTCATCATAAGTGAAGCGATTGCCAAACCCGGTGAAATTATGCCGGCCAAGCCACTTGAAGCGCTCGGTGTTGCGGGCGAAATCGAGTTCAAGAAAGGCAGTCAAGCGATCGGAGCTGCGGTCTTCACGGGTGCTCGAGCGGGTGCCGGTGCCGGCCATGAAGGGGCGGCCGAAATTGGGATTAGGAGCGCTCCACGGCAGCGTGGTGTTGATGTCGATATTGATCGTGTAACCGCGGTTGCTGGCGAAGAGGTCGTAGAAGTTACGCGTGTGTTCTTCGCGGCTGATCGCGGCCTCGAAGCCCATCGTGCCGAGCGGATGCGTCCAAAGGTGATCGTAGCTGACGTTGCCCACTTGGAAATTCTCCCACTCGCGTTTGTTGGGACCATCGAGCAGTTGGTTGCGCCAATCGAAAATCGAGGTGTCGCCGATCTCCTCGTCCACGAAGAAAGAGCCGAATTTGATGCCCTGGGCAGCCGCGGCAGCGGACGAGTAATACTGACTGCCGGTGGTGAGAGAAACCATGTTAGCCTGAAACGCGGCGGGGATGGTGGGACTCACGGGCCGACCCAGCAGGGTTTGCCAACCGTACTGGAGCCGCGACGGAGCCGCCGCGTTGTTGCTCTCGTAGATGACGCCGGGCTGCGCAAACCAATCACCCGGGGAACGCACAAGATCGCGATTGATTTGGTTGAAATCGACCGTGCCCGGACTGTGCGTGACTTTATTGAATGGAGTTTGAAACCACTTGGTCAGGGTGTCGCGCGGGGAATTGGTGCGCGGGCGATTGGCGTCGATCTTGCCGCTTTCGAAGCTCGCCCGGAGCGTGCCGTCCTTAAGCGGGGAGAGCTGAGCGGCGGCAAAGATCCGCCGATCTTTTTCATGGGCGTAGTTTTGCTGGAATCTCGTGTTTTCATCGAGCAACGCGACGCGCACACCGAACACGGCTGGGATGAGCACACGGTCGAAATCCGCCACGGCACGCTGCGTGCCGAACGACCCCATCCCGAACTCGACGCTGTTTTTGTTTTTCAGCGAGGGCCGAATCAGCTGGTTGTTGATGATACCGCCCGGGCTGCCGAGCCCGAACAACGTGGCGTTGGGGCCACGGCTGATCTCGACGCGTTCCGTGTTATAACTATCGAATACGGTCGTCGTGGGAAAGTAATCGCGCGTCAGGTCGGCGCGAGCGAGGCCGCGCACGCGGGAGTTGTTCTGTGGGGCGCGGGCGGGACCGACTTGGTCGATGAAGTTACCGTTCAGCACTCCCCCGGAATAATTGCCCCCCGAACCGGCGGTCTCGGTGTTGGCCGTGTAGACTAGGAGACTCGCGCTGTCCGTGGCGTTCACATCCTTCATAAAATCGGAGGTAACGACCGAGATTGAGTTGGCGATATCCCTCAGGTCGGTGCGAATGCGCGTGCCGGCGAGCGAAGAGGTGGCGGCATAACCGCGGTCGGCTTCGGCGGTCGTGACGAAAGGCGAAAGCTCGAGCACCTTACCGTCCTTGGCGGGCAGACCAACAGGGGGCACGGCTTGGGCATGGAGTTGCGGCGCAAGGAGGGCGACCACAAGGGCGGCAAGCAGGGGGGGTGGGAATTTCATGAGTTTGAAGGGAACGCGAGGTACGGGTAAGGGAAATACAGCGGGGTGAGAATTGCGCGGCAGGGGCGGCCGAGGTTGGTTGTGAGCACGATAATTTCTCCGCTCTCCTGCGCCCATAGACATTCCGCGTGTCTTACTGGACTTTTCGCGAGAACGCTTCAGCGCTCACCATTCCGGCGTCACCGGAGCGATCCCATGGCAAAGGAACCTTCGGCAAGAAGCTGTTCAGAGATAGACTAAAAAAGTCCAGATTGAGGCCGAATTCGTCTATGTCGAATTCGCGGGTATCGCGTATGGTTCACCACGTTCGAGTTCCACGTTTCGTTCAACCCCTAGCCCCAACTGCGACCACGCACGGATCTTTCCGCACCCTCTAATTCTGATCGCGCGTCTAGCCTATCCGATCGTACCCGCCTAGGTTCACCAATCCGGCGTTTTTGACCTCGGCCGCATCCCGTGTGAATGACTTTCTCCCTAACCCGATAACTCCTCCCCTACCGTGAATTATTACTCCGCTCACTCCCTGCGCTGCCTTCGATCGCTCTTTTTCTTCCTTCTCTCCCTTTCAGCCGCGCACGCCGCCGCTCTCACCGGCAACGTCTCTAACGTGGCTACCCGCAATCTTCTTGAGGGCGCACGGGTCGAAGTCCCCGCCCTCGGTCTCACGGCTCTGACCGATAATACGGGCCGCTACGTGCTCGCAGCTATCCCCGCAGGCACGCACGAAGTCGTCGTAACCTACGTCGGCCTCGATTCGGTCCGCACCACCGTCATCGTCGCCGACTCGGCCAGCACCACGCGTGACTTCAATCTAACCAGCGTCGTCTACAAACTCGACGCCTTCAAAGTCACCGGTGAGCGCGAGGGCGGTGCCGCCGCGATCACCGCCCAGCGCAACGCCGAGAACGTGAAGAACATCGTCGCGATGGACTCGTTCGGAAACTTGCCGAACATGAATGCCGCCGAAGTTGCCATCCGCCTGCCCGGCGTCGCCGGCAATCTCTCGGACGAAAACCTCGTCGACGGATTCACGATTCGTGGTATCGGCCCGGGCCTCAACACCGTTACTCTCGATGGCTCGCCCCTCACCAGCCAAGGCGCCCTCAACCGTGCCACGAACATGAACAACCTCACGGGTTCCATGTTCGATCAAATGGAACTCACGAAGGGCCACATGCCCGACAAAGAGGCCGGCTCCATCGGCGGCACCATCAATCTCAAGAGCCGCTCCCCTCTCTCCATGAGCGAGCGCCGCCGTCTCACTTACAGCGCCGGTGTGCGCTACGCCCCGCCGTTCACCCAGCAAACTCCGACGCGCGAAAAACATCGCGCGCATCCGCTCTTCAACGTCGGCTGGCAGGAGCTCTTCGACGTCTTCGGTCGCGAGCGCAACCTGGGCGTGTCGCTCAATGTGTTCTACTCCGAAAACGCCGTCGGCGGTTTCCGGACCACGCGCGATTTCGAAAACACCACCGCCCAGCCTGCCTACCTCTGGGACTACCGCACTTGGGACAACTACAACAACCGCAAGCAGGCTAGCGTCAGCCTCAAAGCCGACTACCGTCTCTCGCCTTCCACCAAGCTCTCAATCAACACCGTCGCGAGCGACGCCCTCGAGACGTTTCGCCGCCAATACGAGACGCGGGCCTTCACCACGCAACAGGTCGGCACCACCGGCACGGCCGGCATTCTGCCTGGCTACACCGATCAAATCACGCAGGTCCGTGCCGCCGCCGGCTCGACGATCGACCAGACGTCCACCGGCCCGGGCAATTTCGCCAATCGCATGCGCCGCCTCGACCTCGGCGCCGAACACGTTTTCGGCGCCCTCCAGGTCGATTACAACGCCATCTACACCCAGTCTAATATCAACGGCGGCGGCGGCGGGCGCGGCGGGATCTTGGTGAACCGCATTACCGCGGTCGGCTGGCGGCTTGATCGCACGGACTCCGATCTCCATCCGCGTTTCACGCAAACCGAAGGCCCCGATTTCACCAATCCCGCCAACTACCGCCCCACCACCTACAACAACTCGATCCTCCAGAACGACGATCAGATCAAAGAAGTCCGCGCCAACCTCCGCTACACACTGCCGGTTTCCTTCCCGCTCTCGCTCAAGTCCGGCGCGGTCTGGCGCGAGCACTACGCAAACGCCGAGAGCGTCGCGCGCCGTTGGAACTACGCCGGCCTCACCGCCCTCCCCGCCGATCCGTCGATCATCACCTTCGATTCCGTGAAAACCGGCCGCCGCATTCCGCAGTGGGAGCCGGTCCAGTTTTTCGCCGACCGCCAGCCGGTCACACCCGCGCTCTGGCGCGAGGACCTCTACTTTTCCGAGCAAAACAAATACACCGCCAACCGCGCCGTCACCGAAACCATCACGGCCGGCTACGCGATGGCGTCCGGCCGCGTGGGCCGCACCGGCCTCGTCGCCGGCGTGCGCACCGAGCGCACCGAAACATCGAGCTGGGGCTGGGTGCGCACGCGCACCGGCAGCACCGTGGCCCAGCAGACTGCCGATCCCGTCGGCTCCGCCACCCGCGACTATGCCGGCACTCGGCGCGATCTTAGCGGGAGCTACACGAAGTCCTTTCCCAGCGCCCATCTCACGCACGATCTCACCTCCAACCTCAAGGCCCGGCTGAGTTGGTCCACCAGCTTCGGCCGGCCACCGTTGAACAACGCGCTCCCCAACGAAACCATCTCCGAGACGAACCAAACCCTCACGGTCAACAACCCGAGCCTGCTCCCGCAGACCGCCGCCACGTGGGACGCAACCCTTGAGTATTACTTCGAACCCGTCGGCACGCTTTCCGTCGGCTGGTTCAACAAGACTATCGAAGACTACATCGTCACCGGCACCAACGCGGGCACGATCGGCACCGGCTCCGACAACGGCTACAACGGCGAATACCCCGGCTTCACGCGCCTGACTTCGTCCAACGCCGGCACGGCCAAAGTCCAGGGTTGGGAGTTCAACTATCAGCAACAGTTCACGTTTCTCCCCGGCCTGTTCAAGGGCTTCGGGGCCTCGGCCAACTACACGCTGATCAGCACGAGCGGAGATTTTGGCGGCACGACCTCACGCAGCACCAACGAGGTCCCCGGTTTCATTCCGCGCACCGGCAACGCCACGCTCTCTTGGCGCTACCGCAAATTTAGCACGCGCATCCTCTACAATTTCGCCGGCAGCCACATCACGGCCTTCACCGCCGCGACGCCCGGCCGGAATCTTTACCGTTTCGACTACGCTTCCGTGAACGCGGGCATGGCGTATCAGATTCGTCCCGATCTCCAGCTCACACTCGACGCCGCCAACCTCACCAACGAGCCCCAGGCCTTCTACCGCAGCGTCCGCTCCCAGATGCAGAACACCATTATCAACGGCACGACGCTCACCTTCGGTGTCAACGGACGCTTCTAGCGGCACTCATGGCATGACGAAGAGACTCCAGTCGCGCCGCACTCATCCCGCGCTCGACTGCACCGCCGCCAGAGGTCTCGGCATAAAGACGATCCTGCTCCTACTCGCCGCCCTATTACTGGCCCCGTTGGTTCGGCTCGCCGCCGCCGAGCCGAAACCAAACGTGCTGCTCATCCTTTCGGACGATCATAGCTACCCGCACGTCGGCTGCACGGTGAGCGAGTCCGGAAAACTGGGCCATGTCACATTACAAGCGGACCGGATTTCGGGGGATCACCGCATTCCGGCCCCGCGTAGTCCTCAATTCGCCTTGGGCGGGATCGGGGTGTGACTCGATGGCTTGGGCGGCGACGAAAACGGTCCGTGTTGCGCCCGAAACTCCCGCGGCGACAAACCGACGTGCCGTCGGAAGAGCTTTGAGAAGTGGTAGGGGTCCGGCAAGCCGACCGCCTTGCCCACCTCCGAAACCGCCAGCGTGGTGCTCAACAGCAGTTCGCGCGCTTCACGCAACTGCCGCCCGATCACGTGTCCTTTGGCCGATACCCCAAGGTGACGCCGGAACAGTTTCAAAACATGCGAACGACTCCGGCCGATGATGGCGGCCAGATCCTCGATACGCGGCGATAGCTGGAAGCCTTTCTCAATGTGCACCAGCAGGCGGCGCAACTCCTCCGGCCTGCTTTCCGGCGGCTCGACCCTCTTCTCTGCCGCGCGAAACAGTTCGCGCTTCAGTAGCAGTCCGAGGGCGCGACCTTCGCGTTCGTCCCGGTTCGATTGTAGAAACCAACGAACGGCGTAATCCATCAGCCGGCCGAGCGGATCATCCGCTTCCGTCCGCAATCGGACTACCTCCGCCGGCAACGGCCACACCACATCGCGGCGATCCGGTGAATCGAACTCCGGCTCATCTCGCTCGTGGGGCACATTGGGCACCCACTTCGATCCGGCCCGATACCACGGCACAATATGCACGTGCGCGGTATACATCGGCTCCGCCGCCGAGGGAAAATAAGTGATCCGCCGGTTCCATGGTAGCACATAGACGTCGTG
>CAMCWW010000083.1:0-16414 GCA_945882935.1 Opitutus sp. GAS368
CGGCGGATTTTTTCTCATGGTAGGGCCTCACCTTGCGTGAGGCCGTTCCCTCTTTGGAGCCCGACCCACTGAACGGCCCGACATGAGGTCGAGCCCGACAAACATGTGAAATTTCCCGTCGCGACCAGGGTTTTTACTCAGGCTAGGCAGGGCGCGTAACTACGGACCTAGGCGACCACCAAGTTCAGAATCTTGCCGGGAACGTAAATAATCCGGACGATGGCTTTGCCCTCGATGTGCGGGGCGACCTTGGCATTGGCTTGGGCAAGGGTGACCGCGGTGGCTTGGGCGAGGCCGACGGGCACGAGTTGGTCGCCGCGGTGTTTGCCGTTCACTTGGAAAACGAGCTTCACGTCGGTTGTGACCAACCGCGTCGGGTCATAAACGGGCCACGGCGCGCGCTGGATCGAATCGGATCCGCCGAGGCGGGCCCAAAGTTCTTCGGCAAGGTGCGGCGCGAACGGAGCGAGTAATTGCAGAAACGTAAGCACGGCGGCGCGGCTCACCTGCGGCGCTTTTTGCAGCGCGTTGGAGAAGATCATCATCGAGGAAATCGCGGTGTTAAAGCGCAGGGCCTCGATATCGTCGCCGACCTTTTTGATCGTCTCGTGGAGCAGTTTGGTGAACTCGAGCGAGTCGGCGAAGGCAGGGTCAGTTACAATCTTGGGGTTGACCGAACCTTCGGCGGCCAGGCACTCGCGCCAGATTTTGTGCAGGAAGCGGTGGACGCCCTCGATCTGCTGCATCGACCACGGCTTCATCGCCTCGAGTGGGCCGAGGAACATGAGATAGAGCCGAAGGGTATCGGTGCCGTGGGAGGCGATGATGGTGTCCGGGCTGACCACGTTACCGCGGCTCTTGGACATTTTTTCGCCGTCCTCCCCGAGGATGATTCCTTGGTGAAAAAGTTTGGTGAAAGGTTCGACCTGCGGCACGACCCCGAGGTCGAAGAGCACTTTGTGCCAGAAGCGGGCGTAGAGGAGGTGGAGGACTGCGTGTTCGGCGCCGCCCACGTATAGGTCGGGCACGCCCCAATAGTTTAAGGCCGCGGGAGAAGCAAAGGCGTCGGCGTTGGCGGGATCGGTGAAACGCAGATAATACCAGCACGAGCCGGCCCATTGCGGCATGGTGTTGGTCTCTCGACGAGCGCGAATCCACGCGTCGCCGGCCGGACACGGCTCGGTGGCGGACACGGCGGCACCGGTCGTGACATTGAGCCAGATCTCAAGCCACGGCGTCTCGTTGGCTAGGGGGCTTTCGCCGTTACCGCTCGGGAGGTAGGATTGCACGCTCGGCAGCTCGAGCGGGAGCGCTTGCGCGGGGAGAGGGAGGGCGAAAAGGGTCACTCCGCCCTCGGAGAACGTGACCGGTTGAGCCGGTAAATCTTGGCGGAGCAACTCAGCCTTGCGGTAGTCGGTCTCACTAATCCAAGCGATGGGGAACGGCTCGCCCCAGTAGCGCTGACGCGAGAAAAGCCAGTCGCGGAGCTTGTAGTTGACCGTGGCTTTACCGACGCCGCGTGCGGCGAGATCGGTGGTGATTTTTTGCTTCGCCTCAGGCCAGGTCAGGCCGTCGTAGCCGGGTGAGTTGATGAGGGTGCCGTCCCCCGTGTAGGGGAGCTTTTCGTCGGCGGCCGGGCCGGCGATTACACGTGGGGTAGGCAGCGCAAACTGTTGGGCGAATTCAAAGTCCCGCTCGTCGTGCGCCGGCACGGCCATGATCGCGCCGGTGCCGTAGCCCATGAGCACGTAGTCGGCGATCCAGATGGGGACGCGCTGGGCGTTGATGGGATTGATCGCGTAGGCGCCGCTAAATACGCCACTTTTGTCCTTCGCGAGATCGGTGCGTTCAAGGTCGCTCTTGCCGGCGGCTTTCTGGCGGTAAACGGCGACGGCGGTCTTTTGCTCGGCCGTGGTGAGCCGGTCCACGAGCGGGTGCTCGGGTGCGAGCACCATGTAGGTGCAGCCGAAGAGCGTGTCTGGCCGGGTGGTGAAAATCTTCAGCGGGCCGAGGGCCTTGTTTTCGAGTTCGAAGAGAACCTCGGCGCCTTCACTGCGGCCGATCCATGCTTCCTGCATGCGCTTGGTCGACTCGGGCCAATCGACGTCCTTGAGGTCGGCGAGCAGGCGTTCGGCGTAGGCGGTGATGCGCAGGACCCATTGGCGGAGGTTGCGGCGTTCGACGGGAAAGCCGCCGACTTCGCTCTTTCCGTCGACGACTTCCTCGTTGGCGAGAACGGTGCGGAGCTCGGGGCACCACCAGACGGGACGTTCGTCCACGTAGGCGAGTCCGCGGGCAAAAAGTTGAAGGAAGATCCACTGGGTCCACCGGAAATATTTCGGGTCGGTGGTGTCGACCTCACGAGCCCAGTCGTAAGAGAACCCGAGTGCTTTGATCTGGCGCTTGAAATTGACGATGTTGTTGCGGGTGTTTGATGCCGGATGAGTGCCGGTCTTCACGGCGTGCTGCTCGGCGGGCAAGCCAAAGGCATCCCAGCCAATGGGGTGGAGGACGTTGAAGCCTCGGGCGCGTTTATAGCGGGCGATGATATCGGTCGCGGTGTAGCCCTCGGGGTGGCCGATGTGCAGGCCCGCGCCGGACGGGTAAGGGAACATGTCGAGCACGTAGTATTTCGGCTTCGACGAGTTTTGCTCGGCCTGGGCGGTGAGGTTTTCCTCCCAGAAAGATTGCCAGTGGGGCTCGATCTCTAGGAAGTTGTATTCTTTGCACTGAGTAGACATCGCGTGAATCTTTCCACAGTTAGCCAATCAACTTTTCGGTCAATCCTCGCGTTCGCTCTGGGCTACGCTGGCATTTTGGCGCTGCCGGCAACGGCGGCAATGAGCCGGGGCTTTAATCAATTGCTTGAGGCGGTCGTGCGTATCGATGTGCGGGAAGTCGTGTTCGAAAGCGGCGCGCGGCGATATTCGGCCGGCATCGGCTCCGGGGTGATTCTTTCGGCCGATGGCTTGGTCTTGACCAACGCTCACGTGGTCAGTCCCCGGGCGGTCGAACTCAGCATCACTCTGTCCAATCTGGAACGCGTGGGCGCGACGCTCGTCGGTTGGGACCATTGGACTGATCTGGCGGTGCTTCGGATCGATGTTGCCGACGCCCGGCGCCGCGGCCTGAAGTTTGCCACGGCCGAGTTTGGGGATAGCGCCAAGCTCTTCCCGGGGCAGACGGTTTTCGCCGTCGGCACGCCCCACGGTCTGACGCGCACGGTGACGCGCGGAATCATTTCCAATAACAACCGCTACTTCGAGGACAGCACCGGCGTGGGCGGCTACGAAACGGGCGCGTTCAACACGTGGCTGCAAACCGACGCCGCCATCAACCCGGGCAACTCTGGTGGGCCACTGGTCACCGAAGCCGGCCGGGTGGTGGGTATCAGTTCGCGAGGTTACCTTGGGGCCAACAATCTCGGATTTGCGATCCCCTCGGCCATTGCCCAAAAAATCGTGACCGGCCTCGTTCGTGACGGCGCGATTACCCGCAGCACAATCGGCTTGGTGCCGGCTGCGTTGCAGGACCTCGAAAGCTTTTACGCGCTCGCGCTCAACACCGGAGTTCTCATCAACAGCGTCGCACCGGGCTCTCCGGCGGCTCGCGCTGGATTGCGGGGCGGCGATATCTTGCTGGCAATCGACGGGGTGAAAGTGGACGGCCGCTTCCCCGAGCAGCTGCCACCGATCCAAAATCTGATCGCGAGTCGTCCCGTCGGCGACCGCTTAAAACTCACCTACAAACGGGGCGGGCAAACGGCTGAAGTTGCGGTGATGACCGAGCGGCTCGAAAGCCGGGTGGGTGAGGAATGGGCGCTGGAAAAGTGGGGTTTGAGTGTGAGAAAAGTCTCCCGCACGTTTGCGCGTGAAAACCAGCTGTCGAGCGACGTCGGGGTCGTGGTCATCGGCGTGCAGGCCGGATTTCCGGCGGAGGTGGCGGGATTGTCGCGAGGCGATGTCATCACCAAAATCAACCAGCAACCGGTGGACTCGCTTGAGGTCATAAAGGCCGCCCACGCGGCGTATGAGGTCCAGCCGGCGCCCACGCTCATCGAGGCGCAGCGGGACCGCCGGGTATCTCTTTACATTCTTAAACCATGAAACGTTTCTGCCTTTTGATTTTGCTGATGCTCCCGTGGAGCGTGCGAGCTGCGCCGGATTTGCCGACCCTGCTGGCCGAGCGCCTGAAGTGCGTGGTCGCCGTCGAATATTTTACGGAAACGGAGACGGAGCGCCGACCGAGTTCCGCGTATGGAGTCGTGATTGATGTGCGGGGCACGATTATTTTACCGGCGGCGGCGGTCGACCCTCGGGCCACTCCGTCTCAATTAAAGGAGTTTAAGGTTTACTTGCCCGGCGATGCGGCGAGCGCTGCGGCGGTTTACCTCGGGCAGGATGCGTTGACGGGTTGGCATTTTGTGCGGGTTGAGGAACGCTGGCGCGCGCAGTTGGTGCCCATCACGCGGTTCGTCATTGAGGGCGGTGCGGTGGAGCCGGCCCTCGCCGAGGCGGTTTGGGGCATCGGGCTGCGCAATAAGGACGAGGACTTCATGCCGTATCTTTTGCAGGGGAACGTGGCGCTCGTGCAAAATCTGCCGCAACGCACCGCGATCGCCCAACAGGAGGTCGCCGGTCCCGGTCTACCGGTCTTCAACCGGGCCGGTGGTTTTGTCGGGCTCGCGGCGACTTCGTTTGGTCAGACGTTTTTGCAGTTTTCCCGCGCCGAGCGCGGTGGCTCTCCCACGATGTTGATCAATGTGGAGGAGAGCAGCGCGTTCTATGTGGCCTCAGAGATTTTGCCTCATCTCGGCCGGGTGCCGCAGAGCGTCTACGGTCGGCCCTTGGCTTGGCTGGGGGCCTATGGTTTTGAACCGATGGATCGTGAAGTGGCGAAGTTTTTGAAACTCGAAGCCCAATCTGGAGCAGTCGTAAGCGAAGTCTTGGAGGGCAGTCCGGCCGAGAAAGCCGGAATGTTGCCGCGGGACATTGTGCTGGCGATCGATGGGCAGGCACTCCCCCGGTTTAAGCCGGACCGGGTGGTGGTGAGCTTCGTGGAACGCGAGGTTGAGCGGCGCCAACCCGGAGCCGGGCTGGTGCTGACGGTGCTGCGCGGCGCGGAACGGGTGGAGCTGAACGTCACGCTCGGGGACGAGCCGAAGCTCATGCGGGAAGCGGCTCGTAGTTATTATGACCGGCTGGGCTTTACGGCTCGGGAGTTTGTTTATGGCGACGCGGTGGCCCGCCGGGTGAAGGCCGCGGATGGGACCGGCGTGATCGCTCACTTTGTTAAGTCGAACAGTCCTGCGTTCATCGCGGGCTTGCGCACGGATGATTGGATCAAAGAAATCGATGGCGTCGAAGTGCAGACCTTCGCCGCCGCGACGGAGCAGTTGGCCAAAACCGACTCGGATCTTTTGCGGGCGGAGTTCGTGCTTTTGGTCAGCCGGGGTGGAGAAACGGCGGTGCTACGCTTGAAACTCAGATAATCAATTTTATGTTCACCGGTATTGTTGAGGAAACGGGTCGGGTCGTCGCTTTCGTGGCGGGGGCAAATTCTTGGCGCCTGCAAATTGCGGCACGTTCGGCGCTGTCGGGCGTTGCGCTCGGGGACAGTATTGCGGTCAACGGGTGCTGCCTGACGGTGGCGGCCTTCGATTCGGAGCATTTATTTTTCGATGTGCTCGAGGAATCGCGAAGGCTCACGAATTTTTCGGAGCTCGCAGCGGGTGCGCCGGTGAACTTGGAGCGCAGCCTCAGGTTCGACGGCAAGGTCGGGGGGCACTTTGTCTCGGGCCACGTGGACGGCTTGGGCGTGATCGAGATCCTGGAGTTGCGCGGCAAAGATACGTATCTGCGCGTGAAGGCACCGGCGGGCAGTGGCCGTTATTTAATTCACAAAGGCAGCATTGCACTCGATGGGATGTCGCTGACGGTCGCCGAAGTGGAAGGTGACGCTTTCGCCGTCTGGCTGATTCCGACGACTCTGGAAGTTACGAATGTTCGCGCTCGGGGGGTGGGGCAGAGCGTCAATTTGGAATTCGACTTGCTGGGCAAGTATGTCGAGAAATTGCTGAATATTCGCTCCCACTAGCCCGCATTGATGCGCACTGCCCTCACCGTTCTTACCGACGAGCTTCGCCGCCTTAAGACGACGGGGATGAAGTCGGTCAGTGTTTCCGAATCGAGCCTCGCTGCCCTGCGGTCGGTCGTCCGGCGATCGAGTGCGGCCGTGGCGCTGGGCAACGCTCCGGCCTTCGCTTCGGCGGTGATCACACGAACTTCTGGCCTAGCCGCGCCGAAATTGAAACCAAGTCTGTTGCCACCACCCCCGGTGCTCACGCTGCCGGAGGGTGATAAGGCCGTGCGTTGGGCGGCACTGTTTTCGGCGATGAGCTTGGACGCGGTGAATGTGGCGCACACGCCGCCTGGAAAGAAATTGGTCCTGGGTGCAGGAAGTCTCGATGCCCAGATCATGTTTGTGGCGGACGCTCCGGGGCCGGAGGAGGAAGTGGCGGGCGAGCCTTTTGTCGGTCCGGCGGGTCAGTTGCTCACGAAGATGATTGTGGGGATGGGCCTGACGCGGAGTGCCGTTTACATCGGCAGCCTGATGAACTGGCGGCCGCAGCCGGCGGTGCCCTCGGTGGGGGCGGCCAGTGAAGGCCGATCACCGACGGATGAAGAATTGCGTTATTGTCTGCCCTTTTTGCGCGCGCAGGTGGACGTGGTTAAGCCTGCGATCATCGTGGCGCTGGGTTCGACCGTGGCGCAGGGGCTACTCGGGGCGGGGGCATTCAAGAATTTGGGCGAGGTCCGCGGGAGCTGGCGGGAGTTTACGGGCGTGCCGCTCATGGTGACTTATCATCCCAGTTATTTACTGCGGCCTCCGGTGGATAATCGGAAAAAGCGGATGGTTTGGGAAGACTTGCTCAAGGTCATGGAGCGCGCCGCGCTACCGATCTCTGAAAAGCAAAGGGGATTTTTCTTGGATAAAACAACATGAGCACCCGATTTTTTCGCAGCCTGTTGGTTTTCGTTTTGATGGCGGTTTTGGTGCCCCAGGAGATGCGCGCGGCCGAGGGCGTGTTTGACCTGGAGGTGCTCCGCTATCGGGCGAAATTGTTGGCGGCCAAGCCCTATGGGCCGCGCCCGAGTCGCGTGCCGGAGAAGTTGAGGCGGCTGACCTACGATCAACACCGGGATATCCGTTTCAACGCGGCGCAATCGTGGGGTCGTCGAGAAGGTCTGCCGTTCCAGCTCCAGTTCTTTCACCCGGGATTTATTTTCGAACAGACCGTGCAGGTTTCGGAATTACGGGGCGGCAAGGAAACGCCGATCGCGTTTTCTCCGCAGCTTTTTAACTACGGCAAAACGGAGGTGGGTCGCGTGCCCGAGTCGATGGGGTTTTCAGGGTTTAGGATTCTTTATCCCTTGAACCGGCCGGGTGATGAAATTGGGGCGTTCCAGGGCGCGAGCTATTTCCGTCTACTCTGTCAGAATGCCTTTTACGGCCTGTCGGCGCGGGGCCTGGCGATCAATACGGGCGAGCCCGGCGGCGAAGAGTTTCCCGTATTCGAGGAATTTTGGGTCGAGCGACCCGCGGCGGATGCCAAGGAGATTGTGATCTACGCACTGCTCGACAGCCCGAGCATCGCGGGTGTTTACCGTTTCGTGATCCGGCCCGGTGCGGATACGGTTACGCATGTGAAAGCGGTGCTCTTCGCGCGGAACCCGATCAAGACGCTGGGGATCGCCCCGCTCACGAGTATGTTTTGGCATGGCGAGACCGCGGGATCGAATCATGGGGACTTTCGCCCGGAGGTGCACGACTCCGACGGCCTTTTGATCAACCACAGTGGCGGTGAGTGGCTGTGGCGGCCGCTGTCGAATCCCGCGACCGTGCGTACCGCGGCGTTTGGCGACCGAAACCCGAAAGGCTTTGGCTTGTTGCAGCGCGACCGGAAATTTTCGAGTTACGAGGATCTTGAGGCCAACTACCACAATCGGCCAAGTGCTTGGGTGGAGCCGGTCGGTGCGTGGGGTAACGGCTCGGTCCGTCTCGTGGAGATTCCCACGCCTGATGAAACCAACGACAACATCGTGGCGTTTTGGGCGCCTGATGCCCTGCCGGCGGTCGGCGAGCCCATCGAGTTTGAGTATCGCTTGCATTGGTTTCTCGATCAAATCCGACCGCCGGCGGGTGTGGCCGTTGCAACCCGGCGTGGGCACTCGAAAACTCACGAACCTGATTTGGAGCGTTTCGTCGTCGATTTCGACGGGGCCTATTTGGGCAAGAAAGGGCCGGATCCTCTGATTGAGCCGGTCGTATCCGTGGAAGGAGGCGCGAAACTTGTCCATGCGACCGTTCAAAAAAATCCTTATAATGGCACTTGGCGGTTAGCTTTCGCGTTACGGGCGGATGGGAGCAAAAAGCCGGTGGAGTTGAGGGCGTTTTTGCGCAAGCCCCCCCACGTGCTGACCGAAACTTGGACTTACCTGTGGGCACCGTGAATTTGAAACTTTTTGATTGGCCGCGGGTGATTGCTCGATGAGTGCACCGGTGTTGGTCACTTTTTCCGGTGAGTTCCGGCCCTCAACGGGCTCGATGGAAGCTTGGAACGCGGCTTATGTGCGGGTCGAAGATTACTTGCGGGCGCACCGGGTGCATAACCGATTGCACCAAAGCAGGCTCATTCAGGAAATTCTGGAGCGGGCGGCGCGGCGTCATTTGGCCCAGCCTGAGACCCATCCGACGACGTTGGCCGCCGAAGAAACGGAGGCGTTAATGGACGCTTGGTTCGGTGCCGTGCTTGCGTCACAAAGCGTGCCACCGGAGCGGCGGGCGATCGAGGGCCGGGTCGCATTGATGCTCTGTGATGGTTCGGAAAAGTGGCCCTATGCCTTTCTGGACGACAAAAATATCCCGGCGGATTTTCGGGCAGCTTTGGAGGCAAGTTCGATGCAGGCCGGCCCCGATCTGGTGGTGTCGAGTATGGTCCCGCGGCCGATCGACCTCGGCCCGATCACGGAAGCGGCGGGCGATACGTTGGAGCGGTTTGAGCGCTGGCCGATCCTGCGGGCTTTGCTGCTTTGGCTGATGTTTGCCGGCGCGCTGGCTGGGATTTTTTACGCCACTCGTTAATATCCGCCGATGCGTGTCTTCAAACATGATCAGATGACCCAACGTAGGCTTAACCGCCGGCGCTTTCTGTTTTTCTCGGCGATTTTTGGCCTAACGAGTCTGGCCACTTGGTTTATGGCGGACTTGCTGTGGCGGGAAGGGATCAGCGGGCTGGAGATGGTTTTATTGGGATTGTTTGCCGTGCTGTTCGCGCACATTGCCGCGGGGTTTTGCACGGCGCTCGTGGGCTTTTACGTGCTGAATCGCGGCGGCGACCACTGTCGGATCTCCGAGACGCTGGCGCCGAGCGACGATTCGCCTTTGGGGGCCACGGCAATCGTGATGCCGGTTTTTAACGAGGATGTGAGCCGGGTTTTTGAAGGGCTGCGGGTCATCTTCCGCTCGGTGCAGGAAACCAAGAAACTCGAGCACTTTGACTTTTTTATCCTGAGCGATTCGAACCGGCCCAATCAGTGGATTCAGGAGGAGGTGGCGTGGGTCGAATTGTGCAAGCAGGTCGGTGGATTTGGGAAGATTTTTTACCGAAAACGCCGGCACCAAATTAACAAGAAATCCGGCAATGTGGCGGATTTCCTGCGGCGTTGGGGCAAGAACTACCGCTACATGGTCGTGCTTGATGCCGACTCGATCATGACCGGTCGCGCGCTGGTGCGGCTCACGGCGCTCATGGAACAGAATCCTCAGGTGGGCATCATCCAGACGGCGCCGAGAATCGTGCATGGGGAGTCGCTTTATGCGCGGCTGCAGTCATTCGCGAACCGACTTTACAGTCCGCTCTTTCTCGCGGGGCTAAACTATTGGCAACAACATGAGGGCAACTACTGGGGGCACAACGCGATCATTCGAATTCAGCCATTTATTGACCACTGCGCGTTGCCGGACTTGCCCGGCAGTGAACCGTTTGGAGGCCGTATTCTTTCACACGACTTCGTCGAGGCGGCATTGATGCGGCGGGCCGGCTGGGGCGTCTGGTTGGCGGGCGAGATCGAGGGAAGTTTTGAGGAAGGCCCGCCCTCTCTGATCGAAAGCGCCAAGCGCGATCGACGCTGGTGTCAGGGAAATATGCAACACGCGTGGCTGTTGACGGCGCGCGGGTTTCGGCCGGCGAACCGGTTTCATCTTTTTATGGGCGTCATGGCTTATGCGTCCTCACCGCTGTGGTTGCTTTTTTTGGCTCTCAGCACGCTTCACGTTTTCGATTTGGTGGCGCAATCGCCGGTCGTGGGCGTTTTGCGAGCGCACGATACGACATCGATTTTTGGTTTTATGATCGAAGTGCCCGTGGCGTTGACGCTCTTCTTCTTTACGTTGCTGCTCCTTTTCTTGCCCAAATTGGTCAGCGTGGTGCTGACCTTGGGAAACCCCGAGGCGGTCGGGCGTTTCGGCGGGCGGCTGAGATTGCTGGTGAGTGCGGTTTTGGAGACGGCAGCCTCGGTGCTTCTGGCCCCGGTGAACATGATGTTCAACGCGAAGTTTGTGCTTTTTTCCCTGCTGGGGCAGGGCGTGGGCTGGGTTACCCAACAGCGCGGAGCAGACGATGACGGCTCCGACTGGCGTGAGGCAATTATCACGCATGGGGGACAGACGGTGTTTGGGGTGATATGGGGTTTGAGTTCCTACATCATCTCACCGCCTTTTTTCTGGTGGTTGAGCCCGGTGCTCGCGGGATTGGTGTTTTCCATGCCGATCTCAATTTTTCTGAGCAAGGCGAGTTTTGGACGTCGGGCACGCGAGCTTGGAGTCTTTCTCACGCCCGAGGAAACGCATCCGCCGTATGAGCTGAAGCGCCTGCAGCAAAATCTGGCCGAGTGCTACCGTCATTTGCCGCCTTTCGAGCCGCTACGGGCTAACTACGGTCTGATGCAGGCCGTGCTCGACCCTTATGTTAACGCCATGCATGTCGCATTGCTGCGGCAGCGCCGGCCGAGTGAGGAGGCTCGCGAGTGGTTCGGCCTGTTGCGGCGGCGGCTGCTCGCCGAAGGTCCGGGGAAGTTTACCAGCAAGGAGACGATGGCGTTGCTGTTGGATGCAGAATCAATGATCTGGCTGCATCGGGAGCTGTGGAGCTCACCGTCCGACGCGATTGCCGAGTGGTGGAGGCTGGCGATTCGTCAATACAACGTGCTCACCTCAGTGCCCACGACTGCTCTGTATCGTTAACCCCAATACTCTTCACGTAGAGGAGGGGGCGGAGATGCCGGTCGGATGGCGCTGGACCGGGGTAGGGGCGCCGGGGTGACGCAGCGGATAGAGATGTAAGATTCTCAATAGGTTTAATTGGCTGTAATCGAAGCCCGGCCAACGGTCCGGCGCGAAGTTTATATCGCTCGTCAAGCAATTGGATGCCCGCGGGCTTCAGAGCTTCAAAATGGACTCAGCGCCGTAGGCGGGCGTCAGGCAAATCTTCGTATCACAATATCGCGATGCGTTGATATTTAACTTGCGTGGCCTTCGCCCGTTGTTTTGGTCGGGTCTCCTAAATCCTATGGCAAATACATTTGTTTTTTCCTCCGAATCCGTCGGCGAGGGTCATCCAGATAAAGTCGCTGACCTGATCTCTGACAGCGTCCTAGATGCCTGCTTGGCCATCGATAAGACGAGCCGCGTCGCCTGCGAAACCTTCGTAAAGTCTAACATCGTTGTGGTCGGTGGAGAAATCACGATCCCGAAGCTCCAAGACAAGAAAACGGGCAAGACCAAGGCGCTTGAGGAGGCGATCAATCTCGGGAAAATTATCCGCGACGCGATTCGGCACATCGGTTACACGAACGATGACGACGTGTTTCACGCCGACACTGTTTTCATCAACAACTATCTGACTGCCCAGTCGGCAGACATTTCCCAAGGTGTTGATGCGAAAAAAGTTGAGGGTAAGAAGACCTCCGAGCAAGGCGCCGGTGATCAAGGCCTCATGTTCGGCTACGCGTGCAGCGAGACACCCGAATTGATGCCCACCCCGGTGATGTTTGCTCACCGCCTTGGCCGAGAACTCACCAAAATCCGCAAGAGCGGTAAAGTGAAGTGGCTTCGGCCTGACGCGAAGTCCCAAGTTTCTGTGCGCTACGTCGACGGTAAGCCCACCGAGGTCGTCAATGTCGTCATTTCGACCCAGCACACCGCAGATGTTTCTCACTCGGAAATCGAGTCGTTCCTCATTAAGAACGTCGTCAAGAAGGTCATCCCGGCCTCCATGCTGAATGACCGCACCGAATATCTCATTAATCCGACCGGTCGCTTCGTGATCGGCGGACCCCAAGGAGACTCCGGTCTCACCGGCCGCAAGATTATCGTTGATACCTACGGCGGTTGGGGCCGCCACGGCGGCGGCGCGTTCTCGGGCAAGGATCCCTCCAAGGTCGACCGCTCAGCGGCCTACATGGCGCGTTGGGTGGCCAAGACAATCGTCGCCTCGGGCCTCTCGTCGATCGCTGAACTTCAACTCGCTTACGCCATCGGCCATCCGAAGCCCGTGAGTGTTTACGTCGATACCTTCGAGACCGGTGTCGTCCCTGACTCCGTCATCTCCGAAGCGGTGCAACAAGTGTTCAGTTTTAAGCCCGCCGATATCGTCAAGCAGCTCAATCTGCTTCGGCCCATCTACCGCGAAACCACCAACTACGGGCATTTCGGCAAAGCCGGTCTCCCGTGGGAAATCACCAACAAAGCCTCTGCACTCAAAGCGGCGGTCAAAGCTCTGTCCAAGTAAACCTCTCTTACCCGCGCTCGCGCGCTCTCTCGTTTATGGCAAAAAAAACCAAAGCCGACTTCCACGTCAAAGACATCACTCTAGCCGACTGGGGTCGGAAAGAACTCAACGTAGCCGAGCACGAGATGCCCGGCCTCATGTCGCTCCGTAAAAAATACGGTCCGAAAAAGCCGCTCAAGGGCGTCCGCGTCACGGGCTCGCTGCATATGACGATCCAGACTGCGGTGCTCATCGAGACCATGGTCGAACTTGGCGCCGATGTGCGCTGGGCTTCCTGCAACATCTTTTCCACGCAAGACCACGCCGCTGCCGCGATCGCGAAGGCCGGCGTGCCCGTCTTCGCCTGGAAGGGCGAGACCCTCGAAGAATATTGGGACCTGACTTGGAAAGCGGTCAGCTTCCCCGGCGGAAAAGGCCCCGAGATGGTCGTCGACGACGGTGGCGACGTCACCTTGCTTCTGCATAAGGGTTACGAGATGGAGCTGGGCGGTGACTGGGTGAACTCCGCTTCCGGTTCGCATGAAGAACAGGTCATCAAAAACCTGCTCAAAAAAATCGGTAAGACCCAAAAGGGTATTTTCACCGCGATGATCAAGGACTGGCGCGGCGTCTCGGAAGAGACCACCACCGGGGTGCACCGCCTTTATCAGCTTCACGAGCAGGGCAAGCTCCTTGTGCCAGCGATCAACGTGAACGACTCGGTTACCAAGTCGAAGTTCGACAACCTTTACGGCTGCCGCGAGTCCCTCGCCGACGGTCTGAAGCGCGCGACCGACGTCATGATCGCCGGCAAAGTCGCCTGCGTCTGCGGTTACGGCGATGTGGGCAAAGGCTCGGCGTTCTCGCTGAAAGGCTTTGGCGCCCGCGTCATCGTCACCGAGATCGACCCGATCAACGCCCTTCAAGCCGCGATGGAAGGCTTCGAGGTCAACACCCTCGAAAGCACTCTCGGTGTCGCCGACATTTACGTCTCTACCACCGGTAATAAGGACGTCATCACCCTCGAGCACATGGCGAAAATGAAGGATCAAGCCATCGTCTGTAACATCGGCCACTTCGACAACGAGATCCAGGTTGATCGCCTCTACAAGGCGAAGGGCGTCAAGCGCGTCACCATTAAGCCACAATACGATCTCTTCACGTTCCCTAGCGGCAACAGCATCTACCTGCTCGCCGAAGGGCGCCTGGTGAACCTCGGCTGTGCGACCGGCCATCCGTCGTTCGTCATGTCGGCATCCTTCACGAACCAGACGCTCGCCCAACTCGATCTCTGGAAGAACCGCGCGACCTACAAGGCCGGTGTCTATCGTTTGCCGAAGCACCTCGACGAGGAAGTTGCCCGCCTTCATTTGGAGCGCATCGGCGTGAAGCTGACCGTCCTCTCGAAATCGCAGGCCGAATACCTCGGAGTACCTCCGGGCGGTCCTTACAAAGCCGATCACTACCGCTATTGATCGTGCTCCTGCTTGCGGCCGAAACGCCGCCAGGAGAGCGCCAAGCGCCGCCCCCAACGGGTCGGCGCTTTTTTGTGCCCACACGCTCCGCGCGCATCTTTTGAGGGCAAAGCTACTGGGTTTGAGCCAAGCAAGCAAAACAAGGAGGGCTCAGTTTGATGCGACGTGGCGCACGCACCGCCGCCGGAGGCCAGTCTAATTCGCGATCATTTAGCCCGGCCAAAAAACGGGGCAGGCTTTTGTAGTTTGGGGTTGATGTGCCCCACCGAAACGAGCGGATTGGTGCGGCAAGCCTTGGCTACAAGTTAAAGAGCCTGACAACGATCGCTTACCCCCCGCTGCTTTTCATGTTCCTGACCCCGCATCCGATTGAAACGCTGCGCGCACGGGTTAAATCCGTTAAAATCGCCATTCTCAGAATGCAGCGGCCCCTCGCGTGGGAGCCGACCAAAATCCGAACTCTGCCCGAGCGCCCAGTTCCTCGCTGCTAAAGCGGCGCAAGTGAAACTCGACGACAAAGGCCGCCTGTCTCGCGACTTCACCGCAAACGACCTCATGATTAACCGCAGCGACTTGCACAATCTTTCCCCGCGTAGTTTCGCGCACTAAAATCGGAAAACGATGCGAAGCCTCATTTACTCCCTGCTGCTGGTCGTGACCGCGCTGCCTAGCGTGGAGGCGGCCGCCGCCGGACCTGCGCCCAACCTAATCGTCATCCTCGCCGATGATCTCGGTTGCGGCGACATCAGCCTGTATAACGGCTGGGTGCGGACGCCGCGGATCGACCGGATGGCCCGGGAGGGGATGATGTTCACGGATTTTCACGCCAACTCCTCGGTCTGCAGCCCGACGCGCGTGGCGTTCCATACCGGTCGCTACCAGCAACGGGCCGGCATCGTGGATGTGATCGTCGGCCGCGATGCTTCGGAGAAAGGCCTGCCGCCGGAAACGCCGACCTTGGCGAAGATGCTGCGGAAGTCCGGCTACGCGACCGCCTTATTCGGCAAGTGGCACTGCGGCCATCGGGACGAATCTAACCCCACCCGGCTCGGATTCGACGAATTCGTCGGCTTCCTGCACGGCGGGGCGGACTACCATCGGCACCAGGCGTGGCGCAACGGGGTGAAGGTGGAGAACGTAGACGGCTACTCGACCGACATCATCACCCAACGCAGCGTGGACTTCATCAAGCGTCACCGGGACCGCCCGTTTTTCCTGCACATCGGTCACCAAGCGGTGCACAACCCCTACCAGATGCGCACCGACACACCGGAGTTGCGTGCGGCGGACTGGAAGCAGAATCGTGTCGATGAGGTCAATCTTCCGCGCTACCAGGCCCTCGTCGAGGACCTCGATCACAGCGTAGGCCGAATCCTAGATACCCTCGATGATCTGGGCTTGGCGGAAAACACCTTGGTCTTTTTCTGGTCGGACAACGGGGATGTGGGGATGGCGCCGTCGCAGCGGCCCTACCGCGGCGGCAAGTTCAGTCATTACGAAGGAGGCCATCGCGTGCCGGCGGTCGTCTGGTGGCCCGGTCAGATCAAGGCGGGGATACGATCGGATGCTTTGATTGCAGGATTCGACCTGTTCCCGACCTTCGCTGAGATTGCGGGCGCGGTTTCGGGTATGCCGTCCAATCTCGATGGTATCAGTGTCAGACGGCATTGGCTGGCCCGGGATCCGTTGCCGGCGCGGGACTTGTTTTTCGGTTACGAGCCCAAGCTTGGCACGGCGATGCGGCGCGGGGACTGGAAGTTGATCTTGAAGAACGGCGAGGCGCAGCTCTACAATCTAAAGGATGATCTGAAAGAGACCCGTGACCTCGTCGAAGAAAAACCGGAAGTCGCGGCCTCAATGCGGAGGGCGATCGAGGAGTTCAAACGGGCAGTGGTCCCGGGCAGCTAGACGGTGCCGCCGGCTACCGGCACGGGCGCCCGGTTCAGGGGTGGGAAGGAAGCCCGAGCAACTGCTTCATCGCCTCGCCCGTCGCCTCGCCGATGAGAATGTAAGTCTCGGCGTTGCAATTCCAATGGTAACCTTGGTTGTTGGGTGAGTGCTCGGCGGTGCGCCAGAACTCCCGCGTGCTGACGAAGGCCACGTTGCCCTT
>CAMCWW010000084.1:0-16295 GCA_945882935.1 Opitutus sp. GAS368
CGTCATCATCAACGCCCCGCCCACGCTCTCGCCCCCGCCCGTCGTGATGCCCCCCGCCCACACCATCGGCGGAGTTCCTCCCGGCGACCGCCGCCGCGAGCGCCCGACCACGAATCTCGACAACCCCACCGCCAATCCCGAGCGCCCGCGTCCTGACGTTCCGCGCGGACCCCGCGGCGGATCCAACAATCCCGACGCGCCCCGCGAGCCCCGCCCCACCCCAAATCCAGACCGCCCCCGCTCCGAGACTCCCCGTGAGTCTCGCCCCGAATCCAATCGTCGCGATTCCGGCGGCAACGAGCGCACCTCCCGCCCCTCCGCTCCCGCGCCCGACCGGTCGATGCCCGACCGACGCTCGCCCGAACACGTCGCTCCGCCCGCCCCTCCGCCCCGTCCGGTCGTCGAACGCCCAACCGACAGCCGCGTGGACGAACACGCGCGCTGAGCGAGTTGCTCCGTTTAACTGGAGTCCGCAGCTATCGGCCCGACTACCGGTCGGTGCCAAAAAGAAACCCGCACCGCGCGTCGGGCGAGAATTTCTCGTTGGTCTCCGCACCACCCGTGCCCAACGTCGTCCCACAATGTTGCGCCACCAGATCAACCCCGGTCTCGAACTGCGCCTCCTTCAACCCGGCGATGCGCCCGCGCTCTTCGCGCTCGTGGACGCCAATCGGAAAACTCTTCGCACTTGGCTGCCGTGGGTCGATGCTACCACGAAGCCCGCGCACTCGCAAAAATTCATCGCCGAGGCCCTGCGCGACCGCGAAAAAACCCGCGCCTTCGCCTGCGGCATCTGGGCTGCAGGCGAATTCGTCGGCGTGATCTGGCACAACCGCATTGACTGGGCCGCCCGCGTCGCCTTCCCCGCCTACTGGCTCGTGCCCGCCGCCGAGGGCCGCGGCATCATGCGCGCCGTCTGCCAAGCCGTGATCGCCCACGCGTTCGCCCAACTCCGCGTCGACCGCGTCATCGTCGCCGTCGCCACCGAGAACCACCGCGCCGCCGGCCTCGTGCGACGTCTCGGCTTCGCCCAAGTCAGCACCCTCAAAAAAGCCGAGTGGCTTTACGATCACTTCGTCGACCATCACATCTACCAACTGCTAAATCCGTCTCCCACGCCCCCATCCCCACCATGATCTCCCACCGTTTCCTTCACCCGCGCCTGCTCGTTCTCGCGCTGTCGATTACCTGCTTCACCGCCGCCCGTGCCCAAGTCGGTGTCGGCGCTCCGCCCATCGCCGACGCGGAAATCTTGCTCGACGGCACCCGCGAAACCCTCGACGCCAAGTGGACCTACTGGACTGGTCCGCGCTTCGCCTCGGCCCTGCCCATCAAATGGCCGATCGTTGCCGACCCCGTCGTGCCCGGCGCGACCGCCCTGCAAACCGACGACTCCGCCGCCGTCGGCGGTAAATACGGCGCGGCCGATATCGTCACCAAAAAGGCCTACCGAGATTTCCGCCTGCACATCGAGTTCCTCGTCATGAAAACCGGCGGCAACAGCGGGGTTTATTTGCAGAATCGCTACGAAATCCAGATCTGCGACAGCGACGCCACCAAGCACGGCATGGGCGCCGTCATCAACGAAACGCCGTCGCCCTACTTCGCCTACAAAGGTCTCGGCCAATGGAACGCCTACGATCTCCAGTTCCGCGCCGCCCGTTTCAAGGACGGCGTCCTCACCGAGCCCGCGCGGGTCACCCTTTATTTCAACGGCATCAAAGTTCACTCCAACCAAGTTATCCAACAGGTCTGGGGCGGCGCCAACTCCGGCATCGACGGCGGCAACAACGGCGGCAAGGGCATCACCGATCAACCCGGCGGCCTGAAACTCCAAGCCGAGGGCCACGACGTGCGCTACCGCAACGCCTGGATCAAGGAGCTCGACCTCGAGCGGCCGAACACCGATTTCAAACGCTGATCGCCGCCATCGCCGACGACGTCAGGAGGCGGTCCGGCGTAGTTTGTTTCGAGTTCACTTTTCTGGAGCCGCGACGGCCTCGTCGCGTTCTGCAACTGCACGCAGCTCCCTCCACCGAATAATAAAAAATTCGGGTTCCAAACCGGGACGACGAGTGAAGACGAGAACACCATCGATCCCACGACGCCGCGCCGGCGCGCGGGCCGGCCGTTCCAAAATCGGTCCCCGCCGGCTCACCGGCCCGGCGCAACGGGTGGCGCGAGCAAGAAATCCCGCAGCCCGGCGAGGTGATCAGTGCCAATCAGGTCCACGCCCTCGGCACGCAACACCTGCCAGACCTCGGGCTTGTCGGGCGTAGCCCAAAAGCGCAGCTTCCGCCCCTGCGCGTGCGCCTGCGCGACCAAGTCGCGGATTTTTTGACGTTCGGCGTCGGGGATTGGTCCCGTCCACTTCCAAGCCGAGACTTTTTGCCAGTTGTCGCTAATCCATGGCACCAGCTCCGCCGGGGGATTGGCGGCGAGGTCTTCGATACGCCCGTCGAGCGCGGCGTAGCGCACCGGTTCCGCCACGAGTTCGGCGCGGGCTCGATTGCCACTGATGATGACGTTGACTGCACCGGGGCTCGCGACGCCGTTACGGTAGACGGTGAGCATCTCGGCATAGCGGCCCAGCGTCTCGTGGAGCGCGGCGTAGGTCGCGACCGCTTCGCTTTTAACATCGATCAACAGCGTGATCGTGGGACCATTCCGATAAACCCGACCGCCGTTTTCCCTGACGCGGGCGCGCAACGGATCCAGATAGAGCGCCTCCAAGGTGAGCTCGGGTTTTACGGACTTCCGATCGTGGGCGACGAGCAGGCGGCCATCCACGAGGTGGATGTCGGCCTCAATGCTGGCGAAACCACAGGCCAACGCGTCGAACAGCGGGCGCGGATGTTCATAGTCGTTGTGCGCGTGGGCGGCGAGGAGCGGTCGCGGTCCGAGGTCCGCCGCGCTCGCGCTGGCCGACACCCACGAACCGAGAAATAGGGATAAGAGAAAACGCATGGAGGCACGATGCCGAGAGCCGCCCCGGAATCGAGGCCTCGTTCAAAAGTCGGCTTTGGGTAGGGCCGGCTCTCCGAGCCGTCCGCCTCAGGCGACTACCCTGACTGCTACGACCCAGAGGACGCCTCGGAGAGACGTCCCTACCGCTTGATCCCACCTCAGGCAAAGCTGCCGCCTTGGCCGAGGCCGAGGGCCTTGCGGCGGGCGCGGCGCTCGGCGGCGGCGGTCTTTTCGTAGCCGCTGCGGCGGTGTTCGGCGAGCGGGTCGGCGGGGAGCTTTTGCGCCTTCCGCCACGCGGCGAGAGCCGGCGAGACATCGGTGAAGAACGCCTGCTTCAGGAGCAACTCGGCATCGACGACATTGTTTTTCGCCTGCGCGCGGCGCAGGGCTTCGTGGTCGACGAGCGCGGCCTTGGCGAAAAGTTCCTGCGCCATCACGACCGTCTGGATCATCGCCTCGATCTTGGGTTTCTCGTTGTGGCACTGATCCACCATGTAGGCGATTTTCGGAGCCTTGCCGCGATCCGCGGCGAAGGCGTGGATCTCATGGAAAATGCGGAACACCTGATACGGATCGATCGAGCCGAGCGTGAGGTCGTCGTCGGCGTAGCGGCGGTCGTTGAAATGAAAACCGCCGAGCATGTCCTCATCGAGCAGCCAGGCGACGATCTGCTCGATGTTCTGCGCGACGTAATGGTGGCCGGTATCGACGAGCACTTTGGCGCGCGGGCCGGCTTTTTTGGCGAGCAAAAAGGCCATGCCCCAATCGGCGATGTCGGTCGCGTAGAAGGCGGGCTCAAAGGGTTTGTATTCCACGAGCATGGTCTGTTTCGGGCCGAGTTTTGCGTGGAGCGCACGGAGCGAGTCTTCGAAAAATTTCTTGCGGTCGCGGATACTGCCTTGGCCGGGATAGTTGGTGCCGTCGGCGAACCAGAGGGAGAGATATTCGCTGCCGGTGCCGCTCATGAGCGCGACGGAATCGGTGCAATGCTTGAGCGCGCGGGCGCGGACGGCCGGGTCGTTGTGGCCGAAAGAACCCCATTTGTAGTCCTGATCTTGAAACAGATTGGGGTTGATAGCCCCGATTTTCACGCCGTGTTTGCGCGCGAGTTTCGCGACCGCCTTCGGGTCCTGACCGGGCTGAAAATCCCAGAGCACGTGGACGGCGACGGTCGGGCAGCAGCCGGTCAACGCGTGAACCTGGCCGGCATCGGCGAGCTTGTCGTTGGTGTCGATCGCCGCGGCGTCTTGGAAAAATTTACCAAAACGGGTGCCGGTATCGGCGAAACCCCAGGAGGGCGTTTCGATCTTGAAGGTGGAAAGCGCCTCGACGGCGCGGCGGAGAAGTTTGGGGGACATCGCGGAAAACTCCCAAACGTAGTGCCGCACTGTCAGCGCAAAAAAACCCGCCAAAAAAACCGACTCCTTTGACTATTCAGTTTCGGTCGGAGGGAGAGGCAAGCGGAGGAGTAACCACGCCCCCACCGCCAACCCGAGACTCAGCAAAATAAACCAATCGCCGTGATCCGTATAAAAGCTCGTGCGTCCGATCCAGCGGGAATCGCGCATCACCGACGTCACTTCGGCGCCG
Organism: Opitutus sp. GAS368; assembly: GCA_945882935.1. Taxonomy (GTDB): domain Bacteria; phylum Verrucomicrobiota; class Verrucomicrobiia; order Opitutales; family Opitutaceae; genus Tous-C4FEB. The sequence continues at coordinate 4,558 of CAMCWW010000084.1, forward strand.
CGAAAGTAGATGCGCTCGTTCGCATCGCGCATCGTGAAGCGAGCGTTGCCAAACTCGTCGATCCAACCGCTCCAGCCGCCGTTGCCGCAGCGCAACAACGGCCGGCGGTTTTCGATCGCGCGCAGCACCGCATGCGCGGCGTGTTGGTAGGCGGCGCCGCCCTCGCCGAACCAGCCGTTGTTGGTGGCCACCACGAGTACATCGGCCCCGGAGCGCACGCTTTCCCGCGCCAGTTGCGGAAAAATATCTTCGTAGCAAATCAGCGGACCAAACACGGTCGCCTCACCGCGGATCGACACCAACAGCGGTGCCGCATCCGTGCCGCGTTCGAAGTCTTCACCAATGGGCACAAACTTCTTTAACCAGCCCAAGACGGGGCGGAACGGTACAAATTCGCCGAAGGGCACGAGCTTTCGTTTCGCGTAATAGGCGTCTTGCAGCCCTTGGTCAGGCGTGACGAGGAAGGCGCCGTTAAACCAGCGCTCGGTTGGCGCGCCCCGGTCTTCGATTGCGATCGAGCCCAGCAGCAGCGGCGTCTTGGCGCGCTGCGCGAGCGACTCGACGAAGCCGCGCACGTTGGAATCACCGCGCACCGCCCACGGCGTGACGGCCTCGGGCCACAGGATCAGATCGGGACGGGTAATCGCGGCGGTGAGGGTCGTCTTCTCCAGCGCTTCGAGAATCCCCGGAGCCTTGGCCGGATCCCATTTCACGTCTTGGGCAATGTAGGGCTGCACAAAGGCGAACCGGCCGAGTAACGTCTGGAACGGTGCGCGGTTAAACGTCTCCTGCACGTGCGTGCTGAGGGCCACAAAAAGTAAAAACACCGCGAGGAAAAACTCTTGGCTGCGCTTATTGAGGCCCGTCACGCCCTCGCGAAACAGCCGGTGCGCGTAGGCGGCAAACCCGATGTTCATGCCGACCAGCACGAAGGCCGGTCCGGCCTGCCCGGTGTAGGCGGCGAGTTGCAACACACTCACCCGTTCCCACTGGCTGGCCGCCAGTGGCAACCAGGGAAAGCCGCTGAGCACGAAGGTGCGCAGCCATTCGTTCATGCCCCACAGGCCCGCCAGACCGAGCAACACCGCGAGCCGCACCATCGTCGGCCGGCCGATCATGCGGGGCATCGCCCACCACACCGCGAGAAACCACAGGCCCACCCACACGCCGATAAACGGTCCAAGCAGCAGCAGTCCCGCCCAGGTAACGTGGTGCAGCCAACCGAAGAGAACGGTCCACGCCACGGCCTGCGCACCGAGCATCGTCGCCGCGTAAAGCCGGAAGCTCGGACGCCGATAGGCCCAGTAAATCCCGGGCACCAGACAGGCATAGGCGAGCTCCGGCGTCTTGAACGGCGGGAACGCCAGCACTGTCAGCCCGACCGTGAAAACGAAGACAACCGCCGCCGCGACGTAATTGACGTGAGTCTGCCAGAACGACAGCTTGGGATCGTAAGGATCCGCCTCGGGCGCTGTCTCCTCCGGGCTCACGCGCCGTGGCAGTTCTTGAATTTTTTGCCGCTACCACACGGGCACGGATCGTTGCGACCGACTTTCGGCGTATCGCGGCGAATCGTGATCTTGGGCAACTGAACCTCCGGCTCGGGTGCGGCCTCGGGCGCCGCGGCGGTGCCGCCGCCCGTCACGGTCGTGTTGGTCTGCAAACGCGGGGCCGCCGGGGCGTCGGTCGGGCCGACGGCGCGGGCCGTGCGGCTGAGCAAGGAGAGCATGTTTTCAAAGCTCTCGATGTTGGACGCGCTGCGGAAAAGACCCGTGCAGATCTGGAGCCGCACGTTGTTCATGAGCTCCTCAAAATATTTGTAGGCCTCGCTCTTGTATTCCACGAGCGGGTCTTTCTGGCCGTAGCTGCGCAAGCCGACGGACTGACGGAGATTTTCCATCTCCGTGAGATGCTCCTGCCAGTGGTGGTCGATGGCGTTGATGACGACATAGCGCTCGAGCGAGCCGAGCGCCTCGGGAATCTCGACCGACTCTTTTACGCCATAGGCCTGTTTGACGCGGTCCAAAAGTTTGGCGGTGAGCGCCGCGACGTCGTTGCCGGTGAGTTCCGCCGCCGTGATGGCGATCGGGAAATGAGTGTTGAGCCAGCCGACGAGGCTCTCGATACCGCCGGCAGTCGCTCCGCCCTTTTCGCCAAAGCCCGCGACGGCGAGGCGGGTCTCGATCTCTTCGGTCACCTGTTCAAAAATGATCTCCTTCGGCCGATCGGCGTGGATCGCGGCGTTGCGGATGCCGTAGATGACTTCGCGCTGCTGGTTGAGCACGTCATCGTATTGCAGCAGGCGTTTGCGGACGGAGAAGTTTTGCTGCTCCACCTTCTTCTGCGCGCTTTCGATGGAGCGGTTGAGCCACGGATGCTCCAACTCCTCGCCTTCCTGCATGGAGCCTTCCATGAGGCGCGAGGCGAGATTGCCCTGCAAAAAGAGCCGCATCAGCTCGTCTTCGAGCGACAGGAAAAACTTCGTGCGGCCGGGGTCGCCTTGGCGGGAGCAACGACCACGGAGCTGGCGGTCGACGCGCCGGCTCTGGTGACGCTCGGTGCCGATGACCATAAGGCCGCCGAGATCGCGGACGCCCTCGCCAAGTTTGATGTCGGTGCCGCGGCCGGCCATGTTGGTGGCGATGGTGACGGCACCGCGTTGGCCGGCACGGGAGACGATCTCGGCTTCCTGCTGGTGGAATTTGGCGTTGAGGACGGCGTGGATCACACCGGTGCGCTTCAACATGCGCGAGAGCACTTCGGAAGACTCGACGCTCACGGTGCCGACCAGCACGGGTTGGCCACGCTTGTTGGCTTCCTCGATTTCTTTGACGGCAGCGGTGAACTTGTCGCGGCGGGTCTTGAAAATGGAATCGTTGCGATCGACGCGGATGCACGACTGGTTGGTCGGGATGACCTGCACGGCGAGGCGGTAGATGTCCTGAAACTCGGTGGCCTCGGTCTCGGCGGTGCCGGTCATGCCCGCGAGTTTTTCATACATGCGGAAGTAGTTTTGGATCGTGATCGTCGCGTAGGTGCGGGTCTCGCGCTCGATCATGACGTTCTCCTTGGCCTCGACGGCTTGATGGAGTCCGTCAGACCAACGGCGGCCGGGCATGACGCGGCCGGTGTTCTCGTCGACGATCATGACCTTGCCCTCTTGGACGACGTATTCGACGTCCTTTTCGTAAAGCGAATAGGCGCGGAGGAGCTGGGAAATGGCATGAATCTCCTCGGAGATCTCGGCGTAGCGCGTCTGGGCGGCGAGCTTCTTGGCTTCGCGCTGCTCGGGAGCGAGGGCTTCCTTTTCGAGATCGGAGAACTCGGTGGCGAGATCGGGGAGGACGAACGCGTCGGCGTTGTCGGGGCGGAGCTGTTTGCGACCGATCTCGGTCAAGTCGGCCTGATGCTGGCGCTCGTCGACGACGTAGAGTAGGTCTTCTTTGACGCGGTAAAGTTCGGACTTGTTGAGATCGGAGTTGAGGTCGGTCTCAACCTTGTCGAGGAGCTTGCGGTAGTCGGGCGTCTCGAGGAGGCGGAGGAGCTGCTTGTTGTTGGGTCCACCCATTTTCACCTGAAGCATCTTGCGCGCGGCTTGGTCGCGGTCTTCGGCGGTCGGCGTGGGCTTTTCGAGCAGCGCCATCGCGTCGGAAACGAGCCGGTTGCAGAGGCGGGTCTGGTCGTTGACCAGTTTTTCGATGGGCGGCTTGATGCGCGTAAAGGGCTGCTCGCGCTCGATCGGCGCGGGGCCGGAAATGATGAGCGGCGTGCGGGCCTCGTCGACGAGGATGGAGTCGATTTCGTCCACGATGCAGAACCAGTGGTCGCGCTGGACTTGGTCTTCTTTGCGGGTGGCCATGCCGTTGTCGCGGAGGTAATCGAAGCCAAACTCGCTGGCGGTGCCATAGGTGATGTCGCGGCCATACATCTCGCGGCGGAGATCGGGCGACATCTGTTGCTGGATACAGCCGACGGAGACCCCGAGGAAACTGTAGAGGTGCCCCATCCACTCGGAGTCGCGGCGGGCGAGGTAGTCGTTGACCGTCACGAGCTGGGTGTTGCGACCGCAGAGCGTGTTCAGGTAGAGCGGCAACGTTGAGACGAGGGTCTTGCCCTCGCCGGTCGCCATCTCGGCGATTTTGCCTTCGTGGATCGCCATGCCGCCGATCAGCTGGACGTCGAAGTGCACCATGTCCCAGGTGAGCTCGTGTTCGCAGACGATAACTTTTCGACCCTTCATGCGGCGAGCCGCGTTTTTAACGGTGGCGAAAGCCTCGGGGAGCAACTCAGCGAGAGCGGCTTTCTTGTCGGTGGCGGCGGCGATGCGCGCGCGGAACTCGTCGGTCTTGGCGCGGAGCTGCTCGTCGGTGAGAGCCTGGTAGGTCAGCTCGATTTCATTGATGCGCGCAACGATCGGACGGCACTTTTCTAGGAACTTGCGGTAGTGGCGGCCGGAAAACTTTTTGAAGAGAAACGAGAGCATGAGCTGGCCGAGACGCTAGGTGCGGCTCGGACCTTGGCAAATGGCAAATCTACCCGCGCCGGCCCGCGCCGAAGTAGTCAGGGACGCGGAGTTTGCCCTTCAAATTTGGCCCAATCCTTAACCAACGCCTGCACGACCGGCGAGCCGACCCGATGGGCGGCTTCAAGGGCCGGAATCATCCCCTGATACTCGGCCACCATGCTGGCGGCGGCGCTTTGGCCGGTCGGAGGCATCGAGAAATTACTGCCGGTCCTCAGGATCAGCACGCGCTGGAAATCGACCCGCCCCATTCCGGCAAGGCGGGTCAGGGCGTTGGCGATGCCGTGGTCCTCCATGTTGGTCATGGCGGCGCGGCCCGCGCCTTTGGTGTAAAGCGCCGTCCAGTTGTCCGCCCACGTTTGCATGACCGCCCCGTGCCAATAACGACAGGACGCAAAACTATCACCGAGCATGACTTGGGGCGGACGCGAGCCGGCCGGGAAATCACGGTAAAGCGCGCGATGCTTCTGCGCTTCCGGCGAGTCGAGGAGCGCGACGTCCTTGGTCAGCGCGAAGGCCCAGGCGACGAGCGTGGGGTTGAGGGTCCACGCCATCGGCTTCGGAGCCCAGTCGGGGATCACCGGCTTGTCTTTGGGGCTCTTGTTGCCGAGCGCCATGATGCCGTAGGGCCAGTCGGCCGGAGCCTCACGCGAGTCGATTTCGTAGGCGATGTCACCGTCGATCACGTGTCGCGCCCAAGCGGCGCTGCCCTCAGAAGCGACCTGCGGATTCACCCCGGCGATGCCGTTGATCAACCAGTAGGTTTTGGAGAGATCAAATCGCGGATCGAGGCACAGAGCCATGATTTGCACGCCCGCGCGCACCGTGGTGCCCGAGACGACGCCGTAAACGCCTTGGCCGTTGAATCGCACGGGACGATCGAGCCCGGGCACGGTGAGCGTCTGCGTGAGTTTCTCGCGCTCCACCCAGAATTGGAACTCGCCGGGCTTGTCCCCGGTGTCGGCACCGATCTCAAACGTGGCCATCACAATCACTTTTGGCCGGATCAGGTCTGCCGCCCGCGCCGTGGGCGTCGCGAAAGCAACGAGGGCGAGAGCGACCAACAGCGGGGAAAACACGCGGCGATTCATCATAAAGGATCAGTTGCAGCTAACGTGCCAAAGCGGGTGGGCACACGGCACCGTGCCGGGCGCGCTCTTCGGCTCAGACCCGCGGCTTGAAATACGCGATCGTGCGCGCGAGGCCTTCCTCGAGCGGCACTTTCGGCGTCCAGCCGCCGAGGACTTTCTGCGCCAAGGTGATGTCGGGGCGGCGCTGCTTTGGGTCGTCGGCCGGCAGCGGCTTGTAAACGATCTTCGACTTTCCGCCGACGAGTTTGAGCGTGAGTTCGGCGAGCTGGAGCATCGTGAACTCACCGGGGTTGCCGAGATTGACCGGACCCACCGTCTCGGTCTGCGCCATCAGCCGGAGCCAGCCTTCGATGAGATCGTCCACATAGCAGAACGAACGCGTCTGCGAGCCGTCGCCGTAGATTGTGATGTCCTGCCCGAGCAGGGCCTGGACGATGAAGTTGGAGACGACGCGCCCATCCGCTTCATGCATCCGCGGACCATAGGTGTTAAAAATGCGGACGACGCGGATATCGACGCCGTTCTCGCGGTGGTAGTCGAAAAACAACGTCTCGGCGCAGCGCTTGCCCTCGTCGTAGCAGGAACGTTTGCCGATGGGATTCACGTTGCCCCAGTAGCTCTCGGGCTGAGGATGCACGGCCGGATCGCCGTAAACCTCGCTCGTGCTGGCCTGAAAGACCCGGGCCCGCACACGCTTGGCGAGACCGAGGCAATTGATCGCGCCCATGACGGAGGTCTTGGTCGTCTTGATCGGGTTGAACTGGTAGTGCGGCGGCGAGGCGGGGCAGGCGAGATTGTAGATCTGGTCCACCTCGAACTTAAACGGATCGATCACATCATGCCGCACGAACTCAAAACGCGGGTGTTGCAGGAGGTGGGCGATGTTCTGTTTCCGACCGGTGAACAGGTTATCGATGACGGTGACGTCATGATCGTCCGCGATGAGACGGTCACAGAGATGGGAGCCGAGGAAACCGGCGCCGCCGGTGACGAGAATACGCATGGAGAAAAAGGTGAGAAGACGAGTAAGCGTCAAACGTAGCGACTTGGCGAGATTCAGATTTGGCGTGCGCAGGTTTGGACTGCCGCGACCGGCCAACGATCCGTCAGCCCGGCGCTGAGTTAACCAAAGAAAACTCGGCCTATTCGCCGCGCAGTTCGGGCTCCGTTTAGCCGCCAGGAACCCTCCGAGCCTCAGAAGGCGGCCTCGCCTACATTTCAATTAAATCAAGTTCTGTTGAACACTACTCGGCACGCCCCTCCCATCTATCATCGACCGGGTCTCAACCGGCTCCTAAAGGCGGTTCGCACCCGCCCAACCTCCAAATCGCCCTCCGAAAATGGTCTGCGCCCGCTTCCGCCCTCGCCAGCCCCGCGATTCACTTTGCGATCGTGCGCGGATCGAGGCCCCGCCCGAGTTCGAACTTCGCTCCGACCGCCGCCACCACCGCGTGGGCCCGGTTCAGGCCGAGATCGGCGCGCAGGCGGTAGACGACTTCAATGCCGGTGCAATGGGCTCCGAGCAGGTGATCCAACCCGAAGCCGCGCAGTTTCTCGGCCGTCCACTTCAGCGTGTCTTCCTTTGCATTGAACAAATGCACGCCGCCAATCAGCGCGTGCACCCGCACAGGTCGCACCGCCGTCCGGGCGTGCTCAATCGTGTTGATCACGCCGGCGTGGCCGCATCCGGTAAGCACCACGAGCCCCTGCGCGGTGTCGAGCACGAGTGCCATGTCCTCCGGCAGATTGTCTTCCGCCTCGCCCGTCGAGGTGGTAACAAGGCGGCTGCCGCTCCAATTGCGTTCGGGATATTTCCGCGGCACCGGACCCGTCAACCATACGCCGGGGTAAAGCTGCACGGGCTGCGCGTGGCTCACGAACTTCCCGCCGGTCGCCTCATATTCGCCTTTCAGCGCGACCATCGAAAGATCCTTCACGCGCGGCACGCTGCTGCTGCGGGGAAGAAATATCCCTTCGCCCACGTGCGTGCGTGCGAGTGCGGCGGGCGTTTTCTCCATCACCGATTTGCGCAAGGTCATGAATCCGCCGGTGTGGTCCCAGTGCGAATGACTCAGAATCACGTCCGGCACCGTCGAGAGATCGACGCCGAGCGAGCGCGCGTTCCTCAAGACCACGTCGGTCTTCGCTCCGGTGTCGAAGAGAATGCGGTGCCCGTCTGCTTCCACCAACGCGGCGAAACCCCACTCGCCCAGTTCGTCACCGTCCGCGAGCATCGTCGAGAGCACGGTGATTTTGAGAGCCTGCACGCGGCCGCCGTCCGCGGCGTGGGCCGTCACCAGCGCAGCCCATCCCATAAGTCCGATCGCCACCAAAATTCGGCCGAAGTTTTGCATGGCCGCACCCAATCGGATTTTTCCGCGCGGGCCAGCGTTAAGTCGCCCGCCCGCGGTTGAACCGGGCCGCGCGTCGCCGCCGTCCGCGACGAATTTCCTGATTAAACCCACTCCCCGGAAAATCCAGTTGCCCATCAATTGGCCACCCGCGCCCGCGCTCCGGTTTCGTAGCGCTCGACCCACGCGCGATGCCATACCCCGTAGTCGCCCGCCTCGATGTGCCCCCGCGCCTGCGCCATCAGGTCGAGGTAAAAATGCAGATTATGCAGCGTGCAGAGCGTCGCCGCCAACATCTCGCCCGCCATCAGCAAGTGCCGCAGATAAGCGCGCGAAAAATTGCGGCACGTATAGTTGTCGAGGCCGGCGACGATGGGATTCGGGTCGGCGCGATGTTTCTCGTTCTTCAGGTTGATCGGCCCGTCCGGCGTAAAGACGAGGCCGTTGCGTGCGACGCGGCTCGGCAGCACGCAGTCAAACATGTCCACCCCGAGCGCCACCATCTTCAAGAGCTGCGGCGGCGTGCCCAGACCCATCGTGTAGCGCGGTTTGTCCGCCGGCATAAACGGCGTGCTCGCGCCCACTTGTTTCAACATCTCCGGCTCTGGCTCGCCCACACTCACGCCGCCCACCGCATAACCCGGAAAATCCAGCGCCGCTAACGACTCGGCGGCCTCACGCCGCAGATCGTCAAACGTCGAACCTTGGACGATCGCAAAAACATGGTGCCCCGCGCCGAGAAACCCGTTGTCGGTGGCGATCTGCTTGCACTGCTGCGCCCAGCGGTAGCTCCGCCCGACCGCCGCCGCGCACGCGTCGCGTTCGCACGGCCACGGCGGGCACTCGTCGATGACCATCGCGATGTCGCTGCCTAGATTTTGCTGGATCGACATGACTTCCTTCGGCCCGAGAAACAGCTTCTTGCCGTCGAGGTGGGACTGAAACGCCACCCCGTCCTCCCGGATGTCGCGCAACTTCGCCAGGGAAAACACCTGAAACCCGCCACTGTCCGTGAGGATCGGCCCGTCCCAACCCATGAACTTATGCAACCCGCCCAAGTCGCGGATCACCTCCGAAGTCGGACGCAGATTGAGGTGATAGGTATTCCCCAAAATGATTTGCGAGCCGATATCCTTCAAATGCTGCGGCGTGAGCGACTTCACCGTGCCCTGCGTGCCTACCGGCATGAAGATCGGGGTCTCGATCATCCCGTGCCGAGTCCGCAAACGCCCGCGGCGGGCGGCGGTGACTGTGTCCGTCTTTAACAGTTGAAAGGGTTCGGTCATCGCGAGCGCCACCCTACCCGCACGCTTGACCCCGCTGTCAATCCGCGAGGTAATGTCCTTTCAAACCGTGCTGCTCGTCATCGACAACTACGACTCCTTCACGTTCAACCTCGTCCAATATTTTGGGCAGTTGGGCGTGGCCCAACGCGTCTTCCGCAACGACCAGATCACGCCCGCCGAGGCCCTCGCGCTTAACCCCGATCGCATCCTCATTTCCCCCGGCCCCTGCTCGCCCGCCGAGGCCGGCGTTTCCCTCGATATGATCGGTGCCTTCGCGGGCAAAAAGCCCATCCTCGGCGTCTGCCTTGGCCATCAGTCCATCGGTCATTTTTACGGCGGAAATGTTGTCCGCGCCGGCCGTCTCATGCACGGCAAAACATCCCCGATCTTGCACAAAGATACCGATGTTTTTCGCGGGATGCCCCAGGGCTTCGCCGCCACCCGTTACCACTCGCTGCTCGTGGACCGCGCGACCTTCCCCGCCGCACTTGAGATCACCGCCGAAACCGCCGAGGGCGAGGTCATGGGCCTCCGCCACCGCACGTTGCCCATCTGGGGCGTGCAATTCCACCCCGAGTCCATCGCGACCGAGGGCGGCATGACCATTTTGAAGAATTTCCTTTCGCTCAACTGACCATGCGCTGCCCCAAATGCACCTCCATCGAGGACAAGGTCACCGATTCCCGCATCGCCAAAGAGGGTAACACCATCCGCCGCCGCCGCGAATGCCTCGAGTGCGGCCACCGGTTTTCCACGACCGAAACTCTCGTCCGCGACGGCATCATCGTCATCAAGCGCGACGGCCGCCGCGAAGAATTCGACCGCGAGAAACTCGTCCGCGCCATCCGCGCCGCCTGCCACAAACGCCCGGTCGATCTCGAGCAGATCACTATGCTCATCGAAGACGTGGTGGACTCCGTCGAAGCGGAGTTCGACAGCGAGATCCCGTCCCGCGCCCTCGGCCTTGGCGTCATGCAACGCCTCCGCAACATCGACCAAGTTGCCTACGTCCGCTTCGCCAGCGTTTACAAAGAATTCCGCGACGTCGCCGAGTTCGTCGAAGAGGTCAGCAGCCTCGGAAAACCGCCGAAATGAAGCGCACCCGCGACGACCTGCGTCGCCTGCACTTCATCAACGAGCTCTTCGCGTCCGTCACCGGCCGCGACCTCTACCTCGCCGAGCAGATCAAGACCGCGATCACCTTCAGCCTCGGCGAACTCGAAGCGCAGACCGCCGAGCATCCCGAATTCGCCGCGACCTTCGATACGGCCTTCAACACCGCCGCCGCCCGGTTGCTCGCGAAACTCTTCGGTGATCTTCCGAAACACGGCTTTTTCCATTGGGACGCCGCCGCCACGCCCCACGCGGCCACCCCACTCTTTACCCGCGCCGGCATCATGACCGGCCTGAAGCAGCTCGCGCCCTTCCGCGAATCGACCCTGCTCGTGACCAACCTCCGCCCCGCCCTGCTCCCGCCGGCCAAACGCGCCACCCCGCGTCGCGAGCGCGACTACACCGAAGCTCTCGCCTTCATCCGCGAGCTCACCGCCGCCCGCACCGCCCGCACGGCCAATTTACAGCTGCTGTTTATCTAGCTCTTTGCCCCAGAAGCCTACGGAATCCTGAGCGCGATTCCTAGTTCACGTCACCCATTTGGCCCAAAGCCATAAGCTACCGCGCGGGTGATGCATTAATCAGTGTAACAGATATTCAATTACGATTTTTTGATCGGGCTGAATGAAACCGAGGCACGGCGTGTGCGTCTACGGGCCTATGATCTTCAGCATCCATGTTCCAAAATGCGCTGGCACAAGTTTTCGAAATATCCTTTCCGATCAATTCGGCTCACGGCTTTGGTTGAACTACGGCTCGATCTTTACCGCCGCGGATTTCCGTCCCGAGCTGATTCCCGAGGGTACCGCTTGCATTCACGGCCATTTTCTCGGCGACGCCTTCGATTCCGTCGTTCCCCGGCCCCGCTCCATGACCTGGGTCAGGCATCCGGTTGATCGCGTCGTCTCGAATTACTATCACTGTCTGCGCAGCCCCGATCTGCGCGACGACTGCTGCCGGCGCTTGCACGAGGAGAAACTGAGTCTCCGCGCCTTCGCGGAGTTGGACTGGATGCAAAACCTCGCCAAGCGTTACCTCGCGGGGAAAGCGCTCGAGACGTTTGATTTCGTCGGTATCGCCGAACGCTTCGATGAATCTCTGGTCCTTCTTAATCGAGCCTTTGGTTGGGCGACTCCACCCTGCGGCCCCCGCGAGAACACGAACCCAGATCGGCTGACGCCGAGCTACCCGCTTTCGTTGGCCGACTATAACCACCTGCTCGCCCTCAATCAGCTCGATCTAATTTTCTACCAGACCGCGATCGCTCGATTGGACGACGCCCTCAAGATCGCCGCCGCGCGATCTGCTTAACCTCCGCTTCGGGATCCGCCTCGCAGGACGTTCAAAGCAAACTCCCGCAATCGTTCGGCCGACG
>CAMCWW010000085.1:0-16279 GCA_945882935.1 Opitutus sp. GAS368
GCGTGGGTCGGAAAATGGGGTCATGAAAATCCCGACCATTCGATCAGCCCACCGGAAGCAGCGAGGAACCACGAAACGAGTCAAAATCTCATTCCGACCGAAAACATCCGGAAGCGTGATAACCGTTTCACTCCAAACGGTTGGAGCAATAATTTCCGAGATGCCGGCCCGTCGCACTTGCCACCCACCCCCTTACGCCACTCGGCTCTTCCACCGAACTCCGCTCCGCCCACTTCAATCTCCATCACCATGTCATCCCTCCCCGTCCAATTTGCCGGCGTCACCGTCGTCACCAAGGCCAACGTCTATTTCGACGGCAACGTCGTGAGCCACACCGTGCTCTTCGCCGATGCCGCCAAGAAGACTCTCGGCCTCATCCGCCCCGGCTCCTACTATTTCGGCACGGCCGCCGCCGAACGCATGGAGATCGTCGCCGGCGAATGTGTCGTCACGCAGCAGGACAGCAAAGAATCCAAAACCTACGGCGCCGGCACCTATTTCGATGTCCCCGCCAACAGCGGCTTCACCATCGCCGTTTCTTCCGGTCTCTGCGAATACATCTGCTCGTTCCTGCCCTGATCGTAAGCTCACGGCGGGGTGCCCGGACCCGCCGTTTTTCAGCTAGGAGCCACCTGGGCTTGTCCCAAAACGCGCACACGCCCAACCTGCGGAGCATGCTTCGCCTTTCCGTATCGCTGCTCGGTTTTTTTATCGCGCTCACCTCCACGCTGCCGGCCGCCGACCCCGCCTCACTGCCCGACGGGCTCTACGCCGAATTCACCACGCCCCGCGGCGCGTTCACGGTCGAACTGCTCTACACCCGCGCTCCGCTCACCTGCGCTTCCTTCGTCGGCCGCGCCGAGGGCACCCTCGCTGCCCGGCCCGATGGCCGGCCGTTTTTCACCGGCCTGCGTTGGTATCGGGTCGTCCCCGGCTTCGTCATTCAAAGCGGCGACCCCACGAAAACCACCGGCACCGAGCCTGACACCGACGCCGGCCACCCTTTGCCGTTTCCCGATGAATTCGCACCCGGCCTCCGCCATGATGCCGCCGGTATCCTCTCCATGGCCAACGGCGGCCCCGACACCAACAGCTCCGAATTCTTTCTCACGCTCGCCCCCGTAAACCGCCTCAATTACCTTCACGCCGTCTTCGGCCGCACCGTGCGCGGACTCGATGTGCTCGCCCAGATCCAGCCGGGCGACGACCTCGCCGTCGCGGTCGTCCGGGTGGGCTCTGCCGCCCAAGCCTTCAAGGCCGACGCCGTCGCCTTCGCCACGCTTTCTGCCGCCGCGAAAAAATTCTCCGCCCCCGTCTCGCCCGGCCCCACCGCCGCCTTCGACGATCCGCAAAACTTGCTCCCGTCCACGCCGCCGCGCGCCCGCGCCTTCAACTTCAAACTCGCCAACGTCGAGCGGGCCACCGGCGTGAAGATCCGCGCGCGCCTTTTCGCCCAATCCCCCACCGCAGCCGAGGATACCGCGCCCGGCCAGTTCATGCGCGCCCTGGCCCGGCAACTCGGCACCGAAAAATCGGGCGCCGTCCTCGCCTACTTTGCCGATGAAAAAGACTGGCGCGTCTGGCTCGGCGACGACTCCACCAACGCGTTCCTCGGCCGCTCGACGCTTCCGCCCGACCTCGCCGACGGCGCGGCCCTGCACGACGCGAAGGACATCTATTTCGCCGCCGCCCAAGCGGAAGCCGACGCGATGTTCGCCCGCCAGCAAAAGTCTACCCCGCCCGATCAGCAGCCACTCCCCGCGCAACCCCTGAAACTTCAAACCGACGCCTTGCTCGATGCGCTCATTTCGAAGCTGACACCCAGGTGAAAAACTTCCGCCCGCTTTGCGCTTTTGCGCGATGGGCGCGCACGCTTCGCTGCACCCGCCACCACCACCGCCTTCGTGATCTGAAGTTGCCCACGGAACCCACGGAAAACACGGGATGAATTCAACCGCCCCTGCCGCACCGGGTTCTCGCCTCGACGCCGCCTTCGATCTCACCGGCCTTGAGCGGCGGTTGAAAAAACGGCCGATTCGTCTCGCTCACGGGCTTTGGATCAACGCGAACAGGCTGGGGCCCGTTTGCCCAACGAGGCCCGCTGCCGCCTGGGAGGAAGGGACTGATTTTTCCCGGGGAAATTCCCCCAGTCCCCAGGAGCGAGCGTTCGCCGCCGACGCCCCACCTGTCTGTCGGACGCGCCTTGGCCGCAACGGATTTGCCATTTCCACGATCCTTCGCGTCATCTGAGTCGAGATTTCTCTCCTCCATGCCCAAACTCTCCGCTCCCGTCCGCAGTTTCTTCTACCTCGCGCTCCTCGGCGCGCTCCTCCTCACCATCGCGATGGTCGTGCGGTCGGGCATACTCGCCCGCAAGAATCCCGGTCGCCCCATCAATTCCACGATGCGGGCCGCGATGAATGAAAACGCTCCGCAATTCAGCACCACCGATGCGCTCCTCATCGCGGAAACCTATGGCACGGCCAAAAAACTTCAGTCCGGCCTCCGCTACCTTCAGCGCAAATTGGGCACCGGTGACTCCCCTCCGCGACTTGGCGGGGAAGTGATCGTCCACTACGAGGGTCGGTTGCTCGACGGCACGGTTTTCGACAGCTCCTACAAGCGCGGCGCGCCCTTCACCTTCCGCCTCGGTCTCGGCTCGGTGATCGCCGGGTGGGAAGAAGCCTTTCTTTCCATGACAAAGGGCGAAAAGCGCACCTTGATTGTACCGCATTGGCTCGCCTACGGCGAAAAGGGCCGCCCGCCAAAGATTCCGCCGAATGCCACGCTGATTTTCGAAGTCGAGTTGATCGACTGGCGCTGAGCGCGCCTCCGGGCGTTCGGCTCGATTCGCCCCACTCCGAACCCCGCCCGATTACAACCCGACGAGAGACCCGTTCCGCTTGAGCCAGTGCTCGGCCTCGCGCCATGGCGGACACACCTCTTCGACGCGCGCCCAAAACCGGGCCGAATGATTCATCTCCCGCAGGTGCATCAGCTCGTGATAAATGATGTAGTCGCGCACCGACTCCGGCGTTTGCACCAGCCGCCAATTGAGCGAAATCGTTCCCGTCGCCGAGCACGAGCCCCAGCGCGAACGCTGGTTGCGCACCACGACTTGTTTTACCTCCACGCCCACCGTGGCCGCCAGTTCCCAGGCCCGCGCGGGCAACTCGATTTTCGCCCGCCGCGCAAACTGCGCCTCCAACGTCGGCCGCAAATCTCCCTCCAGCCGCGGCACCCGAAAAACATCCGCCGCCAAACACACTTGCGGCTTTGCGCCCACTGCGGCCACGCGCACCTCGATCAACTCGCCACGCCAGAGCACGCGCGCCCCCAATGACCACACGTCCGCCGCGCGGGGCCGCCGCCGTTGCCGCGCCCGGGCCCGCTCAAGCCATTCACCCTGCTGCGCCACAAAGCGCTCCGCTTCCCGCTGCGAACCCCGCGCGGGAATGGTCGCCACCGCCACGCCATCGCGACGCAGCGTCAGCCGGTAATTGCGCGCTTTTAGGCTGCGTTCAAAAACGATTTCCGGCCGATCCGGCTCGGTCTCCGGCAACGGCACAAAATTTCCCGTCGCGCCCAAGCCCGCCGTCACGCCCGCCGCCGCCGGCGGGGCCCGGTGCACCCCGGCGGTCGGGGCAAATAGCCCGAATAGATCCTGTTGTTGCTCGTGCGCGCTCACGTCAGATCAACAGAGACGAATCGCCCGACCGACGCCAGCGTGTTGTCGAAGAACCAAGGCCACAATCACAGCGGCACCACTTTCCATTGCCACGCCCGCCCCTTTTCCAGCGTCAGCCAGGCAAAGCTGGGCGGCACGCCGCGCGGTCGCGTGATGCAGCCCGGGTTTAACCATCGGGCGCCCGCACTCAGCTCGTCCCGTGGCACATGGGTATGCCCGTGCAACACGGCCGCGAAACCTGGCGGAGCCGTCTTTGGCGGTATGTGGATCAGAAAAAAATTAAAACCTTCGCGTTCCAACTCAAGTTCCAGCGGCCAAACTACACCCCAATCGCAGTTGCCCAAGACGACGTGCAACGGCCGACCCAAATTCTGAAATTCAACCAAGGTTGCCGGCTCACACACATCACCCAGATGCCAAATCTCATCCGCTGCCTTCAAACGCCCCGGCAGTGAACCGGGAAAACGGTCATGGGTATCAGAGATCACCGCAATGCGCATGGGGTAAAAGGCTGCACACTCCCCTCGCGAATTAACAGCCGTTTTTCGCCAACCCTTCCCCGCTCCGGCTCGGACAAACCCCGCCCTTGACACTACCAAACCCCTTCGGCACTTCAAACATCCTTAAATCGCTCAAGAGTCATGAAACCCACCTTCCGCCCACACCGCTTAAAACGCGCCCGCAAGATCGGCTACCGCGCCCGCATGGCCACTCCTGGTGGTCGTAAAGTCATCCGCGCCCGCCGCCTCAAGGGCCGCAAGCGCCTGACCGTCGTCTGAGTCCGTGCGGCCTCCGGCCGCGCCCGACATCGCCGCGGCCCATGCGTTTTCGCCCTGAGCAGCATCTCCGCCGCCAAGACGAAATTCGTGTTGTCCGGACCGAGGGACGTCGTTTTGACGCCCGATCCTTTACCGCTTGGTGGAGACCCATACCCGCCGATCCGGTCACACCGCGCTCCCTCCCTCGTGCCTGCGTCATCGCCTCCACGGCCGCCGTGGGCAATGCCGTCCACCGCAACCGCGCCAAACGCCGGCTGCGTGAACTGTTTCGTGCCCACCAAAAACAACTGCCGGCCCAGTGCGACTATCTTCTGATTGCCCGCGCCGCCATGACCCAACGGCCGTTTCCGGAGCTCGAAAAAAACTTCCTGGCGGCCTGCACCCAGATTTCGGCGGCCGTCGCCAAATTGCCCCATGGCTGAGCGCGCCCCACACGTTCTGATTCGGCTTTCGCGCCTGCCCGCCGCCGGTCTCGTGCTGTTGGTTCGAGTTTACCAACGCACCCTCTCGCCTGCGCTGCCCGTTTTCCTCGGCCCCACTTGCGGCTGCCGTTTTTCACCGACTTGCTCGCACTACGCCATCGACGCGCTCCGCCTGCGCGGCGCCGTGATCGGCACCTGGCTCACCGTCGTGCGCTTGCTCAAATGCACGCCTCTCCACCCCGGTGGCGAGGATCCGGTGCCCGCCCCACGTCGCCGCCCCCGGTGCCGCGTCGCTCCCTCTCGTTCGACCACCGCTGTTTCTTCCCTTTTCTAAATGGACAAAAAAAATCTGATCCTAGGCACCGGCTTCATCTGCGCCGCCTTTGCGAGCCTCTACGTCGGCCAAGCCCTCTCGCCCAAGCCCCCGGCAACCGCACCCGCGGTGCGCGAGGCGGTCGGTCAAACCGCCGCCAACCCGGCCGGCGCGCCCGCCCAGCCGCCGACGCTTTCTGCCGGCGGTCCCTCCGCGAGTTTCGCCGCCGCCGCCGGCGACAACGCCAACGCCCGCGTCACTACGCTCGAAAACGATTTCATCAAAGTTCGCTTCACCGATTACGGCGGCGCCCTGCGCGACGTGGCCCTGAAAAAATTCCCGGCCATCCAAGACCAGCCGGCGCCGTTCGTGTTTAACGAGCTCCACGTCGACCCCATGCTCGCGCTCACCGAGTTTCCCGGGCTCGACCGCAACACGCGCTACACCGTTGTCCGCAGCAACTCGACCGAGATCGTCTTCCAAGCCGTCCTCAACGAGCGCCTCGAGGTGACGCGCCGCTACGTGCTCACTCCCGCCGATAGCGGCGGTGCGCCCAAAGCCGGCACCGATCCCTACGTGCTGCGCCACGAGACGACCTTCCGCAATCTCACCGACGAGACCGCCGTCCCGCTCCGCGTCGCGCTTGCCCTCGGCACCGCCGCACCGGTCAACGCCCTAGACTACGGTCTCCAATTGAAGACCGGCTACCACACCGCCGAAACCGAGCACTTTATTCCCCGCTCCGACCTCGAGGGCGGCGGCTTCCTCACGATGTTCGGCATCGGCTCCAGCATTCCGCTGCCCAGCGTGACCAACTCCGGGCCCATTCTCTGGGCCACCGTGACGAATCAATTCTTCGCCAGCATCTTCACCCCCGACGCGCCCGCCTCCACCCTCGTCACCCGCCGCGTCAAACTCCTCCCCGCGCTCCCCGACTTCGACCCCAACGCCTACGGCATCGCGGGTGCCGCCCAGTTCGAGCTCCCGGCTCTCGCCGCCCGCGCGTCCACCACGCTCGGTGGCAATTTTTACGTCGGCCCCAAAGAATACAAACGCCTCTCCAACACCGATGTTTTCAAGGCAGATCAAGACAAGGTCATGGATTACGGCTTCTTCGGCTGGGCCAGCAAACTCCTCATCACCCTCATGACCTGGGCCTACAGTTGGGCCGGCAACTGGGGCGTCGCGATCATGGTCACGACGCTCATCCTGAAAATAGCGTTTATCCCGCTCACGCTCGCTTCGGCGAAATCGATGAAGCGCATGACCAAGCTCCAGCCCGAGCTCGCCGTCCTCAAAGAAAAATTCAAAGACAACCCCCGCAAACAACAGGAGGCCACCATGGCCCTCTTCAAAGAACGCAAGGTGAACCCCATCGGCGGCTGTTTGCCCCAACTGCTCACCATTCCGTTCTTCATGGGTTTCTTCACGATGCTCAGCAGCACCGCCGAACTTCGCTTTGCCCCGTTTCTTTGGGCACCCGACCTGTCGATGGCCGACACCGTCGTGCGCATCGCAGGCCTCCCGTTGAACATCATGCCGCTGCTCCTCGGCGTCACGATGATCTACCAGATGAGGCTCACGCCCATGTCCCCCACCATGGACAAGACTCAGGCCGCGATGATGAAGTTCATGCCGATCATCTTCACGCTCTTCTGCTACACCTTCCCCTGCTCCCTCGCCCTTTACTCGACGACCAACGGTCTCTTCACCATCGCCCAACAGATTTTCATCAACAAGATGAAGGATCCGGATGAGGTCGTCGCCCCCGAGTCTAACCCGACCGCCGCCCCCGGCTACCACGGCAAACCCGTGAAGAACGTCACGCCCGGCAAGAAGAAAAAATAAAGTAGGGTAGGGTCTCCGACCCGCCGTCCGCGCCGCCCGCCCCTTACTCGTCTTACTCACCTTACTCCTCTTCCCCGCATGGCCGGCCATAACAAATGGTCCAAAGTTAAGCGCCTCAAAGCCGTCACCGACGGCCGCCGCAGCAAAGTCTTTTCGAGTCTCTCCCGGGAAATCACCCTCGCCGCCAAAACCGGTGGCGGTGATCCCGGTGGCAACGCCCGCCTCCGCACCCTGCTGCTCAAGGCCCGCGAGGCCAACCTGCCCGCCGAGAATCTCGACCGCGCCATCAAGAAGGGCACCGGCGAACTCCCCGGCATCGTCTACGAAGCGATGACCTACGAAGCCTACGGCCCCGGCGGCGTCGCCTTCGTCGTCCAAGTCGTCACCGACAACAAAACCCGCGCCGCCAAGGATCTCCGTTCCATCTTCGCCCGCCACGGCGGCAACCTCGCCGCGTCCGGCGCCGTGATGTTTCAGTTCCTCCACGCCGGCCAGTTTCTCATCGCCCGCGAAGCCGTCACCGAGGACGCGCTGACGGAATTCGCTCTCGACGCCGGGGCCGACGACATCATCACCACCGCCGAGGGCTACGAGCTGCGCTGTGCGATCCACACCTTCGACCTCATCGCCCACGCCCTCGACGACCGCAAAATCAAACCCGTCAGCGCGGAACTCGCCTACATGCCCACGACCACCGTCGCCGCCCCCGTCGGCCACCTCGCCAAAGACCTCGCCGAACTCCACGCCTCCCTTGATGCCCTCGATGACGTCCAACACACATTCTCCAACGAAGCCGAGTAACCCGCGCCCTGCGTCATATCCCGCCCCGCGCCCTTGCCTCGCACGCCCTTTGCTCACTCGCTTGCTCTTCGCATGACCGACGAGCCCACCGCTCACTCTTCGACTCCGTTCCCGCCCACCCCGGGCCACCTCGCGCCCGACGACGTCGGCCTCGTCACGCCCCTCGACTTCGTTCTCCCGCGGCCTTTCACCTTTAAGCACGGTCAACCGCTCGACGGCCTCACCCTCCGCTACGAGACCTACGGCACCCTCAACGCCACCCGCGACAACGCCGTCCTCATCTGCCATGCCCTCAGCGGCAACCACCACGCCGCCGGTTGGAATTCACCGACCGACAAAAAACCCGGCTGGTGGAACAACCTCATCGGCCCCGGTAAAGCCGTCGATACCCGCCGCTTCTTCGTCATCTGCGCCAACGTCCCCGGCGGCTGCTCCGGCTCCACCGGCCCGTCCTCGACCAACCCCGCCACCGGCGAACCTTACGGCCTCCGCTTCCCCGCCCTCACCATCCTCGACATGGTGCGCGCCCAGAAACTCCTCCTCGACCACCTCGGCGTCGCCGAACTCCACACCGTCATCGGCGGCTCCATGGGCGGCATGACCGCCCTGCTCTTCGCCATCGAGTTCCCCAACTTCACCCGCCGCCTGCTCGCCATGGCCACCACCGCCCGCGAAGGCGCGCAGGCCATCGCTTTCAACGAGGTCGGCCGCCAGGCCATCATGCAGGACCCCGGCTGGAACAACGGCGACTACCCGCCCAACGGCGGCCCCCGGGTCGGCCTCGCGATCGCCCGCATGATGGCGCATATCACCTACCTCTCCGACGCGTCCATGGATCGAAAATTCGGCCGCCGCACCATCCAGTCCCGCGCCCAAAGCCCGCAGCTCAGCACCGAACTCGCCGACGGCGACGCGCCCCCATCCGCCGCTGCCGCCGACTTCAACCTCCAGTTCGAAGTCGAGAGCTACCTGCGGCACCAAGGCCAGACGTTCATCAACCGCTTCGACGCCAACTCGTATCTCTACATCACGCGCGCCCTCGACCAATTCGACCTCGACCACGCCTACGGCTCCCTCGAGCAAGCCTTCGCGCCCGTGCTCGCCGAGTCGCTGATCGTCGGCTTCACCAGCGATTGGCTTTTCCCACCCGAGCAAAACCGCCAGATCGCCCAGGCCCTCCTCCGCGCCGGCAAACGCACCAGTTACGCCGAACTTTCCACCGACCTCGGCCACGACTCCTTCCTCCTCGAAAGCGAAGAGCTCTACGCCCTCATCCGCGGCTTCCTCGAACGCACCCCGCCCGCCACCACCGCCGACTTCGCGATCTGATCGCGCTTTCGAACGAACGTTTTTCACCACGAAATACACGAACGACACGAAATGAAGACCCACCTCGTTTCCGCGTGCTCCGCTTTCGTGTTTTTTGTGTGTTTCGTGGTTAACCAATTCCCCTCCCCATGACCCCGCCCGCCGAGAAACGCACCGTGGACATGCAGATCATCGCCGACTGGGTCGAGCCCCACACCCGCGTGCTCGACCTCGGCTGCGGCCGCGGCGAACTCCTCGACTTCCTCATCCAATCGAAACAGGTCTCCGCCCTCGGCGTGGACCTCGACTTCGACCAGATCTCCGCCTGCGTCCGCCGCGGCGTCCCCGCTTACCAAGGCGACATGATCGCCTGCATGGCCGCCTTCCCCGCCCGCCACTTCGACCGCGTCATCTGCTCGCGCACCGTGCAGGAGCTCACCGCCCCCGCCGTCGTCATCGCCGAAGCCCTGCGCGTCGCCCGCTCCGTCACCGTCGGCTTCGTCAACCACGCCTTCTGGAAAAACCGCCTCGATCTGCTCACCCGCGGCCGCAAAGCGCAGAACGCCGTTTACACTACCACGTGGGCCGAAAGCCGTCCCGCCAATCCCGTCTCCGTCGCCGACTTCGAAGACTTTTGCGCCACGCACTCGATTCGGATCACCCGCCGCGTCCACCTCGACGGCGACTGGAAATCCCCGTGCACGATGCTGCCCAATCTTCTCGCCGGCTACGCCCTCTACGACCTCACCAAGTAGGGCAGGGTCTCCGACCCGCCCTCCGCCCTCCGCCCTCCGCCCCTCATGCCCGCGCCCTCCGCCCGCGCTCCCGTTTGTCATCCAATAGATGACAAACTCTCCGGGCTCTCCTTCAATTTCGGTCCGACCATTTTCCGTGTCTTCCGTGTGTTCCGCGGGCCTCCTCCGAACTCTCAGCTCATACCAATGGCGGTTGATTTTTAGACTGACGGTTCCGAGGTGGCACGGGCATCTTGACCGTGGGTTTGAGGATGAAACTCAACCGCTATTGGTATCATAACAATCACCCGATGCTTTTACCCGTAGGGCCGGACCTTGGTCCGCGCCGAGCTCGCTGCGCCCGCGACGTAGGCATCGATCGAGGTTGAGCCCTACAAAGATGCGATAGGGTCGGGCGATTGGTATCCGCCGCCTGATCCGCCCTTTGCACGCTGGAGTCATGAGCCAACGCCGACTGGCGTCTTGCTTTTGTGCATCCCGTGTCTTGCTTATTTTACGTGAACACCGAAACCCTCGCCATCCGGATCTCCAAGTCCGAGCGGACTGCGATTCGTAAACGCGCCAAACAGGAAAAACTCTCGCAGGGCGATCTCGTGCGCCGCGCCCTCCGCGCCTACGGCGTCACCCCGGAGCCGGCCAAGGCCAAGACGGGCTACGACGTGATCAAGCACCTGATCGGCTCCTGCAAGGGCGGTTCGACCGATCTGGCGACCAACCCTAAGCACATGGAGGGCTACGGCCGTTGAAGATCTGGATCATGGATGCCGGGCCCATTGTCGCCCTGCTTTCGCCCAGCGAGCGGCAAAACGCGTGGGCGGCAGCACAGGCGCGCTCCGCTCCGCCCAGCGTGCTCACCTGCGACGCCGCGATCTCCGAAGCGTGCTTTCTCTTGAAACGCGACGGACAGGAACCGGAGCAGGTTTTCGCGCTCATCGAATCGGGATTCCTCCGCAGCGACTTCGATCTCCACACCGAGCACCGCGCCGTTCGCGCCCTCATTCGCCGCTACGCCGACACTCCGATGTCCTTCGCCGATGCCTGCCTTGTTCGCATGTCAGAAATTCATTCCTCCAGCGTAGTCTGGACGCTCGACCGCGACTTCAGCGTGTATCGCCAACACGGTCGCCAAACGATCCCCCTCATCACGCCCCACTAAACCCCTTCGGCTCTCCCCCGCCCTCTACGACCTCACCCGCTAACTCTATCTCTTGATCTTTCTCCCGTCCGGCCGGCCCCAACCTGCGCCGAGGGAGCACGAGCAAGAGTGAGAGAAAGAAGAAAGATTCCCTGGCTCCTCCGCCCCTCATGCCCGCCGCCCTCCGTCTCCCGCTCCTCATTTCGCTCCTCGCCACCGCCGCGTGCGTCGCCGCGCACGTCCTCACCTTCGTCGACGTAGCGTTTTACCCGATCCTCTTTTTCGTCCCGCTCCTCTTCATTCTCGTGCCCCTCGCCGTGTGGCGCTTCCGCCGCATCCCGCGCAAAAACTTTCTCTCCGAAATCTTCGCCGACATCCCCCCCGGCCTGAAGATCGGCACCGTGGCGCTGTTTCTCTACGCCTGCGCCAATTTTTTCATCTGCCTCAATCTCCTCGACGGCGGCAACCCCGAGCGCGCCCCGGACAACCGCCTCGTCCTCGCCGCCAAGGGAAAAATTATCCGCGAGCTCACGCCCGCCGAATTCCGCCGCGCCCAAGCCGTGCAAGTGCGCCTCGTCACCGGCCATCTCATCGCCTGCTTTGCGATCACCGCCTTCGCCTTCCACGTCGCGTGGCTCAAGACCGGCCCGGCCCTCGCCTCCGACAAACTTCGCTGAACGGCTCCGCGGCGTGCTCGCGCCGGCCCAAAAGGCTCGACCTCGGGTCGAGCCGTTCCGTAGGTCGGGCACCAAAGAGGGATCGGCCTCCGGGGTAGGAGCCCGCTCGCGGGCGATATGACGGAGGTGAACATCTCAGCCTCAAATCGCCCGCAAGCGGGCTCCTACCCGCGGCAACCTGAGCGAACCTCATGATCTGAGCCGTTAACTGCTCCCATCGGTTCGGCACCCGGGTCAATTCAGGTCTATTCGTGGTTCAACGGCCGTTTTTAGGGCGAAAGCCGCCGCAAATTCCCTCGCGGCGCTTGGCGTTTTCAGCCGCCTGATCCATCGTCCCGCCATGCATCTCGATTTCTCCAAACTACCGCCACGCACCGCCTACGAATGGATGACAAACACCATTCTCCCGCGACCCATCGCTTGGGTCTCGACGCTCTCCGCCGAGGGGAAAACCAACCTCGCGCCGTTCTCCTTTTTTCAAGGCATCACCGCCAATCCGCCCACGCTCATGTTCGTCCCCGTCAACAACCGCGCCGGCGAGCCCAAGGACACTCTGCGCAATATCGAGGCCAACCGTGAATTCGTCGTCAGCGTCGTGCCCTTCGCCCTCGCCGAGCCCATGAACGCCTGCGCGGCCCTGTTGCCCCACGGCGAAAGCGAATTTGAGGCGTTTAACATTGCCGCTGCTCCGAGCACCTTTGTGCGCCCGCCGCGCGTCGCCCTCGCCCCCGCCGCCTTCGAGTGCGCACTTCACAGCATCGTCCGCATCGGCGAGGGTCCCGGCGCCGCCAATGTCGTCTTCGGCCGCATCCTCGGCCTGCACGTCGCCGATTCCGTGCTCGCCGCCGACGGCTTCCCCGACGCCGCCAAACTCGACCTCGTCGGCCGCCTCGGCCGTGAAGACTACACCCGCACCACCGAGCGTTTCACGATCTCGCGCCCCGATCGCTAGGATTTTTTGAGAAGAGGTTCACCGCTCTGATCGCAGGGGGTGACGGGGATGGCGCCCCGCGGCCTTTCCACGCTGCTGGAGGCATCTTTGTAGCAACAAGGGCTCGACCTTGTGTCGAGCCGTTCCGTGGGTCGGGTTCAAAGGACGAAACGGACGCGATCTCAGCGGTGAATTCGACCTCAGTTTCCTCAGGCTAATCGTGGATGAACAAGCGGCACGATACGGGCAAGCCGCTGAGGGGGCAGTCAGACGTCGTTCGCTTTTTCCCGACTTTCGACTGCGAATTTTGGGGTCAGCGGTTGTCGCTGGACTTTCGCAAACTTTGCCCCGCCCGCCGACCCGGACCGGGTCAGTACGAGAAAGATCCCTACGGCGCCACCCCAAGAGCGACGAACGCCGTCAGGGCATCAAGCTGCGCCTCCGTGTAATGCGGGTGCGCCTCCATCTTGGCGGTCGGCACGAGTTCCTTGGGGGCCGTGATGTACCGCCGGAAATATTCCGGAGCGTGGCGGGCCTGCGCGGCCAGCAACGCAAAGGGGCGATTCCCCTTCGTCCCGCCGAACACCTCGCCCGGGCCGAGGTGGCAACTAGAGCAGGAGTGAATCCAGAGTTCGCGCCCCTGGAGCACCGCCGCGCCGGCCCCGGCCCACGGGCCGCTAAAAAAGGCGTCGAAACGGCCCTCGAGGCGGGCGATCTCGATGGTCGTCACGCCCCACGGCCGCTTGTGCCCCGCGTCGATCAGCTTAGCCACCGCGGGCACCACCAAGGCGGCCACACTGATCACGTAAGGTCCGGGATTGAACCGCAGTCCCGCCGGAGGCCACTTTTCCGGACCTTGCCCGTTGATTTCCAGGACGAGGAACGGCCGGTAGTCGCGGATGAACGAAGTCCCGTAGACCGCGGCGTAGCCATCGGAGGACGTCGCCAGCAGCGCGTCGGCTCCCTCCCGCACGGGCAGCGCCGCCCATAGGTCGGACAGGAAGACGACCGTGACCTCCTGCTCCCCGGGGACGAATTCCCCGTTCACACGGAGTTTGGTCCGCGGCAGCCGCGCGAGGTCCGCCCAGCGCGCGTAGCGCTTGGCTCCCGGCTCGGTTCCCGCGAGCAGGCCCGTGAGGGCGAGATCCAAGTTCGAGGCGCGATCGGCATGGAGGAGCAGCTCCCGCGCCTTCGCTTCCAGAACGAAGGACGGTAGCAGCAGGACCAGCGCCAGGGTCCGGACGCGCCAACTCTCGGAGGGTCCGGCCGGAGCAACCCGCGAGTCTGCGCCGCGCCGGCGCCGTAACCAGCGTGAGGCGATCCGACGCGCGAGGGCGCCGGACCCGGAAAGCAGGCGGACGGGGAACATCAATCGGTCCAGTCGCCCGGCTGCACCCACTTCTCGGAACCAAGCGGTCATGGCTTCAAGGTTGGGGGATAATCTCGATGGCGCTGATGGTGGGATTTCCGGCCAGACCCGTGAACTTGATTTCGAGATCGCCATCCCTGATCGCCACCGGAATTGACTCAACGTAAGCTTTAAGAGCCCCGCCGGCCCGCACGAAGAGGTCGAAGTCCTTGAAGGCGCGCCCCTCGACATCAAAACTAAATACACATTGGTGGGGTCCGTCGATCGCCTCGTAGGTGACCGCGAAGTGCAGCTTCACTAGGTAGTTCCCGTTCGGAATCCGCTGCACAAAACGGGTCATGCCAAACCGCTCCGAGCGGTAAACGGATGGGATTTCGGTGTTCGCGATCAAGAGCTCGGGGCGATCCATCGTGTCCCCATCGAGGAAATCGCGAGAGGGGAGCCATTTCCCCCCCTTCTCATCCGTCAACGGCGCCGACTGGCCGGCGATGATGCGAATCGTGCCACCGGCGGCGACCGGCGCAGTACCCGCCGCGGGCGCTGCACCGCTGGACGCGGGGATCGCGGGCGACACGGACAGGAGGAGCAAGGCCACGAGGCCGGTATGCAGTGAGGGCGGCAGGAGAGGGCCTAGGGTCTTCATGGGGATTCGTGCAACGACTAGGGTGGTGAAAAAGAGAGCCATCACGCCGGACGGGCGGCCAACCCGTAGAGCGCGGCGGCGTTATCGTGGAATATGCGTTGTTTCCACTCCTTCGGGAGAAACTGCAGGGTCATCCGGGGATTATCGAAGTCCCAATGCGGGTAATCGCTCGAGTACATGACGTTGCCCGGCGCGTTGATCATCTCGAGGATCTGAAGAAAATGCTGAGCTTGCTCGGGTTCCTCGACGGGTTGCGTCGTCACAAAGACATGATCACGAATGTACTGGCTCGGGAGCTTGCGTAGCCAGGGAACCTCTGAACGCAGCGCCTTGTAGTTCTTGTCCATTCGCCACATCAGCTGGGGCAGCCAAGCAAGGCCGCCCTCTATGGCGACGAACCTCAGTTGGGGAAACTTCTCGAAAGCGCCCTCGCACACAAGGGAGTTGATGTGCCCCATGAAATTCAGGGGGACGATGTTGTGCCACTCGAAGTACCGGGTGGGGCGACCCGCGGGCGTGGGCGCCCCGGCGGTGCCGGCGCCCTCAGTCCCGGGATGCACGGCCACCGGCAGGTTGCACTCGGCCGCGGCCTCGAAGATGGGATGGAAGAAGCGCTGTCCGAACAGCCGGGACGAACCGCTCGCCATCAGCACCTGGACGAAACGCTTGTCGGGTGCGCAGCGACGGATCTCGCGCGCGGCGGCCTCGGGATCCGAGTGGTTCACGACGATGGAGCCGCGGAACCTGTGCGATCGCCCGAGCCAGCGTTCGGCGAGGTTCCGATTGTAGGCAGTAGCAACCGCGTTCCCCCAGTCGGGATCCGTGTGCACGGAAATCCCCAGCACGTGCGACCCCGTCAGGATCGCGAAGTCGATGCCGAAACGATCGAGGTGATCCGTGATCATGAAATCGGGATCGCTGCCGGCCATCGCACCCGACGGGGTGCGGGCATCCTCGCGCTGCACCCCGACCGAGGAGTTGTAGCCGGTCCCGGGCATCAGGATGCCGTGGTAATCCGCGTAGGCTTGCCACGCGCGTGACAGGTAGGGCCTGAGTTCCTCGCGCACGTTCGCGAACGCGTTGTGCACGTCGGTGTCGATGAGGCCGGGTCGGGCAGTGATCGCAGGGGTGTTTTCCAGCATAAAGGGTAAGCCTCAGGATGGCCCGCCAGCCTTGCCGCCGGGCAGCACGACGCAGAGCGACCCGCCCTCTGACTCGACCGGAAAACGCTCCAGGTTTTCCAGGCTGGCCGCCGCGTCTCCGCCGGACTCGACGGGAATTTTTTTCAGCCTCGTGGTGGGATCCACGAGGTGCTCGCCCGTGCGGAGATCAAACTCCCAGCCGTGCCAAGGGCAGCGCAGGATGCAACCGTCGAGTCCGTAATCGTACTCGTACACCCGCGAGGGCAAGGTCGTGCCGGTGATTTTGCCCAAGCAAACGGGCGCGCCGCCATGCGGGCAGACGTTGCGGTAGGCGTGGACCTTACCGGCCACATTGAAAAGGCCGATTTCCACCCCCGCCACGTGCACGAGTTTGCGCGCGCCGGGCGGTAGATCACTCTCTTTCATTACAGGATAGCGGGGCATGTTGGGAGTGACGGCGATGATTAC
>CAMCWW010000086.1:0-16166 GCA_945882935.1 Opitutus sp. GAS368
GAAATCGGCGAGGTAGCCGCGCCAAACGGGCCAGCTGTGGTTGCCGGTGGTGAGGTGCCACTCGTGGTTCACGCCGCCGGCTTTGAGTTTGGCGACGAACTCCTCGTTGCGCGGCAAGAGAAAGTCGTCGGCGCCGCAGGCGATCCAGAGGAGACGCAGCTTGGCGTTGGTGCCTTTGGCGTCGCCGCTCACGGCTTGGGTGACGGGTTCGTCGGCGGGCACGCCGCTGAAAGAGCCGACATAGGCGAAGCGGTCGAGGTGGGCGAGGCCGACGGTGAGGGCTTGGCCGCCGCCCATGCTGAGGCCGACGATACCGCGTTGGGCGACGTCCGGGGAGATTCGATACACGGATTCGACGAGGGGCAGGGCGTCGTCGAGGAGCTCGCGGGTGAAGGCGGCCATGGCTTGGCTGCGGTTGGCCGGATCGCGGATGGCGGCGGGGGTGAACGGGTGGCCGTCGATCATCATCACGACCATCGGACGCGCTTTGCCCGCGGCGATGAGGCTATCGAGAATCCAATGGGCTTTGCCATGGGCGACCCAAGTCTGCTCGTTGTCGCCGGAGCCGTGCTGGAGGACGAGCAACGGGTAGGCGGCGTTGGGGGTCTTCTCGTATCCGGGCGGGGTGTAAACCCAAACGGAGCGGGGACGGCCGAGGGCTTTGGAGTGGTAGGTGTGCTGGTGGACGGTGCCGTGGGGGATGTCCTGAAAATCCCACGGCGACGGGTGGGCGGCGGCGAGGTGGAGGATGCTGGTGCGCGGCTCGCGCATCGGTTTGATGGCGGAGTTGGCGGGGTCGATTATGGCGACGCCATCGACGTTGAAGCTGTATTCCCAAATGCCGGCCGGGATCGAGTCGGGCGGGGCGGTGTAAGACCACAGGCCGTCGTCGGCGCGAGTGAGGGTGACGGGAGCTTTGGTCCACTGGCCGCGGAGAAGGACTTTCTGAGCGGCGGGGGCGCGGAGGCGGAAGGCGACGCTGCGGTCGGCGTTGATCTCGGGGGAGATTACGGGTGCGGGGCGGGCGGGCGTCGGTGCGGGAGTGGCCGCGGGGACGAGAGCCGGAGTCTGCGCGAGGGCGGGAAAGGCCGCGAAGGAGGCGAGGAAAAGGTGAAGGAAAGAGAGGACGATTTTCATGAGAAAGGAAAACGCAGGACGGCGATAACAGTGCGGTCGCGGGACCGATCACGGAGCGGGCTTGGCGGCGAAGGCGGCGGATTCTAAGGCGGCTTTGGTGGGGATGTCGGTTTTTTCGAGGAAGCCGAGGTCGCGGAACCAGTCGATAAAGCGATCGGGCCAAGTGCCGAGAGGGATGCCGCCGCGGGCTTTAATGCCGCCGCCGTGGGTGCCGCGACCGTAGATGTGCATTTCCAAATTCGGCACGCCGCGTTGGAGCATGGCGGTGAAATACTCGGCGGCCCAGAGCGCGTGCACGCGGTCGCCCGAACCGGGGGAGGCGATGAAGCTTGGTGGCACGTGGCGCGGAATCGCGGGCGTCCCGCCCTTGGCGAACGGCGTGGGGCCGGGGTAAATGAGGCCGACGAAATCGGGGCGCGGGGAGATCGCGGCGAGGGGATCGGCGGGGGCGTTGTTTTTTGCGGCGAAGTCGTCGAAGAAAATCGCGGCGGGCGCGGAGAGTTCGGCGCCGGCGGAGAAGCCGAGCAGGCCGATCTTGGCGGGGTCGAGTTTCCATTTCGCGGCGTTGGCGCGGACGAGGCGGACGGCTTGGAAGGCGTCGTTCACGGCGTCGACTTTGGCGTCGTAGCCGTCGACGCGGAGACGGTGGCGCAGGACGATGGTGGAGATGCCGTAGCGGGCGAAGAGCGGGACGCAATCGTGACCCTCGGGTCCGATCCACAGGATTTTGTGCCCGCCGCCGGCGATGACGATGATGGCGGCGCCGTTGTTGGCGCGGTCGGGGGCGAGGTGGACCTCGATGCTGGGGTTGTGGATGTTGAGCGTGCTTTGAACTTTGCCGCCGGGAGCGACGCCGCCGGAGGTGGTGTTGTAGGCTTCGGCCTCGTGGAAGCGCTCGCGTTTCAGCAGCGGGGAATCGGGCGGATAGAGGGCGAGTACGAGGCCGCCGGGCAGCGCGGCGGCGGGGAGGAACGGGCCGTCAGCGGGCGTGCGGGCGACCGGGGCTTCGGCGGCGGAGAGGGGGGGAAGGAGAGACGGGGAGACGGAGAGCAGGAAGGCGAGAGCGAGGGAGCGGAGGGACATCATGAGGGTAACGGGGTGAGGAGCAGACAGAGCGGAACTCGCCCGGCGGGGCGGAGCAACTGCGATTGCGACGTGGCCGAGTGTGCCGACCGCGATTCACTCAGGGCGAAAACGGACGGCGGCGGGGCCCTCCGGGGAGGCTTATTCCAATCAGCTTTCAAGATGAGCCTCATATCGGTCTTTGGTAGGAGCCTGCTTGCAGGCGATTCAGGATGTGAAAATCGCCCGCAAGCGGGCTCCTACCTGCAAGCCAGTTAAACTCATCTTGATTGCGAATTAGAATTAGCGGTCGGGCAATTCGCGGAGTTTGATGGCGCGGAACTCGGCGGCGTCGCCGTGATCGGTGAGCATGAGGTGACCGCGGAGCTTTTGGCCGAAGTCGGGGTATTTCGCGAATTTGCTTTTGGCGATGCCGGCTTTGACGGCGGGGCTGCCGAGTTCGTAGGCGAGGACGAGGCGGTCGTTGAGCCAGTGCTCGACGAGCGGGCCGCGGACGACGACGCGCGAGCGATTCCATTGGCCGGCGGGATTCAGAGGGCGGTCCGCCGCGGGCGGGAGAACCTCGTAGAAGGAGGCGGTCTTGGATGCGGCGTGGAGCGTGGCCCATTTTGGGGCGTCGTCGTCGAGCATCTGATATTCGTGGCCGGGAGCGCCCGGGCGATTTTCGGTGACGAGGTATTTTATCCCGTTGTTGCCGTCTTTTTCGATGCGCCAGTCCCAGCTCAGCTCGAAATTATCAAAAGTCTGCTCGGTGATGAGGTCGCCGGTTTTGATGCCGGCGATTTTTTTGAGGATGCCGTTTTCGACACGCCAGCCGGGGCCGATGGGGGTGCCGGCGGGCTTGCCGTAGAGGCGCCAGCCGGCGAGGGAGTGGCCGTCGAAGAGGAGGCGCCAGCCGGCGGTTTTTTCGGCGATGGTGAGGGCGGGAGCTGAGGCTGCGGCGAGGGGTTGGGCCTGAGCGGCGACAGGCATGTCGCCGGTCCGCCGGAGGTTGGTGGGCGGCGGCGTTGGTGGGGACGCTACCGAAATGCCGCCGAGGCCGAGGGCGAGAAGAACGGCGGCGTAGAGGGAAGGGGAACGGCGAACGATCATGGGGAGGTGGGAGCGGCAAAAAATTAGCGCGATGATCCTCGCAGCGCGGCGAGCGCCGCAGGGAGGGAGAACGCTTCGACGCCATCACCGAGCCCATAGGTATCCTCGCCAGCATGAACGACGATCCTTTTCGTGGCCTTGATGTCGTCGCAGCCGAGGTAGAACCCTTTCGACACTACCGGCGCAGAGGAGCGTTTGATTTCGATGGCCCAGCGACCTTTCGGCGGGATCTCCAGCACGAGGTCGATCTCGGCGCCGACGGCGGTGCGGTAAAACCACGCTTGGGTGCCGGCAGGCGCGGCGGCCAGCAGGTTTTCGATGACAAAGCCCTCCCAACTTCCGCCGGCCACGGGGTGGCCGAGCACGGCGTCGAGGTCGCGCAGCCCGAGGAGGGTATGCACCAAGCCGCTGTCGCGCACATACACTTTGGGCGAGCGGACGAGGCGCTTGCCGGCGTTTTTCGCCCAGGGCTGCAAGCGGCGCACCAAAAGCAGGTCGACCATGAGGTCGAGATAGCGTCCCACGGTCTGGCCGCTGACGCCGATGGCTCCGGCGACGGCCGCGGCGTTCAAAAGCGTGCCCTGTTCGTGCGCGAGCATGGTCCAGAAGCGACGCAGGGTCTCGGCCGGAATTTTCGGGCCGAGCAAAGGAATATCTCGCTCGAGATAGGTGCCGATAAACTCCTCGCGCCACTCGACGCTCGCGGGATCGTCCGCCGCGAGGAAGCTATCGGGGAAGCCGCCGCGCAACCACAGCCGATCCCGGTCAGTCCGTTTTTTGGCGGCGGCTTCCTCCGCCAGTAGCGGAGTGAGTTCGGAATAGGCGATGCGCCCGGCCAGGGTCTCGGAAGACTGCTTGAGGAGTTCGATCGACGCCGACCCGAGCAGCAGAAAATGACCGTTGCGGCGGCCCTTTCTGCGTCGCTCATCGATGATGCCCCGTAGAATCTCGAAGAGCCCCGGCGCGCGTTGGATTTCATCCAGAATGACCAAGCGGTCTTCGTGCGTTTTGAAGTAGAGCTCCGGGTCGGAAAGTTTGGCCCGGTGCGAGGGAAGCTCCAGATCCAGGTAAACGGACGTGACGTCGGTTTCCTTAGCGAGGCGGAGTGCCAGCGTCGTCTTGCCGACCTGACGCGGACCCAAGACGGCGACGGCGGGAAAACGCGTGAGCAGGTCGCTGATTCGAGCCTCGGCGAGACGAGTAATCATAATGCAACAATTCCGTACCGTGGAAGAAATGCAAGGTTGTATTCTGAGGGAAAACCACCGAATCGAGGGCGGCGATCCTGTCGCGCCGGTATGTTTCGACGAGGGCACGGGCTTTTCATGGCGAGTGGCTGATGTTTCGACGCGTCCGGAGTTTATCCTTTTTGGGGCGGGGTCAGGAATGCCGATTCGAAAGAGATTCATACTAATTTTAGGCGGGAGCGCTGCGATTGTGCCTCGACGTGAACGGGGCCCCTTTCAATCTTTGCCGCCAACCCCCGTTCCACCCATGAAAACTCCCGTTCACTCACGTCGTAACTTTATCAAAACCGGAATCGCCGGCATCGTCGCCGCCGGGGTCGGGCCGCAGTTGATCTCGGCCCGGCTCCTCGGGGCCAACGCGCCTTCGAAGAAAGTGACGCTCGGCTGCATCGGCGTGGGCGCGCACGGCATCGGCGTAAATCTGAAATCATTTTTGGAGCAGGACGACTGTCGCGTGGTCGCGGTTTGCGATGTGTGGGGCAAGCGGCGCGAGGAGGCGCGTAAGCTCGTCGACGAGCACTACGGCGCGCCGGGCTGTGCGATGATCGCGGATTTCCGGGCGCTGCTCGCGCGGTCCGACATCGACGCGGTCGTCATCACAACGCCTGATTATTGGCATGTGCCGATGGCGCAGCTGGCGTTGGCGGCGGGGAAGAAAGTGTTCTGCGAAAAGCCCACGCTCACGATCGCGGAAGGGCGCGAGCTGGTGGACGACGTGGCGGCGCGAAAGGCGTTGTTTGCCGTCGGCCTCGAGGACCGCGCGGTCATTTACTATCACAAGCTCGCGGAGGCCGTGCGCAACGGCGCGATCGGGAAACTCGAACGCATCAAGGTGAGTCTGCCGATCAAACCGATCTTCGCGCGTGAGGAGCCGGTGAAGGTGCCGGACGATCTGGACTACGAGATGTGGCTGGGGCCGGCGCCGTTCCGCCCCTACACTGCGTCGCTGACGGATGCGCAAGTGTGGCGGCAGATTCGGGACTTTTCCGGCGGGTCGCTGACGGATTGGGGCGCGCATCTGGTGGACACGGCGCAGGTGGCGAATTTCTCCGAAAACTCCGGGCCCGTCGCGGTGCGGGGCAAGGGTTTCATTCCACCGAACTCGGTGAATTCTGTGCCGCAAACTTACGATCTCACCTACACGTATGCGAACGGCGTGGAACTCGAAGTGACGGCGGGCGAAGTCGCGCTGCGGTTTGAGGGCAGTAATGGCTGGGTGGGCAACAAAGGCTGGGCCGGTCCGCTGGCGGGCAGCGACCTGGGCGTGTTTCGCAAGGTTTACGATCCGGCGACGAACAAACTCTGGCCGCGGCGTCCGCGGGAGCAGCGGGACTTTTTGGATGTGATCAAGTCGGGCGGGGAGCCGATGTATACGGCGGAGTCGTTGCAGCGATTAAGCACGGCGCTGCACGTGGGCGCGATCGCGATGGAGTTGGAGCGGCCGCTGAAGTGGGACCCGGCGACGGAAAAATTTGATGACGCGGAGGCGAATGCTTTGCGCTCGCGGCCGCGGCGCGACGATTGGAAGAAATCGGCGCGAGGGTGAGAGGGGGTCGGATCGGCGAGATGGGGAACATCCGGCGACGCGTGTAGGAGCCCGCTTGCGGGCGATAGGAGAAGACAGCCTAAACTCTATGACGGAATCGCCCGCAAGCGGGTTCCTACGGGCGAGACGATGATCCGGATTTCGGTGGGTCGGCGGCGGCGCGTGGGGCGGACTCAGACGAGGCGCTCGAGGTAGATGGGGTAGGTTTGGAAGGCGTTCCATTGGCAGACGATCATGTCGCCGTTGGTGAGGACGCAGACATCGTGGCCGTGGTCGATGATCGGTTGGGCGCGCGTGAGCGGCGTGAGTTTGCCGTCGACGTAAACGGGCTCGGTGCCGCCGGGGGCGCTGATGACTTTGCCGGCCGCATCGAGAATGACGGTGAAGCCGGAGGGGTTGCCAGGGAGTTTGCTGGCGACGGAGTCTTTGGACCAGCAGACGCCTGCGTAGAGTTCCTGGCCGGAGATGACGGGGCGACACACGTTGCAGCCGGGGACGGGGAGCGTTTCGAGGTAGCGGCCGTCGAGGGAAAAACGGCGGAAGCAAAGGTCGTTGCGCGAGGTGACGAGGAGGGTGGCTTTTTCCGCGCCGGCGCGGAAATCGACGGCAATGCCGTGGGCAGAGTTGAGGCGTTGTTCGGCGGGGACGCCGGCATTGCCCCCGAAGCGGGCGATGAACTTTCCGTTGCGGTCATAGCGCAGGACGAAGTTGGAACCGTAGCCGTCGGCGATGTAGATATCGCCGTTGGGCGCGACGGCGGTCTCGGTGGGATTGAAGGGCATCTTCGACTCATATGCACCGACGGTGGCGGGGTGGCTGAGGGAGAAAATCTCGCGGCCGGTCAGGTCGATCTTGGTGACGCGGCCCGTTTGGCGGTAGGCGCCGGTGCCGGTTTTCCACAAACCGGAATCGGTGACGAAGAGGAACTCAGCGCCGTTTTCGTCGGCGAGCGTGAGGCCGTGGCCGCCGGGCCAGACGCTACCCCACGATTCGAGGATGGTGCCGTCGGGCTTGAAGATGAGCATCTGATGGTCCGGATGGTCGCCGACCATGAAGAGACGGCCGTCGCGGACCTGGACCATTTCATGGCAGTTCAGAATGGGGTGATTGCGGCCCTGACCGGGCGGGACCCAGTTTTTGTTGGCGCGGTAGCGGAAGCGACCGTGGCCAACGTCGAACGGGGAGGGCGGATCGCCGGCGGCGGCGCGAAGCGGTTGAATCCAGGTGGCGGCTGCGGCGGTGGTGAGACCGGCGAGGAAGTGGCGGCGGGTGGTGATCATAGGGGTGGGATTTTCGATTTTGGATTTTCGATAGTGAACGGTCGCTGCGCTCGGTAAGTCGATTGCGGAGTGCGGGACGGGGAATGCGGAGTGCTCGTTCAAGGAATGACGTTCATGCCGCGTAAACCGAAAAGCGGAGCGGCGTTCAAAAGATGGCGATCATTGGAATAGATTTCGGCGAAGCCCTGGTCAGCGGCGCTGGCGAGATGGAGCGCATCGGCGGCGCGGAGAAATGTGTCGGGTGGTGCAACTCGGTAGACTGCTTCGACCCGGGCAATCAGGACTTCGGTTATAGAAAGCCAGTGCAGTGCCCCCGCGGCCGTGTCGGCGTTGAGTTGGTCAAGCAATGCGAATAAAACGTTGGGTGTCGCCGCGCCTTCTCGAATCTTGCGGTGGGAAGCGGAGATAAACTCCGCGCGTCCGTGGAGGGAGCAAAAAATCACGTCAACCGTAGCGGCATGGGCGCGGACGGCGGCGCTGCCAGGCTCCGGGCATTGCAGCTTCAGGAGGTAACTGGAATCGTCGTAAGCGCCGATCATCGGGCATCACGTTCGTCGGAAATGAGACGGGTGGAGTCGATGGAGTGATCCGAAGGGGCCGAACGGAGAGCGGCTTCAAGCGAAGGGAGGACGTGGCGCGTGCCCCAATAGGAGGGGCCGGAGCGCCCGGGTGGGTTGGGGGGCGTGACCGCCAGAGCTCTCTCTAAAAGATGAATGGTTTCTTGGGGCACGGAGCGGCGGTGGGCGGCGGCGGTCTGCTCCAGACGGGCGTGGAGTGATTCGGGAAATGATTCGATCACGAGGGTGGCTATAATCCGAGAAGTTAGCAGAAGGTCCGCTGGCGGCAAAGAGGAAGTTCGGATGGCGCAATCAGCGCGTCGTGAAGCGATACTCGGTGGTGGAGCGGAAGGTTTCGCCGGGGCGGAGGATCGTTGAGGGGAAGTGCGGGTGGTTGACGGAGTCGGGGAAGTGCTGGGTCTCAAGGCAGAAGAAGCCGACGCGGCCGATCACGGGCGTGAGGCTGAGCACGCTGGTGTAAAGTTGCAGGCCGGGTTCGGTGGTCCAGGTCTCGAGTTGGCGGCCGCTCGCGGAGTCGTAAACCCGCGCGGCAAAACGGAGCGAGGCGTCGCCGGCGGGACGGTCGACCACGAAGTTGTGATCGTAGATCGGGCGGGGGCCGAGCTGGGCGGCGCGGGCCGCGAGGCGGGTGGGCGTGGTGAAATCGAGGGGCGTACCGCGCACGGGGGCGATTTCGCCGGTGGGGAAGCGGCGGTCGTCGGCGACGGTGAAGCGGGCGGCGGCGAGAGTGAGTTCGTAGTCGGTGACGTCGCCGCCGCTGCCGAGATTGAAGAAGGCGTGGTTGGTGAGGTTGACCGGCGTGGGCGCATCGGTCGTCGCCTCGTAGTCGAGGCGGAGGCAGTTGTCCTCGGTGAGCGTGTAAGTGACGGAGACGTTGAGGGTGCCGGGGAAGCCTTCGTCGCCGGCAGGGCTGACGAGCGACAGGCGCACGCGCGCGGGGCCGGTGGCTGCGGGCGGCTCGGCGAGCCAGATTTTTTTGTCGAAGCCGCGGCGGCCGCCGTGGATGTGGTGGGTGCCGGCGTTGGGGGTGACCTCGACGGTGCGCCCGTCGAGGGTGAAGCGGGCGTGGGCGATCCGGTTGGCGAACCGGCCGATGACGGCGGCGGGGTTTTTGAAACCTTTTTCAAAGCCTTCGACGTTCGGTGTGATTTTTTCGACAACACCGGACATCACGCCGGAGCGATCAGGGACGCGGAGATCGGCGATGATGGCGCCGAGGGTGATAATCTGGGCGGTGGCGCCGGCGCGGTTGGTGAGGGTGTAGCTCTCGACTTCGATGCCGTCGGCCGTGCGGCCGAAGATGCCGCGGCGGACGGCGGGCCGGGCGGCGGCGAGCGCAGGGTCGGTGGCGACGGGGACGAGCCGGGCGAAGCGGCCGGGGGTGCCGTCGAAGAGCACGTAGGGCAAGCCGTCGGGTAGGATGGTTACGGTGCGGATGCGGCCGACGCCCTTGAAAAGAACTTCTTCGCGGACGACGCGGTCGCCTTCGGTCTCGACGCGGCGGAGCTGTTGCCCGGCGAGACCGGCGACGAGCAGTTGGTTTTTCCACGCGGGAAATTTTTCGCCGGTGTAGAAGGCGATGCCGGACGGCGCGATGCTGGGCGTCCATTGCGCGGCGGGTGCGGTGAGGCCGGGGCGGGCGTCGGTGTAGACGCGGGTCGGATCGACGCCGGTGGAGATCAAAGGCCAGCCGTAGTTGCGGCCGGGCTCGACGCGGTTGAGTTCGTCGCCGCCGACGGGGCCGTGCTCGGTGGTCCAGAGTTTTCGGGTTACGGGGTGATAACTTAGGCCCTGCACGTGGCGGTGGCCGTAACTCCAGACGGAGCCAAGGGCGTCGGGGCGGTTGACGAAAGGATTGTCGGGCGGGATGCGACCGTCGGCGGTGACGCGGAGGATTTTACCGAAAGGGCTGGCGAGGTCCTGGGCTTGGGCGGCGTCGCCGCGGTCGCCGATGGTGAAAAAGAGATGGCCGGTGGGATCGAAGAGAAAGCGGCAGCCGTAGTGCGAGGTGTCGGTGGTGTAGAATTTGGGGTCGGCGCGGAAAATGGTCTCTTGGTCGGTCCAGCGGTTTTCCCGGATGCGGCCGCGGACTACGACGGTCATGGAGGTTTTTTCGACCGGGCCGGCTTCGGTGTAGGCGAGATAGATCCAGCCGTTGTTTGTGAAATCCGGGTGGGCGATGAGGTCGAGCAGACCGCCGTCCTGTTTGACGAAGATCTCCGGGAGGCCGGCGACCGGCGCGGGGAGGAGGCGGCCGTTTTCAATGATGCGGAGGCGACCGGGGCGCTCGGTTACGAGGACGCGGCCGTCGGGCAGGAAGGCGAAACCCCAAGGGCGTTCGAGACCCTCGACGAGGGTTTCGATGCGAAACGAGTGGAGCTGGCTCTCGACCGGCTCGGCGGGCGGCGGGGGCGGCGGGGCGATGCGACCGGCGGCGAACTCGGCGGCTTGGCGGCGGAGGTAGGCGAGGAGATCGCGTTGTTCGGTGGTGGAGAGGACGGCGCCGTAACCGGCCATGCCGAGGAGCGGAAAACCCTCGGCGATGCTGCGCAGCACGGAGGCGTCGTCGCTGCCGTGGAGCCAGCGGTCGTCGAGGAGGCTGGGGGCGCGTTCGCCGGTGAGCTGCGCGCCGTGACAGGCGGTGCAGAAGGTCGCGACGATGGTCTCGGGGGAGCGCGCGGCGGGCTCGGCGACGGTTGCGGCGGAGAGGGGGAGAAAGAGAGAGGGGAGAAGGAGAGAGGCGGAGAAGGCGGAGAAGGAGAGAAGGAGAGAGGGAGAGGGGGAGCGAGGGGACATGGAGATGTTTACAGCCCAGCGGTGGTTCGCTGGTTGTTGACGAGGCGCATGAGACCGAGGGGGTTGGTGTCCTGCAACGCGGCGGGGAGCAGCGCGGCGGGGAAGCTCTGGTAGCAGATCGGACGCGCGAAGCGCAGGAGCGCTGCGGTGCCGACGGAGGTGAAGCGGGTGTCGCTCGCGGCCGGCGAAGGGCCGCCGTGATTCATCGCCGGGCTGACCTCGACGCCAGTGGGAAAGGCGTTGAGGACGAGGCGGCCGGCTTTTTGCTCGAGGAGGGCAACGAGCGGCGCGGCGGCGGCGAGGTCATCGGCGTTGCCGTGGAGCGTGGCGGTGAGCTGGCCCTCGAGGGCGCGCGCGCAGGCGGTGAGTTCGGCGGTATTTTCCGCGGTGACCACGAGCGTGAACGGGCCGAAGGCCTCGGTGGCGAGGGTCGGGTGCGCGAGGAAGTTTTGCGCGGTGGTGACGGCGACGCTGGGCTGGGCTTCGGTTTTTTTGGCGTCGGGCCCGGCGGCGGCGGCGGCGAGCAACGTGACGCCGGCGAGCCCGGTGACGGCGGCGCGATTTTCCAAAAACGCGGTGCGAATGCTGGGCGTGAGCATGGTGGCGCAGGCGGCGCCTTGGACGGCGGTGGCGAGTTTTTCGAGGAAGGCGGAGGTGTCGGCGCCGCGCAGGGCGAAGACGAGTCCGGGTTTGGTGCAGAACTGGCCGACGCCGAGCGTGAACGAACCGCACAAACCGGTGGCGATGGCGGGGGCGCGATCGCGGAGGGCGCCGGGGAGGAGGAAGACGGGGTTGAGGCTGCTCATCTCGGCGAAAACGGGGATCGGATGCGGGCGCGAGGCGGCGGCGTCGCACAAGGCGCGGCCGGCGGCGTGCGAGCCGGTGAAGCCGACGGCGGTGACGGCGGGGTGCTTGACCATGGCAATGCCGACGGTGGAGCCGCCGCCGTGCACGAGGGAAAACAGGCCGGCGGGCAGACCGCAGGCGGCGACGGCACGTACGACGGCGTGGCCGACCATTTCGGCGGTGCCGGCGTGAGCGCGGTGGGCCTTCACGACGACGGGGCAACCGGCGGCGAGGGCCGAAGCGGTGTCGCCGCCGGCGACGGAGAACGCGAAAGGAAAATTGCTGGAGCCGAAGACGACGACGGGGCCGAGCGCGATCAACATGCGGCGCAAATCGGGCCGCGGGAGCGGTTGACGATCGGGCAAGGCGGAATCGATGCGGGCGTCGACCCACGAGCCCTCGCGCACGACGGAGGCGAAAAGCCGGAGCTGGCCGCAGGTGCGGGCGCGCTCGCCGGTGAGGCGCGGGAGCGGGAGTCCGGTCTCGAGATTTGCGCGCGTGAGGAGGGCGTCGCCGAGGGCTTCGATCTCGGCGGCGATGGTGTCGAGGAGTTGGGCGCGTTGCTCGGCGGGGACGGCGCGGTAGATTTCGAAGGCGGCGGCGGCGGCGTTGAGGGCGGAGTTTACCTCGGCGAGGGAGGCTTCGTGGAAGTCGGGTGCGAGGGGTTCGCCGGTGGCGGGATTGACGGCGTGGAAGACGGTGCCGCCGGTGGAGCCGGTTTTACCGGCGAGAAGGCTGAGGCCGAGGAGTGCGGAAGGCATGGGAGAGAAGGGGAGAGGGGGAGAGGGGGAGACGGAGAGAAGGAGAGAGGGAGAGAAGGAGAGAGGGAGAGAAGGGGAGAAGGAGAGAGGGGGAGAAGGAGAGAGGGAGAGAAGGAGAGAAGGAGAGAAGGAGAGAGGGGGAGAAGGAGGGGTAGACTCAGGCGATGGAGTTGATGAGGGTGCCGATGGGCGCGATGGTGATGCGGACTTCGTCGCCGGAGTGCAGGGTAAAATTGTCGGGCGGGACGACGCCGGTACCGGTCATGAGGTAGCAGCCATGAGGGAACGTGTTGTCGCGAAAGAGGAATTCCGCGAGCGAGACGAAGGTACGCTTGATCTGGCTGATCGTCGTCGCGCCGGAGAAAACGGCGGCGCCGGCGCGGCGGATCTCGATGGAGATTTCGGTGGTGGGCGGGAGCGGTTCCTCGGTGACGAGCAGGGCCGGGCCGAGGGCGGCGGAGCGGTCGTAGACTTTGGCCTGCGGAAGGTAGAGGGGGTTTTCGCCCTCGATATCGCGCGAACTCATATCGTTGCCGATGGTGTAGCCGAAGATTTTACCGGCGGAATTGATCGCGAGGGTGAGCTCGGGCTCGGGGACGTTCCATTTGGAATCGGCGCGGATGCGGACGGGTGTGCCGGGGGCGGCGACGCGGTGGGGCGTGGATTTGAAGAACAGCTCAGGGCGGTCGGCGTGGTAGACGCGGTCGTAGAACGTGCCGCCGCCGGCGTCTTTGGATTCTTCTTTGCGGGCGGTCATGCTGCGGAAGTAAGTGACGCCGGCGGCCCAGACCTCCTGCGATTGCAAGGGCGCGCGCGGGTGAGTCGGGACGGTTGCGGCCGGCGCGGCGGCGATGAGCGAGCGCAGGAGGGCGGCGGGATCGGCGGCGACAAAGAGCGCGTCGAGGGTGAGATCGAAGCGGACGGTGCGGCCGGCGGAGACGGCGACGAGGTGATCGGAGGCGGCGTGGAGGAGGATCATAGTGAAGGGGAGTGGAAGGGAGCCGGAGCAGAGGAATGGGCGAGGCCTTGGGCGAGGAGTTCTTTGATGCGAGGCACGTCGTAAACACAGCCGCCCCAACTGCCGCCACTCACGCTTTGGAGCGCGGCCCAGAGATCGGTGTCGGCGGGCACGGCGGGATTGGGCGCGAGTTTTTTGCTGACGGGGCGCGCGGCGAGCTCGGCGGCGGCGAGCTCGGGCGTGGCGTGCGCGCCGATGTAGTTGACCGAGCCCTCGAGCTTACGGGTGTCGATGCGCACGCGGATGAGGTCGCCGTCGCGGAGTTTACCGAGGGGACCACCGGCCCAGGATTCGGGGCTCATGTGACCGATGCACGGGCCGGTGGAGACGCCTGAGAAACGGCCGTCGGTGAGGAGCACGACGCCTTTGGCCTTGGGCAGGTATTTGAGGGCCGAGGTGACTTGGTAAGTTTCGGGCATGCCGGCGGCGGGGCCGAGACCGATGAGGACGACGATCTCGCCTTGGCGAAGGGCGTCGGGGCCGCGGGATTTGATGGCGACCATCGCGGCGGCTTCGGAGCCGAAGACGCGCGCGGGGCCCTCGTGGGCGAAGATGCCGTCGGCGTCGAGGAGCGAGGGGTCGATGGCGGTGCTTTTCACGAGAGCGCCTTCGGGGGCGAGGTTGCCGCGCAAAAAGGAAACGGTGCTGGTCATGCCGGCGGCGCGGGCGGCGGCCGGCGCGAGGATGACGCGGTCGGGATCGACGCGGTCGAGCTCGCGGAGTTTTTCGCGGAGACGCGCGCGGCGTTCGGATTTTTCCCACCACGCCAGATTGTCGCCGAGGGATTGGCCGGTGACGGTGAGCGCGTCGAGTTTGAGGAGGCCGAGGTCGCGCAGGTGGAGCATCATTTCCGGGACGCCGCCAGCGAGGAAGACCTGCACGGTGGCGAAGTGCGTCGGGCCGTTGGGGAGGACGTCGACGAGGCGGGGGACGAGGGCGTTGATGCGCGTCCAGTCGTCGACGGTGGGGCGGCGCAGGCCGGCGGCGTGGGCGATGGCCGGGACGTGGACGACGAGGTTGGTCGAGCCGCCGACGGCGGCGTGGGCAACCATGGCGTTGTGCAATGAATCCTCGGTGAGAATCGAGGCGAGGGTGAGGCCCTTTTGCTCCATGGCCATGACGGCGAGAGCGGAGCGGCGGGCCATGTCGCGCCAGATTGGGGCGCCGGAGGGACTAAGCGCGGAGTGGGGGAGCGACATGCCGAGGGCCTCGCCGACGACTTGGGATGTCGCGGCGGTGCCCATGAACTGGCAGCCGCCGCCGGGGGAACCGCAGGCGCGGCAGCCCATCTCGGCGGCGAAATCGAGGGTGATTTCCTCCTGCGCGAAACGGACGGCGAGGGTCTGGACCTTGGCGGTGTCTTCGCCCTCTTCGGTGCGGAGGGTGGTGCCGCCGGGGACGAGGACGCTCGCGAGGTGTTTCGTGCCGGCGAGCGCCATCATCATCGCGGGCAGACCCTTGTCGCAGGTGGCGACGCCGACGACGCCGCGGCAGGTGGGGAGCGAGCGGATGAGACGGCGAAAAACGATGGCGGCATCGTTACGAAAGGGCAGGCTGTCGAGCATCGCGGGCGTGCCGTTGGAACGACCATCACAAGGATCGCTCACGTAGCCGGCGAACGGAGTCGCGCCGTGGGCGGAAAACGTGCGCGCGGCTTCCTCCATGAGCAGTCCGACCTCCCAGTGGCCGGTGTGGTAGCCGAGGGCGACGGGCGTGCCATCGGTGGCGCGGATGCCGCCCTGGGTGCTGAGAATGAGAAATTCTTTGCCGAGCAGTTTGCGCGGGTCCCAGCCCATGCCGGCGTTTTGCGTCATGCCGAAGATGTGCCCGCTGGTGGCGTTGCGCAGCATCTGCGCCGTGAGCGGGAGCTTGCCGGTGGGGCCGGGCGCGGTCGTGCGCAGCGTGTAGATCGCTGGGTCGGAGGAATCGAGGAAGGCGGGGTGGGGCATCGGAGGGCGGACGGGGAGAGGGGGAGGGAGAGAAGGAGAGAGGGGGAGATGGAAAACAGTCGGGGGAGAATCGGATAATGGGAGCTGAAGCGCGGACCTGAAGAAAAAACAGCGCCCGGCATTGCGCGGGAGACGCGGGAAACAACCAAGACGCCGAGCTGGCTGCTCCGGACATTTTCCGAGCGATCGCCGGGTCGGCGGCGGGCGCAAAAAAAGGCGGGGTTTTGCGACCCCGCCCTGCGGAATTACAGATCAAAGCGGACGGCTCGGAGAGCCGTCCCTACCGAAAAACGAACGAAGCTCAGAGTTCGCGGATGCGCGCGTTACGGAATTTGTAGGTCTGGCCTTTTTCGCCGTGGTGTTGGAGGCCGATGGGGCCGCTGGCGTCCATGGAATCCTTAATGTCGGTGGTGACGACGCCGTTGACCTCGATCTTCAGACTTTGGCCCTGACAGGTGATGCGGTAGGTGTTCCAGCCGTCGCGCTTGAACGAGGAGCCGGCGCGGTCGCGGAAGGCTTTCTCGCTGGCGGCGTCGCCCTTGATCGGGCTGGCGAACCACATGCGGCGACCCTCGTCATAGAGGCCGCCGGACCAGAGGCGGACCGGGTCGCCGTCGACCTCGGCTTGGTAGCCGGTAACTTTATTGGGCTGAACTTGCGCGCGGAACATCACGCCGCTGTTGGCCTTGCCGGCCGGCAGGAGGATTTCCACTTCGAACACGAAGTCGGCGTAAGACTTCTCGGTGATGAGGAAAAATTTCTTATCGGCGATGAGGTGAACCTCGTCACCGACGACTTTGGATTCACCCCAGGTGTAAGGGTTGCGCCAGCCG
>CAMCWW010000087.1:0-16016 GCA_945882935.1 Opitutus sp. GAS368
TTCGCGTCGAAGAGCATGTGCACGCCTTGGAAGACGAGGCGCTTGTTGGAGCCCTTCACCGCGAGCACGCCTTTCATGCGGTAGATGTCGCCGCCTTTTACGCGCAGGAGTTCGCTGATCCAGTCGTTGAGTTTCTTGCCGTCGAGGTCTCCCGGTGTGCTGATGCCGACGCTGGTCACGGCGTCGTTGTGGGTGTGCGCGGCGTGGAAATCCTGCTGCCAGCAGGGCTTGGCGGTCTCGCCCATCACCTGGATGTGCAGTGGGTCGTGGCCGCAGGATTCAAAGACGAAAAAGAAGCCGGGCGCGGGGATTTTAAGAACAAACTTACCGTTGCCCTCGGTGAGCAGCAGGCGGTGGAGCGTCGCGCCGGGGACGACGGCGTCGCCTTCTTTCAGGCGGGCTTCCCAGTCGGCGAAGACGTGGACGGCGGCGTCGCGCGCGGCAGCGAGGGCGGCGAGCGAATCGGGCGTGGTGAAGTCGCCGTTGACGGGCAATTTTACGGGCATGACGACGACGTCGAGTTCGTTGGCGTTACCGTGGTGGTGATGGTGGTCGTGCTCGCCGTGCGCGTGGTCGTGGCCTTCGTGGGAGTGGTCGTGGCCGTGATCGTGACCGTGGTGGCCGATGATGAGTTCGTGCGCGCCGACGGGGAGCGCGT
The DNA here is from genome assembly GCA_945882935.1 of Opitutus sp. GAS368. Classification (GTDB taxonomy): domain Bacteria; phylum Verrucomicrobiota; class Verrucomicrobiia; order Opitutales; family Opitutaceae; genus Tous-C4FEB. The sequence goes on from CAMCWW010000087.1 coordinate 659, forward strand.
AGGCGCCGGCCCATTCGAAGGGATATTCGGGCTCGAGGAACTTCGGGTCGACATCGACGGCGCGGCCGAGGTTGAAGCCGCCGACGTTGAGCACGTGGTCGAGGGGAACGTTGGCGTTTTGCGCGCGATGGATCTTGGCGACGGCGTTGATGGCGCGGATACGGAGTTCGAGGGCGTCGAGTTCGGCGGGGGCGACGAGGTCAGTTTTGTTGAGGATGATGACGTCAGCGAAAGCGATTTGCTTCACGGATTCGTCGTCGGTGCCGAGGTGTTGGAGGATGTGCTTGGCGTCGACTACGGTGACGATGGCGTCGAGGCGGAAGTTGGCCTTCATCTCGTCGTCGGTGAAAAATGTCTGCGCGACGGGGCCGGGGTTCGCGAGGCCGGTGGTCTCGATGAGGATGCCATCGAGGGGCTCCTTGCGCTTCATGAGGCGGCCGAGGATGCGGATGAGATCGCCGCGGACGGTGCAGCAGATGCAGCCGTTGTTCATCTCGAAGAGCTCTTCGTCGGACTGGATGACGAGTTGGTTATCCACGCCGACTTCACCGAATTCATTTTCGATCACGGCGAGTTTCTTGCCGTGCTGTTCGGTGAGGATGCGGTTGAGGAGCGTGGTTTTGCCGGCGCCGAGGAAGCCGGTGAGGACGGTGACGGGAATGGGCATCTGGGAGATTTTCGATTTTGGAATGGCGATTTTCGATTGGGCTGACGGCGGACGGATCAGGCGGGTGCGCGTGGATTATCGGATCCAATCCACGGGCAAGATGCCCGTGCCACCCGGAAGGCGGCGTTACTTCGGCAGGGCGAAGCCCACTTTCTCGAACTTGGTGCCGCGGATCTCGACGGTGAAGATACCGGTTAAGGGGCCGGAGGTTTTGAGCCAATCGGCTTGGACCTCGAATTGGGAGGTGCTGCCGACGGTCTCGCCGGTGGCGGGGTTGGCGACGGCGGTGAGGGAGAGCGGGGTGAATTTTCCGCCGGGCATGGCTACCACCTCGATCGCGGGCGAAGCGATGCGGACGAAGTTTTCGGCGTGGGCGTCGAGAATCCAAGCGGTGAGCTTGCCGGTGGCGGAGTCGCGGAGGAGTTCGACGTTGTAAGCGTGGTTGCCGAGCTCGACGAGGATGCCTCCGTGGGGCGCGTTGTGGGCGTGGCCGCCGTGGTTGTGACCGGCGTGGGCGTCGCCGCCGGGGGCTTTGGAATAGTCCTTATGCTCGGAGTGCTTCGAACATCCGGCGAAGGAGCAGAGGAGCAACACGGCGAGAGAGGCGCGGAGGGTGGTCTTCATGCGGTGAAATTGAGTGGCCGCGGAGGAATGGCGAGCGGGCAATGGCGAATTTTACCGGTGGGCGTTGGTGCTGGAGAACCGAGCAGGCAGGCGGACAGACGGGAGTTTTCTAACCACGAAACACACGAAACACACGAAAGGCGGAACGGGGCCGATCGGAGAGGGCCCACGGAACCCACAGAAAATTCGGAGGCGGAGAATCGGAAGGGTTTCGGAGACGCCGGATCAGGGCGATTTGGTCCACGCGGTGATCGCAACCGGAGGAAGACTTTTACGAGGCGGCTGAAGCGGGTTTCCGGTAAACCAGGGTGTAGAGGGCGGGCAGGACGAGGAGCGTGAGCAAGGTGGAGCTGATGATGCCGCCGATGACGACGGTGGCCAACGGGCGTTGGACTTCTGCGCCGGCGCCGGTGGCGAGGGCCATCGGAACGAAACCGAGGCTGGCCACGAGGGCGGTCATGAGGACGGGACGCAGGCGCGTGAGGCAGCCCTCCTCGACGGCGACGTCGATCGGCTTTCCTTCGGCGCGCAGGGCATTGATGAAGGAGAGCATCACGAGGCCATTCAGGACGGCGACGCCGGAGAGGGCGATGAAGCCGACGCCGGCGGAGATGGAGAGCGGGATGTCGCGCAGCCAGAGCGCCGCGACCCCGCCAGTGAGCGCGAGGGGCACGCCGGTGAAGACCAGGAGCGCGTCCTTCACGTTACCGAAGCTCATGCAGAGTAGCCCGAGAATCAGCAGGAGGGAGACGGGGACGACGATCTGCAGGCGTTTGGTCGCAGAGAGAAGTTGCTCGAACGTGCCGCCGTAGCCGAGCCAGTAGCCGGCGGGGATTTTTACGGCGGCGGTGATTTGGGCCTGCGCTTCGGTGACGAAGCCGCCGAGGTCACGGCCGCGGACGTTGGCCGTGACGATGACGTGGCGCTTGCCGTTTTCTCGGCCGATCTGATTGGGGCCGGGGGCGATTTCGATTTTGGCGACCTCGCGGAGGGGGATGTGGTGAAGTTGAGAGGTGAGAGCTGAGAGATGAGCGTCGGAGCGAGGGAGGGGGACGGGGAGGTTTTGCAGGGCGGCGAGGTCGGTGCGGAGCTTTTCGGGGAGGCGGACGACGAGGTCAAAGCGGCGGTCGCCTTCGAAGATTTGCCCGACGGTCGTGCCGCCCAGCGCGGTCGAGACGAGGGCCTGCACGTCGGCGACGGTGAGGCGGTAGCGGGCGAGAGCTTCGCGGTTGAGTTGCACCGTGAGGAGCGGGAGGCCGGTGGTCTGCTCGATCTTCACATCGGCAGCGCCGGGAATCGCTTTGAGCGTGGCTTCGATTTCCTGGCCGACGCCGGTCATCACTTCGAGGTCGTCGCCGTAGATTTTCACGGCCACATCGGAGCGGACGCCGGAGATGAGTTCGTTGAAACGCATCTGGATGGGCTGGGTGAATTCGTAGTTGTTGCCGGGGAGTTTTTTTAGGGCGGCCTCCATCGCGGCGACGAGATCGGCTTTTGTGCGCTTGGGGTCGGGCCACTGGGCGCGCGGTTTCATCATAACGTAAGTATCGGCCACGCTGGGCGGCATGGGATCGGTGGCGACTTCGGCGGTGCCCATCTTGGCGATGACCTTGTCCACTTCGGGGAAAGCTTTAAGGGAGGCCTCGACCTCGGCCTGCATCTTGATGGCTTGTGTGAGGCTGGTGCCGGGGATGCGGAGGGCGTGGAGGGCGATGTCGCCCTCGTCGAGATTGGGGATGAACTCGGTGCCCATCTTCGACGCGGCGAGGCCGGCGAGGCCGACGAGGAAGATGGCGGCGAGGGCGACGGCGGGGCGGATGGTCAGCACAAAACGGAGGACGGGACGGTAAAGGGTTTTGGCGCCGCGGATGGCGATGTTGTCCTTTTCGGAGACCTTGCCGGTGATGAAAATTGCGACGGCGGCGGGGACGAACGTCACCGAAAGAATCATCGCGCCAAGGAGGGCGAGGACGACGGTGAAGGCCATGGGGTGAAACATTTTTCCCTCCACGCCGGTGAGGGCGAAGATGGGGATGTAAACGACGGCGATGATGAGTTCGCCGAAGAGAGTGGCGCCGCGAACTTCTTTGGTGGCCTCAAAGGCGAGGGCGAGGCGCTCGGGCTTGGTGAGGAGGCGGCCGAGGCGGTGTTGCTCGGAACCGTAGCGGCGGAGGCAGTTTTCGATGATGATGACGGCGCCATCGACGATGAGGCCGAAGTCGAGGGCCCCGAGGCTCATGAGGTTGCCGGAGACTTTATTGGTCACCATGCCGGTGATGGTGAGCAGCATCGTGATCGGAATAACGGCGGCGGTGATGAGCGCGGCACGGATATTACCGAGAAGAAAAAACAGGATCACGATCACGAGGAGCGCGCCTTCGACGAGGTTGTTGCGGACGGTGGCGATGGTGCGGTCAACGAGGGCGGTGCGATCGTAGACGGGTTTGGCGATCACGCCCTCGGGCAGACTGCGGTTCACGTGGACGAGTTTTTGAGCAACGCGGGTGGCGACGTCGCGGGAGTTTTCGCCGATGAGCATGAAGACGGTGCCGAGGACGACTTCGCGGCCGTTCTCGGTGGCGGCGCCGGTGCGTAATTCTTCGCCGATGAGAACAGCGGCGACATCGCGGATGCGGACGGGTTGGCCGTCGCGCTGGGCGACGACGAGCGCGCCGATCTCGGCGAGGTTGGCGATTTGGCCGGGGATACGGATGAGATATTGCTCGCCGGCGCGCTCAATGTAGCCGGCGCCGACGTTGGAGTTGTTGCGCGCGAGGGCGTCCATGACATCGCGGAGCGTGAGACCGTAGGCGAGGAGGCGATCGGGGTGCGGCGTGACGTGGAACTGCTTCACGAAGCCGCCGATGGTATTGACCTCAGTGACGCCCTTGAGGTTGCGGAGTTGGGGGCGGACAACCCAGTCCTGCAACTCGCGCAGATCGGTGGGCGAGTAGGGTGTGCCGTCGGGCTTGCGCGTGGAGTCGTCTTTGGGCTCGACGGTGAACATGAAGATTTCGCCGAGGCCGGTGGCGATGGGTCCCATCGTCGGCTCAAGGCCGGCCGGGAGCTGCGACTTCACTTCTTGGAGCCGCTCGGTGATGAGTTGGCGGGCGAAGTAGATATCGGTGCCGTCTTTGAAGACGACGGTGACTTGGGAGAGGCCGTAGCGGGAGAGGGAGCGCGTGTAATCGAGGCGCGGGAGACCGGCGAGGGCGGTCTCAATGGGGAAGGTGACACGTTGCTCGGACTCGAGGGGGGAGAAGCCGGGCGCCTCGGTGTTGATCTGGACCTGGACGTTGGTGATGTCGGGGACGGCGTCGATGGGGAGGTGCCGGAAATGGTAGGCGCCGAGGGCGGCCGCGCCGAACGTGAGCACGAGCACGAGCCAGCGGCGGCGGATGGAAAATTGCAGGAGGGCTTCGAGCATAGGGAAAAGGTAGTTGCGGGCGCTGGGGAGCTGAGAGCTTAGGGCTGAGAGCTGAGAGTCGGAGCGTGAGACTTGGGGCTACGGCGGGATTTTAGTGGTCGTGCGAGGCGCCGGATTTCCCGATGTCGGCTTTGATGAGGAAGCTGTTTTCCGTGACGTAGCGTTCGCCGGCGGCGAGGCCTTTTAGGACTTCGACGTAGCCGCCGCTGCGGCGGCCGACCTCGAGGGGGCGGGCTTGGTAGACTTCGCCGTGCTGGGTGAAGACGACGGTGAAATCGAAGAGCGTCTGAAGGGCGGATTCTTTCACCGCCACGGGCACAGCGTGGGTGGCGAGCGTGATGTCGGCCTTGACGAAAAGGCCGGGGCGCCAGCGGGCGTCGGGGTTGGGTAGGACCACGCGCGCGACGAGAGTCTGGGCCTCGCTGGAGCTGGTGGGAGCCAGCCACGCGATCGGGCCGGCGGCGGCGGGCGCGCCGTCGTCGAGCAGGAGCGCGGCGGTCTGGCCGACTTTGACGCGGGCGTGGTCGCCGCGCGGGATGTGGAGATCGACCCAGACGGTGGAGAGATCGGCGATGGTGTAGAGCGTAGCGCCCTCGGCGACGGTCTGGCCGGCATGAACCTCGCGCTCGACGATGACGCCGGAGATGGGGGCCTTCACCTCGATGGTGGCAAGGGTTTGGTTGGTCTCGACGAGAGCGACGACGTCGCCGGCGGTGACGGTATCGCCGAGGGATTTGCGGGCTTCGCGGACCAGGCCCGCGAAGCGCGGGACGGCGCGGGCAAGGCGGTCGGCGTTGAGTTTCACTTGGCCGTAAACGGAGACGGCTTCGGTGATCGTGGCGGGGCCGGCGGGCTCAGCGAGGACGCCGCCGCGCGTGGCCGCGGCGGTGGCGACGGTGGTCTGCATTTCCGGGGCGTCGAACTCCCAGCGGTGCAGGGTGTCGCCGTGGCGGGCGATGATCTTGTAAGAGAAGGAATGGGGCTCATAGACCTCGGCGGGGCTGCGGACGTAGTCGGCCTCGGGGGCGAAGCGGTGATCGTCGATCACGCCGCCGGGACGGATGAGCTGCACGGTGAGTTGGACGGCGGAGGGCGGGAGCGGTTGGCCGTCGAGGTTGAACCACGCGCGAAACTCGGGCGGGATGCCGCGTTCGACGATGGCGAGTTCGAGGGTGAATTTGCCGTGGTGGAGCAGACGGCCGTTGTGCGGTCCTTTGGCTGCTGCGGTTTCGGCGGGAGTGCCGTGGCCGTGAGCGCCGTGGGCGTGACCGTGGTCATCATGGCCGGCGGCGGAGTGATCGTGCCCGGACTCGACGATGAAATAGGCGGCGGCACCGCCGAGGGCGACGACGGCAAGGAGAGAAAGTGGGAGTTTCCAGTTCATGATAAATTTGGGAGCGGAGAAATTTAGGACGAGGCGGGGGTGGCGAGGAGGTGTTCGATTTCGACGAGGGTGGCGTGGTACTCGGCGGCGGCCTGGACCTGGCGGCGGCGGGCGGAGAAGAGGGCGGCGCGGGCTTCGAGTTGGTCGCGGGCGTGATAGCGGCCGGCGGCGAGGCCGGCGTCGATGGCGGTGAGCCACGCGGTGGCGGCCGGGATGAGTTCGTCGCGGGCGGTGTCGTGCGCGATGCGGGCGTGGCCGAGCTCCTGATGCAGGGAAAAGAGTGTGGCGCGGGCGGCGTGGAGGGCGGCCTCGCCCTCGGCGGCGGCGCGGTCGCGCTCGGCGCGGGCTTCGGAGGCGCCCGCTTCGCCGGAGGCCCGATTGGGGAGGGCGTAGCCAAGGCCGACGACGAAGCCGAAATCATCGGTGGCCTCGACGCGGCGGAGGCCGGCGGACCAGCGGGTCTCGCCCCGGGCGGCCTCCTGGCGGGCGAGGCGTTCTTGGGCGTCGCGCCAGCGGGTGAGCGCGGCGTAGCGGGCTTGGGCAGGCGTGCCCGTGAGGCGGGCGACGAGCGTCTCGTAAGGTGCGACGGCTGGGAGCGTGGTAAGATCGGCCAAGGCGGTGGTGAAATCGGGAACGGGGGCACCCCAGAGCGAAGCGAGGGATTGGCGAGCGGAGAGCAGGAGGTGCTCGGCATGTTCGCTCTCGAGGGTGGCCTCGGCGAGGGCGAGGCGGGTGCGGGCGATGTCGGCAGGCAGAGCGACGTGGGCGCGGGCTTGGGCGGCGACGGTCTCGGCCGTGCTTAGGGCGAGGGTGACGAATTCGCGCGAGGCGATGAGTTCGGCTTGGGCGGCGACAACGCGGATGAAGCGGCCTGCGGCCTCGGCGTGGAGTTCGCGGCGGCGTTCCGCCCACGCCAGTTGCTCGGCGTCGTTGCGCGCGGAGGCGACGGTGTTGCGGGAGGCACGGCGGTCGGCGAGATCGATGGCCCGGCTGAGCTGGAGGGTGGTTTCGAGGCTGCGGGCGGCGCTGAGTTCGCCGGTGCCAAGGGCGTTTTCAAATTGGAGGGAAATCTCCGCGGCGGGGCGCGCGAAGGCTTGGGCCGAGCGAGCGGAGGCGAGGCGGGATTCGGCGTCGCGCGTGCGCAGGAAAGGGTGGCCGGCTTCGACGCGGGCGAGGGCGTCGGCGAGCGTGAGCGGGCGCTCGGCGGCGGTGAGCGTCGCGGCGGTGAGCAAAAGGAGAGTGAAAACAGGTAAACGCATGGGAAAAATACGGACGATGGAACGAAGGCAGGCCGACGCGGCTGCGCGTGGCGGGGACGGGCTCCGCGAAAGCGCGGAGACGGAACGGGCGGCTCGCTGGGCGAGCGCGTTAAACCGAAGCGGACGGAGCGCGTGCCAGCGGAGCGGCGCGCGTGGCGAATTGCCAACCTCGACCCAACTCGCGGGGCACATCGGTGCGCTCGGGGCACACGCGATCGACCGGGAGTTCGGGTGGGACAGGCAGGAGAGCGATCAGGAAAAACGTGGCTTGGCCGACGAGTTTCGCGAGAGACGTGGGTTTAATGGCCGCATCTTCCAAAGGGTGACAGGCATCGGTGTCGGACTGAGCGCCGTGGTGGTCCGGTGCGGGCGCCGGGTGACTATGGCCGTGGCCATCGTCGTGGTCGTGGCAAACAAAGGCGATTTTGAGTCCGGCGGCCTCGAGGGCGCAGTGCAAAGTCGCGGGCAGCCAAAGGGCCAGGAGCGCGACGGCAATGAAGCGGCGGAGGAACGACACGACGGAAAACGAGCCGAGGAATCGGCGGCGTGTCAAGGGACGCGGCAGGGAGAGGATCCACGCGAAGGGCGCGGAAGACGGAGGGTGCCCACGGAGCACACGGAATACACGGAAGGGCGGAAGCGGAGACCGACAACCGACCGGTGGTCGGTTCTACAACGGGAGGAGGCGCAGAAATTCAGGCGGTGCGGGGTGGGCTTAGCGGGCGGCGAAGCTGTTGGTGAACTCGATCACCTTTCCGTCGCGGAAAGTGACGGAGCCGAGGAAGATGGTCGGCGTAGCGTTGGCGTAGCCCGACTGGTTGGAGTCGAAACTGATGGGCTTCGTGACATCGAGTCCGGTGTAACTCCAGACCTCGCGGCCCGCTCTCGCGCTGGCGGAGGAACTGGAGTAGTTGGGGCGGCCGAGGAGGATGTTGGCGCGGACCTTGGGATCGAGTTTTGAAAACGTCTCATAGTTGGTCAGCACGCGGACGGCGGCCGTGTTGCAGCCGGAAAGTAACAGCGTGGTGGCGCAGTAAAAGGCGAGAGCGAGAAACTTCGGGCGCATGGGTGGTGGCGCGTTAAGGAGCGAGAGGGGTGGGCGGAGTAAGAGGCGAGGGACGTGAGGAGATGAGTGGAAATGCGGGAGTTCGCAGCAGGCGGCTACGAAGCACACGAGAGCGGAGGGATCGGTCGTGGGAAACCGCGAAAGGCCGCGAAGTTGAAAATGCTGGGCCGGAGGTGCGGGCGGTTACGGCGGCGGGCTATTTCGGGGCGGCCGGGTTACTGGGCGGAGTGAGTTTGGCGAGGTAGCGCGCGGGGTTCTTTAGGAATTTCTTTTCGCAGGGCGGGCAGCAAAATTTCACCGTCTGGCCCTCGTGGATGAAGGAGCTCTCGTCGCCCATCGAATCGAGGTCGTTGTCGGTCACGATGCAGACTTTTAACGGATAGGGCTTCGGAGCAGTGGCGGAGTCTTTGGATTTTGGAGCATCGACTTTTTCGGGGGAGGAGACGGCGGCGAAGGCCGGGACGATCAATAGGGCGAGGGTGAAGAGGATGATTTTCATGAAGAATTATTGTGGAGCTTAAAAACGGACGGCGACGCCGGCGCCGAGGCCGTAGTCGCCGTCATGGGATGCGACGAGGGAGATGGTTTTTGAAACGGTGTAGGCAAGCGTGACGGTCGAGGCGAAGCGCAGCGCGGTGTCGTATTCGACGTGGAGCTGGAGGCCGAGGCGGGCGGTGAGTGGGAGATTTTTGGCGAGGGAGAAACGGGCGTCGCCGTTGCTTTGGAGCGTGGTGGTGAAATCGACGAGGTAGGGCAGGCGGTACGTGGCGCCAGCGATCGCGGAGTGGCGCGTGGCGGTGAGGTTGGCGGCGCGGAGGCCGGCGAAGGCGGTCCAGCGGGGGTTGAAATAGCGGGAGTAGGTTGCGTCGATTTCGAAGCCGGTGTCGTCGACGTGGGCCCAACCGGCTTCCCACCTGAGGTTGAGGTTGTCGCGGCCGGTTTGGACGGTGCCGTGGCCGGTGCTGAGGTGGGATTGCAGGGTGACGTCGAGCCAGGCGTAGGTGTGAGGTTTGGCGTGTTCACCGAGGTTGGGGGCTTGGACCGCAGTGGAAGTTGAAGTCGAAGATGAAGGAGGCTCCGAGTAGCTTACGACCCGCGCCATGCCGGCCATCATGTGGTAAAGGAGATGGCAGTGGAACAGCCAGTCGCGGTCTTCGCTGGCGAGAAACTCGATGGTGCGGCGGCTCATGGGCGGGACGTCTACCGTGTGTTTGAGCGGGGCGTAGGCAGGGTCGCCGGCATCGGGGATGAGGAGCCGAAAAAAGTGTCCGTGGAGATGCATCGGATGGTGCATCATCGTGTTGTTCACGAGGACGAGGCGGAGGACTTCGCCTTTCTTCACCGCGATGGTGCTTTCTTCGTCCATCGTGCGATCGTCGAGAGACCAGAGGTAACGGGTCATGTCGCCGGTGAGCTTGAGGGTGACGGAGCGGCGGGGTGCGGCGGCGGGGAGGGTGGTGGGGGTGGGCGAGCGAAGGCGGACGTAGGGTGGCAGCGGACGGTCGACCTCGGCGGCAAGGGCGGCAGCGTCGGTGATGTCGCCGGTCTCGTCGTGCTGGGCGAGGATCACGGAGAGGGCGGCGTCCATGTTGTAGATTGCGAGCGGGCCCGGGACGGGGGCGGGTTGCGCAGGAGCGGCGGGATCGCCGAGGAGGAGGGAGGCGTGGCCGGAGTTGTCCTGGGCGGTCGCGCGGATTTCCCAAGCGGCGGCGGCGGGCGAATGGGGAATGGTGACGAGGACGTCGTAAGTTTCCGCCATGCCGATGAGGAGACGGTTTTGTTTGATCGGCGCGACGTCCATGCCGTCGGCGGCGATGATCGTGAGCGGTCCGGCGGCGGAACTCAGGTAGAAATAGGTGGAGCCGCCAGCGTTGATGACGCGGAGGCGAATGGTCTCGCCGGGGCGGGCGGGGAGGCGGGAAACGGGCTGGCCGTTGAGGAGAAAGGCGTCGTAGGCGACGTCGGACAGATCCATCGGGAGCATGCGGGCGCGCTCGCGTTTCAGGAAGTCGCGGAGGTGGCCCGAGCGGTAGGCGCCGAGAAGGGATTGGGCGGTGTTTTTGCGGATGGCGAACCAGTCACTGCCTCGGAGGAGCGAGCGCATGATTACGTCGGGATCTTCATTGGTCCAATCGGAGAGGACGACGACGTGGTCGCGGTCGATTTGGGGGAGATCGGCGCGGGGCGGAGAGCCGGGGGCGGGCTCGACGACGATGCTGCCGTAGACCCCGCGTTGTTTTTGGAGGCCGGTGTGGCTGTGATACCAATACGTGCCGGCGTGAGTGAGGAGAAACTCGAAGGTGCGCTCGGTGCCGGCGGGAATGGGCGGCGTGTTGAGGTGGGGCACGCCGTCTTCGAGATTGGGTAGGAGGAGCCCGTGCCAGTGGAGAGAAGCCTCGTCGGCGGCGAGGCGGTTGCGGACAACGATCCGGGCGACATCGCCGACGCGGAAGCGCAGCGTGGGGCCGGGGACGGTGCCGTTGATGGTGAGTGCGGGAACGGAGCGCCCGGCGGGGCTAAGGGTAGTCTCAGCGATATCGAGCGTGTAGGCGGTGATCGGCGCGGCGGGGAAAAGTGCGGAGGCTTTGGGCGCGAGTTCGCGGGCGAGCCAGCCGGCTCTGCCCTTGCCGCCGCAGTTGGCACAGGCGTGAGCGGCGGGGGTGGTGATCAGTGCGAGGAGGGCGAGGAACAGCGGAGCGAGGGGCGCGGAGATACGCGGCAGCTGGAGAGGACGGAAGATCACCATGAAAAACACGAAATACACGAAATCTGGAAGAAGTGAGCGGGCGTGGGCGCGAAGGGCGGGTCGGAGACCCAGACCCTACTTCTTTTTGGCAGCGTCGAGTTTGGCGAGGTATTTGGCGGGGGCGGCCTTGAAGTCGGCGACACAATCGTTGCAGCAGACGAAGATGACGCGGTCGGGTTGGCCGGCGACGCGGTGCACGTAGCCGACGGCTTGCCCGATGTTGGCAAACGCTTCGTCGGCGACGAGGCAGGTTTTGAGGGGATAATTAGCGCGAGCTTTGGCGATCTCGGCGGCGTCGGCGGCTGAGGGCTCGTCGGCAGCGGCAAGAGGCGCCAGGCAGCACGATTTTTGAGCGGTGCAGCAGGCTCCGGTTGGGGAGCAGCCGGAGGCGGCGGGCGTTTGGGCGGACGCGGTTAAGGAGGCTGAGACGGTGGCGAGAACGAGGAAGAGGGAGGATGTTTTCATGGATGGGAGCTTGAGCTGAAGTTGGCTGGATCAAAGGGTGATACGCCGCGGGCGGAAAAATCCCCCGAAATATTTTGAGGGATTTTTTCCGGGACGGGGTATAACACAACATGAAGATGAAACCGTCGGATCAAAAATTGAGCCAAGTGTTGGCCGAGTGGTCGGTGGAGCCGAAGGTGTCGGGCGGGTTCCGCCCGGGGGTGTGGGCGAGGCTTGGGCGGGCGCGGGGCGACGCGGCGTGGGCGGGATTTGCGCGGGCCCGGGCGGTGCCGTGTGCGGTGTTGTTGGTGGTGGCGTTGGGGGTGGGCGCGTGGATAGGGAGGGAGCAGGCCCGCGGGCGGGTGGCGGTGGAGCGGGCGGAGATGTTGCAAAGCTACGTGAGCGGGCTTGATGCGCGGGCGATGGCGATGCGATGAGATGAGAAACTGGCTCATTACTCTGGCCATGGCGGTGGCGGCGGGCGCGGTCGCTTTTGCGGCGTTGTTTACCCTCAACGACGATCCGGCGCTGCGGCGGGCGGCGCGGGCGGGCGACGCGATGGCGTGGCTGCGGGTGGAATTTCGCTTGAGCGAGGCGCAGGCGGCAGCGGTGAAGAAATTACACGACGACTTTAGTGGGGAGTGCGGCGAGCACTGTGCGGCGATTCTTGACGCGCGGGAACGCAAGGCGCCGGCGACGGAGATCGCGCGGCTGGAGCGGGTGTGCGTGGACGCGATGACGCAGCATTTCAAAAACGTCGCGGCGTTGATGCCGGCAGAGCACGGGCAACGTTATCTTGCGATCGTGCAGCCGCGGGTGGCGGATCACGATCATGCCGGCGCGCCGAACCTGCGGGTGAAGCCTTGATGAAGGCGACGGGCGAGGGGCAAGGAGTGACGGGAGGTGACGAACGGGCGGAGCGCGCGGCGGCGGAGGATGCGGCGCTGATGGCGCGGGTGCAGACGGGAGACGAGGCGGCGATGGGAGTTCTGATGGGCCGTTGGGAGTTGCCGGTGAAACGGGTGATTGCGCGGATCGTGTTCAACGCGGGCGAGGCCGAGGAGCTGGCGCAGGAGACGATGGTCCGCGTGTGGCAAAAGCGGGAACAGTTTCGAGAAGGTGCAGCGCTGCGGCCGTGGATTTTCGCGATCGCGGTGAATGTCGCGCGCAACCGACTGCGGTGGTGGCGGCGACGGCCGACCGTTTCATTGCAGGAGTGGAGCGAGACGGAAGACGGGGAGAGGGAGGGACGGAGAGCGGGGGAGACGAGGAGAACCGGAGACGGTGGCGGGTTGGAACGGGCCGAGCGAGCGGCGGCGGTGCAGGCGGCGGTGGCGGCGCTGCCGGGGGAATTGCGTGAGGCGCTGGTGCTATTTGAGTATGAGGAGCTCGGTCAGGCAGAGATCGCGGCCACGCTGGGCTGCTCGGTGAAGGCCGTGGAATCTCGGGTGGCGCGGGCGAAGGAGAAACTACGCGCGGCGCTGGCGCGGTGGGTGTAGGCGAGGAGCCAACGGAGAACGCTAATCTCATTCGCCGAGGGGCGAATTCGTAGGGCTGCGGCGTCGGCTGATCACCGGCACGGGCGGGCGGCGGCGGATGGCCGACGGAGTGGGGCTGACCGAGGGCACCACGAAGTCCGATGGGGACGTCGGGCTCGGCGATTTAAGGTAAAAATTTCACCGCCTCGAGGACCCAATCTTTGCCTTGGCGGGACATCTGGCCGGTAAGGGTGGCGCCGACTTTCGCGGCGGCGAGCGTGGGGGCGTCGACTTTAAACTGCATGGTCATCGCGCGCATGAAGCCGGGGATTTCTTCGTGCTTCACGCGAAGGGCGGATTTATCGGCGTCGACGGCGACGACGACGCCGCGGAGGGCGTAACGTTGGGGAATTTTCGATTCTGGATGCTCGATTTTCGATTCGGCGGCGGTCGCGGCCGGGGTGGCATCGTCGGTGTTGCAGCAGCAGACGGCTTTGCCTTTGCAGCAGGCGCAGCCGCAGTTTTTGGCGGTGGGCTTTTCGGCGGCGGCGCGGAGCGTGAGGGGAGCGAGGGCGGCGAGAGTGAGGGCGAAGAGGGCGAGGAGTTTCATTGGAGAGATGAGAGGAGTAAGAGGTGCAAGAGGTGTAAGGCAATTCAGGGCAGGGCGAGAGCGATACAGAATTCTTGAGCGACGAGGGTCGAGGTCGGAGTCTGACGACGGAAGGTGAGGGTGGTCTGGGGGACGAGCGGAGCGGGGTTGAAAGTGAGCGTGCGCACTTGGGGGACTTCGCCGGTTTGGGTGTAGGCGATGAGGAGTGAGCCGTCGAGGCGGAGGGCGGCGCGGGGGAAACCGCTGGAGCGGGCCTGCGCGGTGGTGGTGAGGAGTTGCGGAGCGGAGAGATGGCCGTTGGGGAAAAGGCGGCGGGCGTAAAGACCGGCGGAATTTTTTTCCGATTTCATTTCCAGCCAGAGGATGACGGCGGAGCGATCGGGCATCACCACGGTTTCCAGGCGGCCGATGGGTCGGCCGAGGTCGATCTGCACCGGGGTGGTGAAGGTGGTGCCGGCATCGACGGAGAGTCGGGCGAAGACGCGGGCGATGCCTTCGGCGGCGGTGAACCACGAGACGGCGAGGGTGGAGCCGAGCGAGTCGGCGGCGGGGCCATTGACGGGGCAGGCGGCGATTTTCCAGCCGTCGTCACGGAGGGTGGTGGGCTTGGACCACGAGGCGGTGGCGAGGTCGAAGTTGGTGTGGAGGTTGTCGCGGATCTCGTCGCGGGTGTGGCCGCGGTAGGCGACGAAGACGCGGTCCCCGGGGAGGACCGCAACGGTGTTTTGGCAGCAAGTGCAGACGTCGGGATCGACGGTCCAGTCGCCGAGGCTCGTGCCGTCGGGCGAGAGAAGCCGGGCGAGAAGCTTCATGGCGGGCTGGTAAGGGGCGCTCGGATCCGTCGGAGGAAGGTGGTTATGGCCTTCGAGCGGGCGCGTGCTTTCGAGCCAAACCGCAAGCGTGCGACCTTGGCTGAGCGGGGCGAGGGCGACGAATTCATGGCCGAGCCGCGCGGGCGTGCGCCAGGTGCGACCGCCGTCAGCGGAACGGGAAAACCAACCGTTGTAGCCGTGGGCGGCGGGCGCGGATTTTTGAAACCACTGGGCGGTGAGGGCGCCGTCGGTGCCGCCGGCGAGCGTGGCGAAGTCGGCCCAATTCTCCATGAGGAGCGGAGTCGTGACGATGGGGCGCGGCGGGGAAAACGTGGTGGCGTTGGGCGCGAGGGTGGCGTGCCAGAGCGTGCGCGCGTTGGGCGCGGAGTCGGCGGGGGTGGGGCCGGAGTAGGTGAGGTGCAGCGTGCCGTCGGGGGCTTGGGTGAGACTGGAGCACTGGGTGTCGGTGGGGGCGGGCGAAGCAAGGTTGAGAGTTGAGGGTTGAGAGTTGAGAGACGGGGTGGGCGTGGCTGAGGCGACGGGGAGGAGCGCGGTGAGCAGGAGGGCAGAGAGCATGGCGGAGGGAAGAGGGCGCATGGCGGGAAAAGGTTTAGCTACGGATGGCACGGATGGGCACGGATAGTTGGGCGGAAGAAAAGGGGCCGGCCCGCGTTAGCCGGCCCCGAGGGGAAAAAGAGAAAGATTAAGAGAAAGATTTAGAAGGAGGTGCGGAGGCTGAGTTCGGCGGAGATGGGGTCGGCGAGGCGGCGCATGGTGGTGCCGGCGATGGGTTCGTAGTCCTTGTCGAGGAGGTTGCGACCGCGGAGGGTGATCGTCGAGC
>CAMCWW010000088.1:0-16005 GCA_945882935.1 Opitutus sp. GAS368
GCCCAACTCGGCCTCGCGATGGCCAAGATCGCCGCCGGCAAAACCGCCGAGGGCGAAATCGCCTTGAAATCCCTCGCCGGCGAAGCCGCCCAACTCAAAGGCATCCGCGCCGAAGCCTCCTATCACCTCGCCAGCCTCGCCGCCGAAGCCGGTCGCGCCGACGACGTGAAGAAATATTCCGAACAGGTCGCTCAGATCGATCCCTCCAGCCCCTGGACACAACGCGCCATGACCCTCCGCGCCAGTCTGCCCGTCGCTCCTGCGGCGGCCGCGCCTCAAGCCGAAGCTCCCGCGGCCGGTGGTGTGCAGATCAAATTACCCGGCAAATAAGCCGTTTCCCTTCTAAGCGCCGGGCTTGATGGTAAATGCCATGAGCCCGGCGTTTTGCTGTCCAAACCACGTGGTCCGTTGCTTTAGAATCGAGGGCGCAAGCTTCGATTAGGGAAAAGTGGTCGGGGCGATAGGATTCGAACCTACGACCTCCTGGTCCCAAACCAGGCGCTCTACCAGGCTAAGCTACACCCCGATGCACGCCGCACAGCACGCGCCTTCAACCAACGTGTCAAGCCCGCCGCCTAGATATCGCGCCGCATCTTCAGGTTTCTTAATAATCTCTGCTTGCCTCGCCCCGCGATTGGCTCTCATCTCAGAACTTAACTTCATCACCATGGATACCATTTCTCGCGAAAATAACAGCATGTTGCCGGTCGGCGGCATCATTGTGGGCGTCGTTGCGCTCCTGCTCGGTGGCTACGCCGCCATGAGCCTCTCGAAGGTCAATAAGACCCTCGCCGCTCACGAAGAAAAGGTCGCCAAGGTTGACGCGATCGAGGGCCAAGTCGCTTCGGCCGCCGCCGCTGCCGACAAAGCTTCCAAAGAACTCGTCGGGCTGACCCGCTCGACGCAAGACGCCTTCAACCAAGTCGGTGGCGAGCTCGCCAAACAGAGCGCCGCGATCACCAAGCTGGAAGAATCCGCCAAGAAGCCCGCCGCGGCCGCGGGCAAAAAAGGCAGCGGCGAACCCGCCGTCGCCGGTCCAGGTGAATACGTCGTCAAAGCGGGCGACACCGGCACCAAGATCGCCAGATCCAACGGCGTAAATCATGCCGACTTACTCAGCGTCAACCCCGGTGTGAACTGGAGCAAGTTGAAGGTCGGCGACAAAGTGAAACTCCCGAAGAAGTAATTTTTTCGGAGAATTTCCTCCTCCTTTTAAAACCTCCTCGTCCTCTGCGGCGCGGAGGTTTTTTCTTTTACCTATGAGTATATCGTCCACGCCGGGAGCACCGGCCCGCTGGGAGCATCTAGGGCAAAGCACCCTGGCGACAACGCGCGTGCTTGACCTGCGCAGCGTGCGGCTGCGCCACCCGCAACGCGCGGTGGAACGCGATTTTGTAGTCATCGCGTCGGCGGATTGGTGTAATGTCATCGCGATTACACCCGACGGAAAGCTCGTGCTCGTGCGCCAATTTCGTTTTGGGATCGAGGAGTTTTCCCTTGAGATCCCCGGCGGCATCATCGATCCGGGCGAAGATCCTGTGACGGCGGCGATGCGCGAATTGCGCGAAGAAACCGGCTATACGGGAACGAGTGCGCGATTGCTGGCGAGCGTGCACCCCAACCCCGCCATCCAAAACAATCGCTGCCACCTCGTGCTCGTTGAAAACGCCACGTTGAGCGGCGTGTCGGAATGGGATCACGACGAGGAAATCGAAGTCGTGACGGCGCCAGTGGACGAGGTCCTCGGCTGGGCGCGCGCGGGCAAAATCACCCACAGCTTGGTTGTCTGCGGGCTCATGCATTTCGAGCCGATCTGGCGCGAACGCACCGGGCGAGGCGTTTGACTTAGCAGAAGGGCGCATCTTTCTTTAACGGTAATCCTTACGATGCCTGCGCCCGCCTTCGCCAACCACCCTGACGTCCTAGACGCGACTACGTCCGTCGTGATTCCAGCTGCGTTGGAGCAGGAAGTGCGAAAAATCTACGAGCGCAGTCCGCTCTACAGTCGGCGTTTTCCGCTGCATAAGGATCCGTTGCAGTGGTCGTGTTTTCAGGAAATCCCGGCGTTGTCTAAAAAAGACATCGTGGAAAACGGGCATCAGGCGTTCTTCGCGGATTACCGCGTGATCGAGCGCGGCCTCGCCGACAAGAGCTACGAATACGAAAGCACCTCCGGCACGACGAGCGGCCCCATGACGGTGATCATGGAAGAAGGCTGGTGGAATAAGCAGACGGATCGCGCCTATTTGGCGTCGCCGATTTTGCGGCAATTCGTCGGGCGCTATTATCGCAAGTGCGTCCTCGCGCCGATCGGTTGCTCGAGCAATCTTTGCCCGTACGAGGATCACCCGTTTCCACACCGCTATTTTGACGGCACGGTTTACCTGAACCTCACGAGTGATCCGTTTGTCTTTCCCGAGAGCGAATGGGATCGGATCGTGCGCGAGTTGCAGGCCACGCAGCCCGAGGTGATCGAGGGGGAGCCGGTTTATCTCGCGCTACTCGCGCGCGCCGCCCAACGCCGGGGCGTGACGGTGCCGAGCGTGCGCGCGGTGATTTTGACTTACGGCAAAGCCAGCCTACAGCACAGCCGGCGCATCGCGGAAGTGTTTCCCGCGCCGCAAGTCGATCTGTACGGCTCGACGGAGGCCGGGTATCTTTTTGTGGGCGAAGCGTTCCAAGATAACCTCCAAGCAATCGACGCGAATGCGTTCATCGAACTGGTGCCATGGCGCGCGGAATTGACCGACGTCGCGCAAATCTACGTGACCACACGTGAGCGCGAGGCGATGCCGTTATTGCGTTACCACACCGGCGACATCGTGCAACGGCGAGCCACGGGGTTCCGCATTCTCGGCCGCGAGGGCAGCATTTATTTCCGACCCGATGGCTCGCTGGTGGCCGCCAGCGATGTAGACGAGGCGTTACCGGTAGCGTTTCGTTGCTGGCATTACACGTTGATCCAGACGGGAGAGTTGCGTTGGGATTTTCACTACGTGGCTGACGAAACGGCCGATCATGGCGCAGTGGAAAGCGCTCTCGCCCAACTGCTCGGCTCGGGCGTGCGCGTGAATGCCTTTCGCCGCAAGTTCATCGCACCAGCCGCCAGCGGGAAGTTCGCCCTCCTCAAGCCGCTCGCCAAATAACCAGACGGAGTCGTTCTCCGGGCGCTGCGGTCACTTCTGAAAAAGGTAAGGCCCACTAATAAGCAGACAGGTTCATTCCGCCCTCTTTACAAAGCAGCGATGCTGGGGAATCATAATGACAGCAGTATTTATCTAACCCGCGCTTTTTCGATGAACCTTGTTGGCAACCTCTTCGGCTCTTCCATCGGCCGCAAAATCCTGATGGCCGTTACGGGCCTCGTGCTCATCGGCTTTGTCATCGGCCACCTCGTGGGCAACCTCCAGGTGTTTTCGCACCCCGACAAGCTCAACGGCTACGCCCACTTTCTGCAATCGCTCGGGCCCGCCCTGTGGGTCGCTCGAATCGGCCTGTTAGTCTGCGTCGGCATCCATATCTGGGCCGCTACGGTCCTCACTCTCGAAAGCAAACGTGCCCGCGGCGGCCAAGCCTACGGCGTGAAAACCTGGATCCAAGCCACCCTCGCCTCGCGCTACATGCGCTGGACCGGCTACGTGGTGCTGGCGTTTATCATTTATCACCTCGCTCACTTCACGCTCGGGACCGCCCAAGGCGCTACTTTTAAATCCGCCCTTCCCGCCTACAAGATGGCGCACGATTACCAGGTCCTCGGCTTCACGGTCGTCCCTGCCGGTACCGCGGTCCTCGATGTGTACCGCATGGTCATCCTCGGTTTTCAACCGCCGCTCGTCGCGAGTTTCTACCTTCTCGCCGTCGGCTTGCTCTCGCTGCACTTGCTCCACGGCATGGATAGTCTCTTCCAGACGCTGGGCTGGCGTAATTCCCGTTGGTCTAAATCCCTCCGCACCGTCGTCATCATCGCGTGTCTCGCCTACTTCGCGGGCAACGCCGCGATTCCCGGCGCCGTGCTGACCGGTAAACTCTCCCTGGAATCCGCCGCCAAGTCCGCCCCCGCCGCGCACCACTAAAACCCACGAACTTCGATCAACGCCATGGCCACCCTCGACTCCAAAATCCCGTCCGGCCCGCTCGCTGAAAAATGGCGCAAGCACAAGACGGAGATCAAACTCGTCAACCCCGCCAACAAGCGCAAATACGAGGTCATCGTCGTCGGCGCCGGCCTCGCCGGCTCTTCCGCCGCCTCCAGCCTCGCCGACCTCGGCTACAAGGTAAAATGCTTCGTGTTTCACGATAGCCCGCGCCGCGCCCACTCCATCGCGGCCCAAGGCGGCATCAACGCCGCCAAGAATTACCAGAACGACGGCGACAGCGTGCACCGCCTGTTCTACGACACCCTCAAAGGCGGCGACTACCGCGCCCGCGAAGCCAACGTCCACCGCCTCGCCGAAGTCTCCGTCAACATCATCGACCAGTGCGTCGCGCAAGGCGTCCCCTTCGCCCGCGAATACGGCGGGCTCCTCGCCAACCGCTCCTTCGGCGGCGCCCAAGTCTCCCGCACCTTCTACGCGCGCGGCCAGACCGGCCAACAACTTCTCCTCGGCGCTTACTCCGCCCTCTCCCGTATGGTCGGCGCTGGCGCGGTCGATCTGCACACCAACTCCGAGATGCTCGATCTCGTCGTCGTCGGCGGCCAGGCCAAGGGCGTCATCATCCGCAACCTTGTCACCGGCGAGATCAGCCGCCACTCCGCCGATGCCGTCATCCTCGCCACCGGCGGTTACGGCAACGTCTTCAACCTTTCCACCTACGCGCGCGGCTCCAACACCACCGCCATCTGGCGCGCCTACAAACGTGGCGCTTGCATGGCCAACCCGTGCTATACCCAGATTCATCCGACCTGCATCCCCGTGAGCGGCGACTACCAGTCGAAACTCACCCTGATGTCCGAGTCCCTCCGCAACGACGGCCGCATCTGGGCCCCGAAGAAAGCCGGCGACACCCGAGCCCCCGCCGCCATCCCCGAGAGCGAACGCGATTACTACCTCGAGCGCCTCTACCCAAGCTTCGGCAACCTCGCCCCGCGCGACATCGCCTCCCGCGCCGCCAAACGCATCTGCGACGAAGGCCGCGGCGTTGGCTCCACCGGCCTCGGCGTTTACCTCGATTTCGCCGACGCCATCAATCGCCTCGGCGAACCCGCCGTCCGCGAACGCTACGGCAACCTCTTCGATATCTACCACGAGATCACCGCTGAAAGCGCCTACAAGGCCCCGATGCGCATTTACCCCGCCGTCCACTACACCATGGGCGGCCTCTGGGTGGATTATAATCTCATGTCCAATATCCCGGGCCTCTTTGTGCTCGGTGAGGCCAACTTCTCCGACCACGGCGCCAACCGCCTCGGCGCCTCTGCCCTCATGCAAGGCCTCGCCGACGGCTACTTCGTGATTCCTTACACCATCGGCGACTACCTCGCCGGCCAGAAACCCGGCTCGCGCCCCGCCTCCGATGCCCCGGAATTCCAACAAGCCGAAGCCGATGTCCGCGGCCAAACCACGCGTTTCCTCGCCACCAAGGGCAATCTACCCGTCAGCCACTTCCACAAAAAACTCGGCAAAATCATGTGGGACCGCTGCGGCATGGCGCGCACCAAAGCCGGCCTCGAGGCCGCGCTCCAAGAAATTCCCGCCCTGCGCGAGGAATTCAACGCCTCCGTCAACGTCCCCGGCTCCGCCGACACCCTCAATCAGTCCCTCGAAAAAGCCGGCCGCGTCGCTGACTTCCTCGATCTCGGCGAACTCATGTGCCGCGACGCCCTCACCCGCGAGGAAAGCTGCGGCGGCCACTTCCGCGAAGAGCACCAATTTGCCGACGGCGAGTGCAAACGCGACGACGAGAAATTTGGCCACGTTGCCGCCTGGGAATACCAAGGCGAGGGTAAGACCCCCGTGCGCAACACCGAAGCGCTCAACTACGAATTCACCAAGATGAGCCTCCGTAACTACAAGTAACCCTCTTACCCGTTCCCCGCCATGGTCGCTGCATCCACTCTCAAAACTTTCTCCGTCACTCTCCGCGTCTGGCGCCAGGCCGGCCCCGCCGCCACCGGTGCCTTCGTCGATTATCCCGCGAAAGACATCAGCCCGGACATGTCCTTCCTCGAGATGCTCGACGTCGTAAACGACGAGCTCAGCGCCCAAGGCATCGAACCGATCGCCTTCGCCCACGACTGCCGCGAAGGCATCTGCGGCACCTGCTCCTGCACCATCAACGGCAAACCCCACGGTCCCGGCAAAGGCGTCGCCACCTGCCAGACCTACATGCGCTCCTTTAGCGACGCTGACACCATCGTCGTCGAGCCCTTCCGTGCCCGCGCCTTCCCCGTCGTTAAGGACCTCGTCACCGACCGCTCCGCCTTCGACAAGATCCAACAATCCGGCGGCTTCATCACCGCCCGCGCGGGTTCCGCACCCGACGCCAACGCCCTGCCTATTCCCAAAGGCGACGCCGATCTCGCGATGGACGCCGCGCAATGCATCGGTTGTGGCGCCTGCGTCGCCGCCTGCAAAAACGCCAGCGCGATGCTCTTCGTCTCCGCCAAAGTCGGCCACCTCGGGCTCTTGCCCCAAGGCCAGGCCGAGCGCGACCGCCGCGTCCTCGCCATGGTCAATACCATGGACACGCTCGGCTTCGGTAGCTGCACCAACCAATACGAATGCAGCGCCGCGTGTCCGAAACTCATCTCGCACGATTTCATCGCGCGCATGAACCGCGATTACCTCACTGCCAGCCTGCGCTCGGCCTTCAAACCCGCCCCCGCCAACACCGGCGGCGGCGCCGCTTAAGCCGCCCGCTGCACCGCGACGACGCCACTCCGGCCGTCGATCTCGCCCAGCACTTGGTCGCGCGTCGGAATCGCCGCGCGATCCTTCAAGAGCGTGTTCGCGTAGTCGTCCATCCGCACAAACTCGACGCCCGCCTCACGACAACGCGCGAGCAGTTCCTGAAAAAGTTTCCGCCGCCCCATTCCTTCGATCTCGGCGTGGAGCGTGAACACATTCACGTGCTCCGCGCTCAATAACCCGAGGTAGTGATCCACGATCTTCTCATCCGGGTACTCGGGCCGGCCCATCAATTCATCGAACGTCGGCAACGTGCTTGGAATTTCCAGCGTCTTGAAAACCTGGCCGTCGACGCGCGGGAAAAACGGCGCCCCACCGCGCGCATCGCTCGCGTAAAGTAAGCCCGCCTCATCGTACACCGCGCGACTCCGCGCGTTACTCTGCCAGCCCGGCGCTCCCGCCGTCTGCGCCTCGGCCCCGAAGATCCGCAAAAACTCTGCCCGTGCCGCCTCAAATTCCGCGCGCACGCCGGCGAGTGGCATCGTCTGCACATAATCCTGCCAGCGGTAATGATTGAAACAATGAATCCCGACCTCAAACCCCGCGTCGCGCACCGCGCGCATCACGCCAGCGTTACGCCGACCAATATGCGGCGCAGGTAATAAGGTCCCGTTGAGCAATGTGCGCACGCCGTAAATTTGCACGACGCTCGTGCGCGAAACTTTTTGGAAAAATCCCGGCCGCAACACACGCGTGATCGCACGCCCCGTCTGATCCGGCCCGAGCGAAAACAAAAACGCCGCGGGCGCACCGACCGCCTGCAAATCGGCCACGAGGTTCGGGACGCCTTCGCGCGTACCGCGATCGGTATCGACATCCACCTTGAGTGCGAGACGGACAGACATGGTTAAAAGGTAGGGCAGGACCACTGGGCCCGCCAAAAAATTTAAGGGTAGCGCAGCGCAGCCAGCGGGCGCGCCACGCCATGTCGGAGTTTACTCGAGCTGATAATCTTTGTGCGCGAGGTGGTAATCGAGCGTGAGCTTGATCGCCTTCTTGAGGCCGACCTTAGGGCTCCAGCCGAGACGCTTCTTCGCGTTAGCGATCGAGGGCACGCGTTTCTGGATGTCTTGGTAATATTTTCCAAAATATTTACCCGAGGGCACGATCACGGTCTTGGCCGCCTTCACGTGCGCGGCGTAGTCGGGATAATCCTTGAACGCTGTGATGATGTGCTTCGCCAAGTCGGCCACGCTCACGTCGTTTCTGGGATTGCCGATGTTGAAAATCTGGCGCGAGGCGCAGCCATTTTTGTTTTCGATGATGCGAAGGAGCGCGTCGACGCCATCGTCAATAAACGTGAAGGAGCGGCTTTGTTTGCCGCCGTCGACGAGTTGGAGCGGTTTCTTGAAAATGACGTTGGAGATGAACTGCGTGAAAAGGCGCGAGCTGCCTTCCTTAGGCTCCATGACGTCGTCGAGTTGCGGCCCGATCCAGTTAAACGGACGGAAGAGCGTGTAATCGACGTTGTCGCGCACGCCGTAGGCGTAAATGACGCGGTCGAGCAATTGCTTCGAGCACGCGTAAATCCAGCGCTGACGCTCGATAGGGCCGTAAACAAGGCTCGTCGTTTCTTCGTCGAGCTTGGCATCGGTGCTCATGCCGTAGACTTCGGACGTGGACGGAAAAATAATGCGCTTCTTGTATTTGGCGCAGTGTCGGACGACGGCGAGATTGGCCTCGAAATCGAGTTCGAAGACCCGCAAGGGATCTTTGACGTATTGGATCGGGTTGGCGATGGCGACGAGTGGGATGACCACGTCGCACTTCTTCACATGGTACTCGATGTACTCGCGGTTGATCGTGATGTCGCCTTCGACGAACTTGAAGCGCGGATTGCTCAAGCTGTCCTCGAGTTTGTGGGAGCCGATGTCCATGCCGTAGACCTCCCAGTCTTTTTGTTTGAGAATCGCTCGGGTGAGCGAACTGCCGATGAAACCGTTGGCGCCGAGGATGAGAACTTTGAGGGGCATGAGATGAAGATTCGATCTGAGGTTTGGGCATAGCAGCCAGTTAGGCGAGCCTTTGTCCGACTTGAAAAATCGCGGGCGGCGCACCGCGCCATTCGGTCCGCGTGAGTTCCAACGCGCCATCGCCCGTGGCGACAACGAGCGGTGCGATTGAAAGCACTTCGCCGGGCGCGCCGCGGCGACCGCTCGTCGCAGGCGTGTCGGTCTCGCCCCACCACACCATTAACCGCGCACCCTCGAGCTCGGTGAACGCACCGGGGTACGGATCGGTCACCGCGCGAATGAGATTAAAAATCTGCCGCGAAGACTGAGCCCACGGGATGCGACCGTCCTCGGGTTTGCGGCCGCCGAAGTAATTGGCCTGGGTCTCGTCTTGGGCCGTCTCGCGGGCGGTACCAGCGAGCAACGCATCGATCTGGCGCGCGAGCACCGCCGGCGCGCAGGGCAACACCTTGCGAAACGCCTGCTCCGCCGTATCGCGCGGGCCGATGTCCACGCCCGCTTGATCCACCACGGCGCCGGCATCCGCGGATTTCACCATGCGGTGCAACGTCATCCCGATGCGCGGCTCGCCGTGGAGCACGGCCCAATTGATCGGCGCGCGGCCGCGATATTTCGGCAGGAGCGAACCATGCATATTCCATGCGCCAAGCGGCGGCAGCGCGAGGATCTTAGTCCCGATCATATGCCGGTAATAAACCGATAAAATCAGATCGGGCTGCAGCGCCGCGATGCGTTCGCGCCACTCGGGCGTGTTGACGGACTCGGGCGTGAAAACGGGAATGCCTTTTTCCCGCGCCGCCACAGCCGGCGTCTTGAACCAGATTTTCTCGTGCGGGTTGTCCTCATGCGTGATGAGCGCAACAACGTTGTCCCCTCGCTCCAACAGCAACGAGAGACACGCATAACCAACTTCGCTATAACCGAAAAACAGGATGCGAGGCTTCGCGCTCATTTCGTTTCGAGCACTTCCTTCACGTGGTAACGCTGGCGGGCGCGGACAACCTGATAAGTGCGCCCCACGTATTCGCCAATCAGGCCGATGCCGATCATCGCCACGCTAAGCACGAAGAGTACGATCGCCAATAGCGTGAACACCCCGAAGGTCTCGCGATCGAGGTTGAACGCGAAACGACGCACAAACAGCAGTACCACCAGCGCAAGACTCCCGAGCGAACTAAGCCCGGCAAACATCGTGAAATATTGCAGCGGTGCGATAGAGAAGCCCGTGATGAGGTCGAAATTCAACCGAATCAGGCTGTAAAACGAGTAATTGGAAACGCCCGCGTGCCGTTCCTCGTGCTTCACGCCGACTTCAGCCGGATTACCCGCAAAGCTGTACGCCAGCGCGGGGATAAAAGTATTGATCGCGCCGCTACGCACGATGGCGTCGATCACCGCCCGCGAGTACGCGCGCAACATGCAACCTTGATCCGTCATCTCGATGCTCGTCGTTTTTTCACGAACGTAGTTGATGACTTTAGAAGCGTACGTACGGAAAAAAGAATCCCGCCGATTCAACCGATAACCACCGACATAATCGGAGCCGGCGTCCATCTGCGCGAGCAGCTTGGGGATTTCCTCGGGCGGATTCTGGAGATCGGCGTCGAGCGTCAAAATTACGTCGCCGCGCACGCGCTCAAACGCCGCCATGATCGCCATGTGCTGGCCGTAGTTGCTGTTGAAATCGATGACCCTCGTGACATCGGGCCGGGCCGCAAATTGCGCGCGGAGGAGCTCGATCGAGCGGTCGGCGCTGCCGTCATTCGTGAAAATGATTTCATAGCGGCGGCCGAGCGCGTCGAGCACCGGGTAGAGCCGCGCAAAGAGCGTCGGCAAATTCAGCGCCTCATTGTAAACGGGAATGACGATCGAGAGCGGGAGTGAGGACGCGATATTCATGGCTTGAGGTAGGAGCCCGCTTGCGGGCGATAAACGGGCTCGGGCAACGCGATCATGACTTCACGTAAACCAATAAAATCCCGGTAAGCGCCTCGACCACCCGCGTGACGTCCGCGCGTGTCATGGTCGGGAACAACGGCAACGTAAGAATACTGCGGCCCACGGCTTCCGCTTTCGGGAAATCTCCGTCCTTCCAGCCGAGCCGCCGATACAGGGCAAACAGGTGGATCGCCGGGTAATGCACCCCGCTGCCGATCCCCGCCGCGTGCAGCGCCGCCATGACCTCGGCCCGCTTCACGCCCGGCGGCAGCACGACTTGAAACATGTGCCAGTTGCTCTGCACCAAGTCCGCCACGGGCAAGCCCAGCCCCAGCGCCGCCGCGCCGTGGGCCGCAAACGCCTCAAAATACGCCCGCGCCAGCTCGCGGCGCTGGCCGTTGAACTCCTCCAAGCGCGGCAACTGCCCGAGCCCCACGCGCGCGGCGACATCCGTGAGATTGAATTTTCCGCCCACGACCTCGACTTCCATGCCGTCGAGGCCCGACCGCACCACGCCTTGCAGGCGATACTGCTCGGCCAGCTTCGCCTCGGCCTCGGTGGTCATGACCAGACAGCCGCCCTCGATCGTCGTGATGTTCTTGTTGGGGTGAAAACTCACCGAGACAAAATCGCCCGTCGCGCCGATGCGTTTGCCGTTCCACGTCGAGCCCATCGACTGCGCCGCATCCTCCACGATCCGCAAGCCGTGCTTTTTTGCGATCGCGTAGAGGCGGTCACGGTCCACGGGCAGGCCGGCCAGATCGACTGGGATGATGGCCCGCGTCGCCGGCGTGATCGCGGCTTCGACGAGGTTGAGGTCCAGGTTGCGCGTCACCGGATCGATCTCGACGAAGACCGGCCGAGCACCGACTTCGAGAATCACGTTGCTCGTCGCCACCCATGAAAGCGGCGTCGTGATCACCTCATGTCCCGCGCCGACGCCCGCGATCCGCAGCGCGATCTCCATCGTGCAGGTGCCGGAGTTGAAGACCCGCACGGGCCGCCCGCCGAAGTAATCGGACAGCTTGCCCTCGAGCGCTTTCACGTTGGGCCCGGAAGTGATCCAGCCCGAGCGCAGCACCTCGACCACGCCCGCGATGGTTTCCTCGTCGAGGGTCGGCCGGGTGAGCGGCAAGTAAGGGACGGCGGATGCGGCGGCGGGTGCGGACATATCAGGGTTGATTGCTGAAGAGAAGGTGAGCGCGCGATTCGGCGATCAGATGATACCGGAACGCGGGTTTGGCGAAGAGTTCCACCACGTCTTTCCTTCGCGCAACCGCGTAGATTCGCTCGGATCCCGCCCATTGGCGGTGAAACTCCGGCCCGTCGATGAAACGCCCGCTCGCTTGGGCCGCCGGATCGATCTGGATCCCGAGCTCGCCCTTGAACGCCACGGTGCCGGCGACGCGTTTCGCGTAGAACGAGAAATCGTGGAAATACTCGCCATAGTGATAAACCATGTCGCTCGGTTGCGCCCGTGCGGCGAAAGCCAGGGCGATGTCCTTCGTGCCGGGCCGTTTGATGTGGGGCGCCGCCAACATCAGGCACACGTAGAGCCCGACCGCCGTGCTCACCATCGTCGTCAACCCGGCACGCAACCCACGCGCCCGGGCAAACCACGGCGCCACCACTCCGCCCAAAAGCAACACCGCCGCCATCGCATAGGCATACGGCCGCAGCAATTTCGCCTGCACGGGATCGCTGATCAGATCGGGTTTGGTGACCGCAATGATCAACGCCGCCGCCAGCACGCTACTCACCAAAGAAAAAAGATTAAACCCGAAGCGGAGCTTGCCGACTCCACCCACCGCCCACTGCCGCGCCAACCACGGCCCGATCAACACGGCGATCGGCGGAAATACGGGCAAGATATACGGGATCAACTTCGACTGGGACTTGGAGAAAAACAGCAAGATAAAGACGATCCACGTCACGAGAAACCACGCGTCGGCATTATCCTTCCGGCGCGCCCAGCCGCCGGCCAGCGCCTCACGCGCCGCGCCCCAAAAAAACCCGGTCCACGGAAAAATCCCCAGCACCACGATCGGGATAAAATACCACCACGGCTCGTAACGCCCGTGCACCGTCGTCGTAAACCGCGTCCAATGTTCATGGATCAGATAAAATTCCGCCCACGTCGGATTGCGTTGCGCCGCCAATAAGTGCCACGGCAGAGCGATCGCCAGAAACAGCGCGATCCCGGTCGGCAGGTGCAGCGGACGGAGCCGTTTCCATTGGTTGAAGACGAGCAGCCACAAAAACATCACCGCGCCCGTGACGAGGAAACCGATCAGGCCCTTAGTCAGCGTCGCGAGGGCCGCACTCGCATAGAGCCCGCAGAACAGCCATCGCCGGCGCGCCCCGGGCGCCTCGCGCACGCCCAAAATAAAGCAAAACAGCGTCGCGCACATGAGCATCGAAACCGCCATGTCGAGGATCAGCAGCCGCGAGAGCGCGAAGAACAACAGCGACGAACCGAGCACGATCGCCGAAGCCACGCCCGCCGCCCGCCCGTGCAGCCGCCGCGCCGCCGCGTAGGTGAGCAACACCCCGAAAAGCCCGGAGAGCGCCGGCATGGTCCGCGCCGCCCACTCATTCTGTCCGAACACCGCAAAACACGCCGCAACCGCCCAGTAGAGCAGCGGCGGTTTCTCGAAATAGTTCACGCCATTCAGTTTCGGCGTCACGAAATCGCCGTTCGCAAGCATCTCCCGGGGAATCTCCGAATAACGGCTTTCATCGGGGTTCGACAGCGCGTTCCCGCCCAACAGCGCAAAGTAGAGCGCGCCAAAGGCCAAACCGAGCAGAAGCAAATCGTGTCGCCATGAAGCGGAGTCCGGGGCCGGGCCGGGATGATCGGTAAACATGGGAAAGTTACTCATTATTCAGCCCGCGCGCGGGGCGCTGGCGATTTTTTTCGTGCGCCCGCGCGCGCTTCACCGCCATATCGACCCGACATGTCCACGACGAAACCCTTTACGTTCATCTGCGGACAGGACGACTACCTCGTCGGCCGGCTGGGCGCGGAGCGTTTCGCCGGCCTCACCGCCGATCTCACCGATGAGTTCGCTCAGGAAACCGTCAACGGCTTCGCCGCCAACATGGGCGAGGTCGAAGCCGCCTTGAATCGTTTCCGCGAAAGCGTGCAGACCGTCTCGATGTTTGGCGGCAAACGGGTGGTCTGGCTCAAGGATGTAAACTTCCTCGCCGACAGCGTCACCGGCCGCGCCGAGGGCACGCTCACACTCGTCGAGGACCTCCAGGAGCTCCTGACCGGCGTCAACCCGGCCGAGACCTCCATCCTCATCACCGCCTCGCCCGTGGACCGCCGCCGCGCGTTCCCGAAGTGGTGCGAGAAGAACGCCGATTTCGCTCTGGCCGGCGGCGACGGCGACGATGCCGGCGAAGCCTTGGCCGGAGTCGCGCTCGCCGAAGCCAAAAGCCTCGGCACGAGCTTCGCGCCCGGCGCGCTCGAACTACTGCTGCAAAAAGTCGGCGCCAACACCCGCCTGATCGTCGAAGAAACCCGCAAACTCTCTGCCTACGCCCAGCCGCTCGCCCCCGCCGCCCGCGAGGGCCTCGGCGGCCGGATCGAGGAAACACACGTCGCCGAACTCACGCCGAATGTTGCCGCCGGCGATTTCTTCGAGGCCGCCGAAGCCTTTTTTAGCGGCGATCTCAAGTGGACGCTCGCCGCGCTGCACCGCCACTTCTTCAGCGGCGGCGACGCCCGCCCGATCATCAGCGCGCTGCAAAACCGCAACCGTATCCTCCTCCAAGTCCGCGCCCTGCTCGACAGCGGCGACGCCCGCCTCGGCCCGCGCGGCCTCGACGGCCTGCCGAAAGCCCAGGCGCTCTACGGCAAACACTTCACTGGCGCGCCGGAGAAGAGCTCGTTCAACCTGTTTTCCCAAAACGCGTGGTATGTCGGCAAACTCGCCGGCAACGGCAAACTTCCCTCCCTCCGCCGCCTGATCGACAACCAGCAGGAATTCATCGCCGCGTTTGAAGAAATCATCCGCCGCCCCAGCAACGCCCAAGAAGAAGTCCTGCGTGAACTAGCCGTGCGGTGCTTGGCGGCGTAGGGCCAAGGGAATCCCAAATCATGCCAAAGCGGATCGACTCGGACTACTTCGCAGAAGAGTAACCGGTTCGTTGCACCGGGCTTTGAATTTGACGCCCAAACTCGCCCTGACACATTTCCCCTCATGTCGACGGTCACCGTGCGGGAGCTGCAAAAGAACCTCAAGCGGACCCTGCTCCGCGTCGAGCGGGGCGAAACCCTGCAGATCACCCGCCGGCGACGCACCGTCGCCCGGTTGACGCCCGAAATCGTTCCGACCACCCCCACCTCGAAGCCGGAACCGTGGCCTGATTTGGCTGCCCGGTCGGCGAAGATAATGGCGCTGGGCAAGACAAGCGCGCCGATCAACGCCGCCCAATTTGTCATCGACTCCCGCGGCAACTGGTGAGCGACGGCACTTCCTTCGATTCGAGCGCCCTAGTCGCGGTCTACGTGACCGGTTCGTTTTCGGTCCGCGCCCGACAAGAGGTGCAAAAGGCGGGAATCATCGCTTTCACCCCGCTGCATGGTCTGGAGGTTCGCAACGCCTTGCGCGCCCTGCACGGTCGGAAAGAGCTTACGCTCGGTCAGCGGCAAATGTTCGAGGCGCTGCTCGAAGAGGACCTGCGCTCGGGTCGCCTGTTGGCCACGTCCCTCGATCTGACCGCCGTCTTCAGGCGCGCAGCTCGGCTCTCGACCGCACATACCTCCCGCCTGCTTTGTCGAAGTCTCGATATTTTGCACGTCGCCACCGCGCTCGAACTTGGGGCAACACAGCTGGCGTCAGGCGACGAGCGCCAACTCGCACTGGCTGTCGCCACCGGACTGGTCGCCGTGGATATTCGCCGGTAGAAACGGGGAGTGTTTCACCGTTCCCACCCGATCCACGCCACCGCCCGTTTTTCCGTTGGCCTCGCGTAACGCTCAACGCTTACTC
The DNA here is from genome assembly GCA_945882935.1 of Opitutus sp. GAS368. GTDB lineage: Bacteria > Verrucomicrobiota > Verrucomicrobiia > Opitutales > Opitutaceae > Tous-C4FEB. The sequence goes on from CAMCWW010000088.1 coordinate 15,820, forward strand.
CCCTACTTTCCCTTGAACTCTTCCAACGCCTCCGACGCCGATTCCGCCATCCTCAACGTCCTCGCGGACCGCTACGCTTCCACCGCGATGAAGGCCGTCTGGTCTCCCCACGGCCGCGTCGCCCTCGAGCGCGATTTCTGGATCGCCGTCATGAAGGCCCAGCGCGATCTCGGCGTCGCCATCCCG
>CAMCWW010000089.1:0-15951 GCA_945882935.1 Opitutus sp. GAS368
GCGAACTGGCCCGGGACGATCGCGCCGGGCCGCGTTTCCGACGACATCATCGATTCGGTCGATATCCATACGACGCTGCTCGACGCGGGTGGCGCGAAAGCGGGGCTTGGGACGGACGGCCTCAGTTTTCTACCGCAGTTGCGCGGCGAACGCGGCAAGCCACGCGAGTGGGCGTTTTTCCATCACGATCCCAAGCCGGGGATCGACAAAGAACACCGCGTGCTGGAGCGCTGGGCGGTCGATAAGCGGTTCAAGCTCTACGAGGACAACCGCCTCTACGATTTTGAAGTCGATCCCGGCCAGACCCGACCGCTCGGGCCGGATGAGGGCGGTGCTGCCGCATTGGTGGCCCGCGCCAAACTGCGGCGAGTGCTCGATACGCTGCACTGACCACGGACTTGGCGCCTACGATTGTCGAACTCGCCGGCGCGCCCGCCATACCCGGCATCGACGGACGTTCGCTCGTGCCGCTCTTCACGCGCACTCCTGAAACGCGGTGCTCGCCACGATCCCGTGGATCATGTCGCGGAGACCGCGGCCGGGGGTGCGCAGGTCTTTGACGATGGCTTCCACGGCGGCGCGGTCGGTGATGCCGGGCTCGCGGGCGATGGCGTAGGTGACGGAGCCGCGAACTCCGGGGTCGTCGTCAAGAGCACGCGGTGCCCTCGTAGGTATGAGATCTTGTCTTGCTTTCTCGGCATGTGACGACCGGTTCAATTTCCAAATCAGGGTGCGCCCGCGCACCCGTCACTCGTTCTCCTTCTCCTTGGGGGCCGTGCCGGTCCAGGCCTTGCCCGTGCAATCCTTCCACCAGGCCCGCCAGGCGGCATCCATTTGCTGGACTAACTCCGGCCGCTTTGCCGCCAGATCGTGGGTTTCAGTGCGATCCGTCGCCAGGTCATACAACTCCCAGGCCGCCCCCTGACGCACGAGTTTCCAGTGGCCGTCACGGATGGCGCTGCCTCGGCCGAATTGGAAAAATAGTGGGCGCGGGCGCGCGACCGTCTGGCCCGCGAACGCGGGGAGCAAACTCACCCCGTCCGGCGGAGGAAGCTTCGCCGCTTTCGCCCCGCCGGGATACTTCGCTCCGCTCACGGCGATGACGGTGGGCATGATGTCGATGAGATGGACAGGCTCGCGATTCCAGCCGGGTTGCGGCTTGAGGCCCGCGGGCCAGTGCAACACGAGGGGCGTGGCGATACCACCCTCGAAGCTGTCCTGCTTCCATTTGCGAAACGGCGTGTTGCCCACCGACGCCCAGTTCTGGCCGTAACTCACATAACTTCCCACGGTGCCCATCGGGGCATTGGGGTCACCGTTGTTTACCTTGGGATTTTCCGCACAGGCCCCGTTATCCGACAGAAAGAGGACCAAGGTGTTGTCGAGTTTCCCCTGCTCCTCCAATCGCGTGAGCACTCGTCCGATATTTTGGTCCACTCGATCAACCATCGCGGCATAAATTTCCATCCGCATAGCTTCCAACCGGCGCTCCTCCGGCGAAAGGTCGGCCCATTTATTCCCACTCTTTCGCCCATACTCCATCGGCGGCAGGGGCGAGGTTTTCGGATCCACCAAACCCAGCTTGATCTGGCGCTCATAACGGGCTTGGCGAATCGCTTCATAGCCGCCGTCGTAAACGCCCTTGTATTTGGCGATATCCTCCGGCCAGGCCTGCAACGGCCAGTGCGGGGCCGTATAGGCGAGGTAGAGCAGGAACGGTTTCTCCGTCTTCTGATATTCGTTCAGCCAGGCCAGCGCCCGATCGGTGAAGGCGTCGGTGTCGTAAAACTTGGGATCGTCCGGGATGAAATCATCCACTTCCCGTCCGTCGAGCGACCAGCGGTTCCCGTCGCGCTTGAACGCCGGCGCGGGCTGGCCCGGGGCGGCTTTGCTGCCCGGATTGAAGTGGTTTTCCGCGCCGCCGATCATTCCATAATAGCGGTCGTAGCCGCGCGTCACCGGATTGAATTTCGCGTGGTGCTTGCCCGACCAAAGCGTGTGGTAACCGGCCGGCCGGAGCACTTCGCCCAGCGTCGCAGTGTTGGCAAAATCCCGGTCCGTGCGCTGGAAGTAAACCCCGGTCTGCAAACAGGCGCGGGTGGGATAACACTTCGCCGTGTTATACATCGCCGAGAACTTCATCCCGTTGGCGGCGAGCCGGTCGATATTCGGCGTGCGGATCTCTCCGCCATAACAGCCGAGGTCAGAGTAGCCCATGTCATCCACCAGAATCACCAGGATGTTCGGCGGCGAGGCGGCGCTCACACTCGCGGCAAGTCCGAGTAGTGCGGTGAGCAGGGAAAAGATGTTTCTAGAGGACATCGTCGTTGGCTTCGATTTTCTGGATCCCAATCAATTGAGTTTAACCACCCAGATATTTCTAAACTGCACCGGGTTCCCGTGGTCCTGCAAAACGATCGGCCCGCGGGCCGTCTCTTTGCCACCCCCGGTGGGCTTGGGCACGGCCACGTCATTGTGGATCAAACTACCATTCAGCCGCACCGTCATCCGGGCATCGGCGGTTTTGTTTCCCTCGGACGAAAAGCGCGGAGCCTTGAACTCGATGTCATAGGCTTGCCACAAACCGGCCGGATATCCGGCGTTTCGATCCGGCTCGCGAGTTTTGTAGATGCCACCGCATTCATTGTCGCGGCCATAAAGGCCGAAACTGTCCAGGATCTGCGTCTCATAAATCCCGAGATGGATGATGCCGCTGTTGGATCGCCCCTGACCGGTGGCTTCGGGTTTGTGGGCGAGCTTGAACTCCAGGTGCAGACGATAATCCCCAAAATCGTCCTTCGTTCGCAGGTCTTGTTTGGTTTTTTTCCCGTCGCGCTGGGATACGACCTCGAGTGCACCCGCCTCGGTGACGATCCACTGAATGGAGTCTTTCGGAGCCTGCTTGGATTCCCATGCTTTCAGGTGGGTGCCATCGAAGAGGATGGCGGCTCCGACCGCTGCCTTCTCGCCCAAGGTGGGCGAGGCTTGGAAAGGAATTTTCTGCAGCGAGAAGGTGCCGGTTTCGCCGCCTGCAATCGTCCCCTTCAACTCATTACCTTTGGCCTGCCCGCTCCATTGCACGGCTTTGTTCGGCACTCCACTCTGCGCGGACGTAGCGTCAGTCGGCGTCGCGCTGGGGTCTCTTTCCAAAACCAGTTTATCCATTTGAACCGTGCCGTTGAAAACAGCGATGGCTGGTTTTCGCGGATCGGGTTCCGCCCGAAAAGTGACCTCATACCGATTCTTGTAGGCGATCACGGTCGCGTGCACCGGCGATTCCTTCGCCTTGGACTTCACTGTCCCAGACCAGTTGCCGGTATAGGGGTCGGGGACTGTTCCGAACTCAGCCGCGGGCAAAACACGAGCGAGGGCGAGGCAGATTGCGAGAGTGCACGTGTGGATTCGGTTCATGGGGAAGGTCGTGGAGTGACTTCAGGCCAAGGTGTAATAGTGAGCCCATTCGGCACGCGGCTTAGCATCGGAAAGCAGGAAATTCGCCTCGTCGTTGCCGATGAACCGCTTCGTCTTCGGATCGAAATTCAGGTCTACGTTCAAGTATTCTGCGATCATGCCCAGGTTCAGCACCTGGGTCAGTTCGCCGCTCACGCTGAACGGAGAAGTGGTCGTGGTGTTGCCCAAGCAGGCCTGCACAAAACTGGTGCCATGCGTGTAGTCCGGCTTCGGCGCTTTGACGGCGTCCCAGTTTTCCAGCATGATTGTTTTCGGATGAATTCGCGAAGCATCGCCGTGATGGCCGCGCATGATTACGTAATCGCCTTGTTTCCGATGTAAGAGTGTTCCGGCCTCACCCAACGCGGGCAGTTTGATCGACTTGTCTTCCTGCAGATCGCCGAATTTCTCGTCGATCACGGGGCGGCAATCCGCTCCCGCTTTCCACAGCAGCTCGACGGCCGGGGCGGCGGGGCCGCGGTCGGGAAACTGAAACCGAATATGCGAGGTCAGCGGGAAAATGATCTTGTTATGGTCATCCAGCCGGAGCGGCGAAATCGCGGTGGGCAGGCCCAACTTCAGGTAATGATGGACGAAATCAATAATGTGGCAGCCCCAGTCCCCAAACATCCCGCAGCCGTAGCGGTGAAAGGCGCGCCAACCGAACGGGTGATAGAGCGAGTTAAACGGCGTCACGGCCTGCGGCCCGCACCAGAGATTCCAATCCGCAAACGTGGCCGGAATTTTTTCTTCGGGCGGATAAGCGGAGATGCGTTTCTCGGCCTGCATGAACCACAGGGAGGGTTCCTTCCACGCCTCGATCTTGTGCACGTCCGCGGTCAAACCCGCCGCCACCATTTGCTTGAACTGGGCGGCGCCGGAGGAGGTGTGCCCTTGGTTTCCCATTTGGGTCACCACTTTGAATTTCCGCTCCGCCCGCATGAGAATTTCCGCTTCGGCGAACGTGTGCGTCAGCGGTTTCTCCACGTAGACGTGCTTGCCCATCGCCATGGCGTGGATCGCCGCCACGAAATGAGTGTGGTCGGGGGTCACGACACTCACGGCGTCGATGTCCTTCCCCATCTTGTCGAGCATCACGCGGAAATCGGCGAAGCGGGCCACGTCGGGCCAGGTCTCCAGATTGCCCTCGATTTTTCGCGAACCCCCGAAGTCGACATCGCAAAAGGCCACCGGCACCGCGTGCCCGTCGCTGGTCAGGCTCGGGATGGCCCCGGCGGCCCGCCCTCCGACGCCAATGCAACCTAGGTTAAGGCGCCGACTGGGAGGCAGGACGGGATTCTTGGCCGCGCGGGCCGCCGTCAGGTAGGCCGGTAGAAGGGTGAAGCCAAAGGCGGATACCGCAGATTTTTTCAGGAAACTCCGGCGGGAGAGAGCGTGAGTGTTTTTCATTTCGTTTCTTTCTGGAAAGGGACGGTCGGTGTGAATGGAGCGAGGCCGGCTGGCGGTGGCCACGAGAGTTTCATCGCTTCTTTTTGCGCGCCTTTGGTTCCTGGTCCGCCGCCTCAGCCGAATCGCTCCGGGCGATGATGTTGCCCAGGTGATCGACGTGGCTGTAGGTGTGATCCTGCCATTTCGCCGGATCGAAGTTGGGGTTGAGAACGGGCATCTGGGCGCCGGTCTCCTTTAGCCAGGCGTGGAGCTTGGCCTTCAGTTCGGCGGTTTTCTCCCGCAGGCTTGCGGCGAGATCGCGGGTTTCCGAAATATCCTCTCGGATGCGATAGAGTTCGTAGCGTTCGCCGGGGATGATTTTCTTGAAATCCGCCTCCTGCACCGAATCCCCGTGGAAGTAGATAAGCTTGAACTCATCGGTGCGGATCAGGCTGCTGGGTGTCTTGTTGTAGTGGGGAATGTAGAGCGGGGCGTGCATGTAGATGGCTTCGCGCTCGAAACTACCGCGACCATCGACGAGCGGCAGGAGACTCTTTCCGTCGAGACGATGGCCACCGGCACTCCCTCCGCTGATTTCCATCAACGAGGGAAACAGGTCGACCACGTGGACGGGCTTTTCGATTTCCTGGCCGGCCTTGATTCTCTCCGGCCAGTGCATGAGCAAGGGCACGCGGATACCGCCCTCGTATTCCGAGCCCTTGCCGCGGCGGAGAGGCGAGTTGTCCCAGACGCGGGACAGGCCGCCGTTGTCGGACATGAAGATCACCAGGGTTTCGCGGCCAAGCTGAAGCCGTTTGATGCCGGCCATGAGGACGCCGATGCTTTCATCGAGATAGTCGATCATGGCCAGGAAGTTGGCGACCGGACGATCTTCGAGGCTCGGCTGGGGGCCACCGGCGCGTCTGTATCCCTTATCTGCATACTTTTTGACCAGGCGTTCCGGCGCCTCTACTTTGGTGTGGACGGTGTTGTGCGCAATGTAGGCCAGGGACGGCTTGTCGCGATGAGTGTCGAGGAAGTGCAGGGCCGCCTGCGTATACTCCATCACGTTCTTGTCGTCCGGTTCCGCCTGGAAACTCGGCGCGGGCCGCATGAGCTCCCAGCCCCATTGGGCGAGGAAAGCGGCCGGGCCAAGGTCCCGCTTTTCGGGCCCTTTTTCGGCGACGTCGACATGCCATTTGCCGACCTGCGCGACATGGTAACCGGCCTGAGTGAGCATCCGCGCCACGTTCATCGCCTGCTTGTCCAGCTTGCGGTTGGACTCGGGCTGGATCAGGCGAGCGTGCGGCAACCCGTGTTTTTCAAAAATGACCGCGGTGTGGTTGGTGCGCGCCTCCCATTGGCCGGTCATGAAGGCGAAACGGGTGGGCGAGCATTGCGGCAGGGCGTAGGCAGCGTTGAACTTGGCGCCTTCCCGGGCCAGCCGGTCGATATGCGGGGTGGGCACGAGGGTGTTGCCGTAGCAACCGACCCCGGTCCAGCCAAGGTCGTCGACCAGCACGAAGACGATATTGGGCTGCGTCCGTGGTTTTGAAACTTCCGCGGCAGGGAGCGGAGCCGTCGACGCCAGAGCGAGCGTAACCAGAAGTCGTTTCGTGATGTGTTTCATCGCTGGGATCCGGCTATTTTTTGCCGCGGTTGCCGGCTTTCGTGGGTGGGACGGGCAGAGGTATGAAATCGCGCTGCAGGATCATCCACTCCTGCAAGGTTGCCTTGAGTTCGCGTTCCGCGCTCGCAGCCTGCGGAGTGCCCGCGAGGTTGTTGAACTCATTGGGATCCTTCTCGAGGTCGTAGAGCTCGAACAGGGGGCGCGTCGGGGCGAAGTAGAGCTGGGCGATTCGTGGCTCCAGCTTTCCGGCTCGGTGCGTCTGCTCGAGTTCCTGCCAAAAGGCCTCCCGCGCAAAATCCACGGGCCAATACGGAAAGTTTCCCAGCGCATTATAGATGAGCTTGTGGGTCTTGCTCACCACCACGCGGCCGAGGTCGAAATCCGCACTGTTGCCCGGCAGGTTCGTGCCGTGCGCCCCGCGCTCGGCGAAGACGAACTGTCGTGCCGCGAATGGCGCGCCGCGCAGCAACCCGACGAAGCTCCGTCCGGTCATTTCCGGTGGCACGGGGAGGCCCGCGGCGGCCAGAAACGTCGGCGCCAGATCTTCGCCGCTGATCAATTCCGCCGAGGTCGAGCCGGGCTTCACCTTGCCCGGCCAGCGCAGGAGCAGGGGCACGCGAATGCCAAATTCGTAGAGCGTGCCCTTGCCGCGGAATTGGGCGGCCCCGTTGTCGCCCATGAAGGCGACGAGGGTGTTCGCCGCGAGGCCGCGCTTTTCCAGCTCCGCCATCACTTCGCCGAAGAACACGTCGAGGTGCGCGATCTCGTCATAGTAGCGCGCGAAGTCCTCCCGCACGAGCCGGGTGTCCGGGTAATGTGCGGGAAGTTTAATCTTCGCCGGATCGTGTTTCACCGGGCCGTGGGTGTTCAGGGGACGATGCGGATCGTTGGAGCAGAGCTGCAGGAAGAATGGCTTCGCGGCGGGTTTGAGGTCGAGGAACTCACGGAACTGCGCGAGCCCGACCTCACTGCCGCTGCCCGTCTTAACGTAGTCGAGGCGGTCGGGAAACGTTATGAGTTTATGTTTATCAAAAACGGTCTGCGATTCCGCCACGTTCACATTCGCCCCGTCCATGTGATACATCCGCCCGGCGACGCCGGTGAACCAGCCGGCCGCCCGCAGGGCCTCGGCATACGTCTTGATCTCGCGCGGCAGCGGCGCTGAGAAGCGCGACATCGCGATCGCCACCGGCGATCGCCCCGTGAAGATGCTTGCCCGCGACGGCACGCATTGGGGGCTGGTCACATAGGCTCGATCGAAGCGCATGCCCTCGGCCGCGAACCGGTCGAGGTGCGGTGTCATGATGTCCGGGTTCCCGTAGCAGCCGACGTGGGGGTAGCTGTGATCATCCGAGAGGATGAGCAGGAGGTTGGGTCTAGGCTCGGCGCTATAAAGCCGAGCCAGCGGGACCAGCAGCACAACGGCGAAGAGGAGAAGAGTGTTATTCATTTTGCCTGAGGTGCCGCGCGCGACTACAGGAAAACCCGCGGGCATTGTTGGGCGATAGGTAGAGTTTAGAATCTCACATCGACCGTGAGCGTATAGGTCCGCGGGCGCTGGAGGGCCCACCGCACGACCCGCGTCTCCCCGGGTTTGCCGAACACGCCGAAGTCGTCAGTGTCGGCCAGCTGCGGCAGGTGTTTGTCGAAGTCGAAGAGGTTGGCGACGTCGAGCCGGACCTCGACGGGCCGCTGTTTCACCTTGAACGTCCGCCCTACTTGGGCGCCGACTTCGAACAGCTCGGAGCCGCGATACGGCCGGTCGATCTGGATGAGACGGTTGGCATCCCGATAGTAGCCAATCGTGGGCGCACTGCGGTAACGCCCCCGCCCAGTCGCCCGCCAACCCGCGAGCCGACCTTCGCTGAAGCCATAGCTGGTAACCGCATTGAGCGCATACTTGCCGACCGAAGCGAGGTCCCGGCCCTCGGTGGCATTGGCGTCGGCGAGCGCGGTGGTCAAACCGACGAGGCGGGCATTGACCGTGATCAAGTCCGCGGCGGCGAGGGCGGCCGTGGTGGAATTGCCCGGGGTATTCGCCAGCTGAGTGAGGCGCGCACTCCACGCGGCGATCCGCTTCAGATCGTCGGTTACCAGCGTTTTGATCGCCACGTAGCGGTTGCTTTCGATGGTTTTGTTGACGCTCCCCGTCAGCAAGAGCCGCCAGTTGCGGGTGGGATTGAACACGGTCGTCATCTCCCAGCCCGAAAGCGCGGTATCCGTGAGACCCCGCACATTGTTGATCTGAATGACGCTTTCCGGCGGAATGTCGGCCACCAGGCCGGTGCCGGCCCAGTTCCGTTGCATGAGCGCATACACGGTGTTGCGCGGGCCGATGAACGTGTTGTTGGCGGGATTGAATTGAGAGGTGTTGCGGGTCGCTGCCTCGTAGCGGCTGAGGCTGAAGGTGAGACGATCATTCAGCAGATAAAGCCGAAGGCCGTATTCCTCGGTCTCGCCGGTCTCCGGCGGGAGGAGTGTGCCGTCCGCCGAGAGGAGGTTGGCGACGTCCGCCGCGGGGTTAAACACTTCCGACCGGTTGTAGGTGAACGAAAGCCACTTGGTGGCGTGTCCCACCAACCCAAGCGTTCTCGTCGTGCGCGCGAGGGTCATGTCCGGTGCCTGTCCATCGGGAATGTCGTAGTCGCGCGAACTCACGAAGTAAGGCGTCCCCGCCTTGCGCCTCGTGTCGGCGGCGCGCAAGGTCCAGTTGTCGATCGTGTCCCGGCGCAGACCATAGGTCGCGACGAGACGATCCTGCAGAAGATAGCCCTGCCAAACGAGGGCCAGTGATTCCTGCTCTTTTTCGGTGATGCCGGGCGCTTGCGTGGTTTCCGTGCTGAATTTGTAGAGATTGGTCCCCGGTCGGGCGGGGTTCATCACGTCGGCCAGGCCGGGATTTTCAAAAACCGCGTAACTGGGATAGGGCCTGACGTCGCCGTTTTGCGGACTGTAGTAAGAGCGAAAATTGAGCCGGTGTTGGGCGTTCAACGGATCCGTGCTCAGGCCATTCGAGCCGTCAACGATCGTGTTCACCACAAATTCCTGGTTGGTCTTGGAGGTGTTGTGATTCGATTCCCACAGGCCGGCAAAACGGTGGCGACCGAAGATGCTTTTCCCTTGTTTGGGCTGCAGGTCATACGAAGCCGTCGCGCGCCAGCCTAGATTCTCGTCCTGCGGTGTCCCTTGGCGGGCGCTGCCCTCGGCATACAGCTTCTGGTAGCCCGGGTTCAGGGTGCCATCGGCAAGGAAGCGGTTGGGATCGATCCTGATTCCGTCCATGATGCTGTTGCGCTGCCGCGTGTCCTCCCGGGTGTGGTTAGCGGCCAGTTCCACGACGAAATCGGCGGTGATGCGCTGCTCGAGGAAGATGCTGGTGTTTGATCCGGTCTGTGCGTTGCCCGGCAGGGCCTTGGTCGCCGGGGTCAGCGTGGCATCGCGGGCGATCCCGTAGGTCGCGACCGGATCGGGCACCTGATAGGCCGCGACCGAACCGTTGCCGAAGGGACGCTCGATCGTGGAGCCTAGGAAACGGGTATTCAGCGTCGCCGGCAGTCCGGGCGCATTGCCCATGAACACGAGGCTCACGCCGCTTTGGCTGAGGACGTTGCTGAATTGAGTGCGCTGTGCCGCGGTCCAGGCCCCGGAGACCGGCGTGGTGATCAAGGGTGAGCCGCCGGTCAGCCACGACTGATAGCCCGAGTCCATCGCCCACTTCAATGGCACGACGTTGGTCTTGATGGAGAAATTTTCGTGGTCGGCCCGAATCGTGGTGTGGCGAAACGGCTTGAAGGTGCCGACGACATTCAGCCTCTGCTGCACCTTGATCTCGTCGTCGCGAAATCCCCGGTCATCGGCCGACAGGGCGTTCACTCGCAGGGCGAACTTCGGATGGGCGGCCCAGTTGAAATCCAGCGCGCCGCGCCGCGAACCATTGCTGTCGAACTTGCTGTTTACGCTGAACAGATTGCGGTCCGTGCGGGCCTGCTTGGTCGACGTGACCATGACGCCTTCCACGCCACTGGTGCCGAAGAGAATCGAATTGGGGCCGTTCGCGCCCGTCAGACGCTCCGAGTTGTAGAGATCAACCTGCCCCGCCACCGGAAAGAAGTTTCGCGACGACGCTGTCGTGCTGATACCGCGAACCTTCCGCGTTCCGGGGCTGGCGAGACCATTGTTGCCCGCTTGCGTGCCGCCGCCGATCGGCGAGCCGAAGTCCTCGTTGCCGCTCGGGAAGAACAGGGTCGCCTCGGCGATCGAGGTTACATTGAGATCGGCCATCAGCTCGGGCGTCATGATCGACAACGAGCCGGCGGTGTCGCGCAAGTTGGTCGCAAGTCGGGTGCCCGAGAGCGTGGTGGTGGCCGCGTAGCCCTTGTCCTTTTCAACGTTCACCACAAACGGAGACAACTCGATGGTTTCGCCCCCCGTGGCGGGAGATTGGGATGGCGGGGCGCCGAGTGGCGGCGAAGAGGTGTCTGCACCCAGTGCCGCGATTGGCGCCAGGAACAGGAAAGTGATACGGGGGACTGGGTATTTCATGCGGGTAATACTTTTCCTGGTAGGTGTCTGAGAGACGAAGGATGAATTCAGTTCTTCCCGAAGGACTCACTGAGCACGACCGCGCGGACGAGATCCTTGAAGCCGCCCTTCTTGGCCGACAGATTCTTGACGATATCATCGATCACGGCGCGGTCGGTGAACCCGGGTTCACGACCCAAAGCATACGTCAGCAGATTCCGGGAAAGTGCGCGCGTGAACTGCTCGTGCCGCTCAATGAGTAGCCCGCGGAAGTCGCCCACGCCGGTGAACGTCTCGCCCGTCGGCAATGCTCCGCTCGAGTCCACCCGCTGGTCCTTGGCGTAGGTTTCCCGCCAGCGGCCGATGGCATCGAAGTTTTCCAACGCGAAGCCATAGGGATCGATCTTTTGGTGGCACGCCGCGCAGGTGGCGTTCTCGCGATGTTTGGCGAGCTGCTCGCGGATGGTCTTGGCTCCGCTGGCGTCGGGTTCGATGACCGGAACGTCCGGCGGAGGCGGCGGAGGCGTGTAGCCGAGGATTTTCTGCTGCACATAGACGCCGCGCACGACGGGCGAGGTGTCGACGCCGTTGGCCGAGGCGGTGAGGAAGGCGCCTTGCCCGAGCAGACCGCCACGCCCGCCTTGCGGCGGCTTCACTTGGCGAAGGTGCACGCCTTCCAGCGGCGGCAGGCCGTAGTGCAGCGCGAGCTCGCGATTGAGGAAGGTGTAGTCGGCCGCGACGAATTCGCGCGGGGGCAGATTGCGGTCGAGCACGTGGCGGAAAAATGCCGCCGTCTCACCGCGCATCGCGGCTTCGAGGTTGTCGCGGTAAAAGCTGATGAAGTCGGGGGAAGGCGGCATCTCGCCGAGGTTGTCGAGGTTCAGCCAGAGCCGGACGAAGTTCTCCACGAAACGCTGCGACTTCGGGTCGGCCAGCATGCGATCCACCTGCGCGCCCAGGGTCTTGGCCTCGTGAAGTTTTCCGTCGGCGGCAAGCTTGAGCAGCGCCGGATCGGGCATCGACGACCAGAGGAAATACGAGAGACGCGACGCCAGCGCGTGGTCGTTCAGTTTACCGCTGCCCTCGTGCAGATGGAGGAAGGCGGGTGAACACAGGATCGATTGAAAACCGAGTTGCAGAGCGGCCAGCGGCTTCATGCCCGCGTCGAGTTTGGCGGCGACCAGCGTCTCGATGGGAATGAGTTCACCGGCACGCAGTGGGCGGCGAAACGCGGCGGCGGCAAAACCCCGCAGGCGTTCAGGAATGTTCGCGCGATTGATTTCGTCGGGCCTGAGGTTGCCGTAAAGCAAGGCATGACCACGGGTCGGCCACTGATCGAGTTGCGGACCGTTGACCTGCATTTCCCAAATGCGGAGCTTGGGGCCGCGATAGACTTTGAGCAGGGCAACCGAGCGCTCGCCGGGATTCTGCAAGGATACGGGCGCCGTCAGTTCGGGATACCGCTCGGCATTCCGACTCATGAGAAAGGCCTGACGCTTTGACCGGATCGGACCGTTGCGGAAGCGCACCTCCGGTTCTTCGCCGCGTTCGAGATCGACGGTCCACTCGAACCACTGGGGCTGCTCGCTTGTGAGTTCCACCAAAGCGAGCGTGCGCTGCGTGGTGATGTTGCCCGTGCTCTCGACGCTGCCCTCGCGATTCACCGCGGCGAGTTCCATCACAATCGGATCGCCGTTCCGGTAGTCGTCAATGAAGTCGTAGGCGTGCGTGCGGTCGATGGCGGCGGCTTGGATGCGAATGGTGTAACGCCCGCTCTGCGGCGCGCCGCCGCGCGCCATCGGCGCGAACCCGATGTGGCCGCCGCGATACTGCCGCCCGGAGAGATCGTCGTAGCCCGTGTCCGACACCCAGCGAAAACGGTCGGTGTGAAACAGCTTCGGCAGATCGGCGGCCTTCCTTCGCTCGAAGTAGAACGGCGACTTTTGCGCGTGGGCCTTCCCCTCCGGTTTCGCGCCAAACGCGGTCGCACGTTTAATGGCCTCCTCGGCGGCGACGAAGTAGTGATCAAGCAACATCCCCGACGTCACCTGCGCGGCCGAATTGTTGTCGAAACCCCCGACCCGCGATTCCGGCGGAAAATCGACGGTGGGATTCCATCCCGCGACGTTCAATCCCAGCAGGTCGCCGATGGTCTGACGGTATTCATAGCTGTTCAGTCGGCGCAGGACCGTATGGGTTGTGGTGGCTTTGAAACGCTGCGCCGCCTCGCCGACAGATGCCGTGATGGCGTCTACGGCCGCGAGCAGTTCCGTCTTCGGCGGCTGCTTCTCCTTGTGCGGTGGCATCTCGCCCTGGTTGAGCTGATCGAGAATCTCCTGCCAGAGCAGCGCCTCGTCCGGCGTCTTGATTGCGGCGGTGAGCGAATCGAACCGCCGATCGCCCTTCTGTTTCTCGGAGCCGTGGCATTTCACGCAATACTCGCGAAGAAACGGCTCGAGCGGAACTGCGGATGCCAGAGAGGCGACACCCAGGACCGCAGCGAGCGATAGCAACCTGCGAAACGAAGGAAGTCTGAACCCGGAAGAAAGCGGCTTCATGGTCAGGCGATCTTCATCGGCGAAAACGTGCCCGTGCTGCGCCCGAAGCGCTCGCGCTCCACGCCGAACCACTGGAGCGAGGACAGCCAGAGATTGGACAGCTGAATGCGTTTGCGCTCCTCTGCCGGGCACACGACGTGGCCCTGATGCTTGAGGCCGCCGCCCGCGAGGATCACCGGGAGATTGCGATTGGAGTGGGTCGAGCCGTTGCCCATGCCGCTGCCGATCACCACGAGCGTGCTGTCCATCAATCCCGCTTCCTTCAGCTTCCCCAACAAGTGCGCGAACTGCGTCATGAGGTATTTCTCCACGATCTGCAGTTGGGTGAGCAGGCCCTCCTGCTTGCTGTGGTGCGACAGCCCGTGATAGCCGCCGACATTGAGGTCGGTCGTGTGGAATTGCAGCGGGACTTCAAACGTCGCCACGCGCGTCGAATCCGTCTGGAGCGCGAGCGCCATCAAATCCAGAAACAAGGGCATCTCCTCGATCTGCAATCGCTCCGCGTCCGTGATCGCATTGATGGGCGACTTTGGTTTCGGCCGCCCCAGCCACGCCTCGGACATTTGCAGCCGCCGCTCCACGTCGCGCACCGACGTCAGGTATTGGTCGAGTTTACTGCGGTCCGCCGCATCGAGATTTCCGCCCAAGTGCTTCGCCGACTCGCGCAACGCGTCGAGCACGCTGGCACGGTGCGACAGGCGTTCGCGCTCCGCGACTTTTGCACCCGCGCTCGCCTCGACAAACAGCGCGTCGAACAAGCGCGCGGGATTGTTCACCGGCGGAATGCGCACGCCGGCGCGGTTCCAGCACATGTCCGCGCCCTCGGCCAAACCCGCGGTGATCGAAGGATACCGCGTCGCGGAGCCGACATGTTCTGCGGCGACCTGGTCGATCGAAATATTCTTTTCGGGAAATCCCGCCGACTCCTCTTTTTTCACGCCGGTCAGGAACGAATGCACGGCGCCGTGTCCGCCCTTCGCGTCGTGATCGAGATGAGAGAAGACGGTGAAGTCCTTCCGATAGGCCTGCAACGGGGCGAGCGTCTTGCTGGGGGCAAACTCGCGCCCGTCCGTGGTGGGAAAAAATCCTTCCGGCCAGAAGCCCAAATGATTGCCGATGCAGAGCAATCGGCGCGGATCGGTCTTCGGCGCGGTGGCTGCAAAGCCGACGTTGAGACTCTCGAACGCCGGCAGTGCGAGTGCCATTCCCAAGCCGCGGAGGAAATGGCGGCGGTCGATGAAAGCCGTGGAGGGTGTTTTCATGCGATGAGTGGGACGTGCGGTGAAGCAGGGGCGATGGGTCTGATGTTCACAGCTTCACGGCTTGCTGCCCTGACTCGGTCTTCGGCTTGGGTTGCAGACCGGCGAAGGTTTGCGTGGTCGGCTTATTCGCGCCGATTTTGATGGTGTGTTTGCCGGTGGAATAGACTCGCGGATGGAAGCGGCCGCCTTGGGCGCGGACGGTATAGAGGATGTCGCCCGTCGCTTCCTCGATGACTTGCACGACGGGATTCGGTGCGCCTACAAACACCAGCTCCGGCAGCCAGCCGGTGATTTTGCGTCCGTCGTTCGCATCCATCGCGACGGTGATGGGCCAGCCGGGGAATTGCGCTTTGGCGCCCTGTTTCGCATCGGAGAATCGCGGCCAGCACTCAAACGTGATGGTGCGCTTCCGCTTGTCGAAGCGGGCGATGCCGTAGCCGTCGGCGCGCTGTTTTTCGTCGGCGACGTCCTGTGGATTAGAGTAGGCCATCATGCTGAGTTTGTTGCCGAGGCCGTCTTTGAAATCGCCGGTCCAAGGCAACGGACTGCCGGACACCGGATTCGGGCCGGCCTTTTCATCGAGCGGATGCCACCAGCGACCGTAGATGGTGTTCACGAGCGCCGGACTGGTGAAGGCGTAGGGGCCGTCGCCGAATTCCTTGATGCCGCTTTTCACCACGACCGCGAGATGCTGGTCGCCGCAGAGATGCACGGCCCACGCGCGGCGGATTTCTTCGAGCGCGCGGTTGCGGGGCGTCTGCGGCCAGCCGTTGCAATCGAGGTCGGCGAGCAGGCGGTTGTCACGCTTGCCATGCATGTGAACGGCGCCGCAAAAGGCGGTGGCAGAAAGAACGCACTTCATTTCCGCCTCGGCCCAGTCCTGCCCCCATTCGCGGAGAAATTTTTCCTGACGCGCGCCGAGCAATTGCAGGCCGGGAAGGTCCACGGTCTTCGGGTCGTAGGCGGGATCGTTGATGTGATCGGGGCGCGGGCCCATCTCCGGGATTTTGCCGAACGGGCCGCTCTTGAACTTGCGATCTTCGAGAATGGCAAAGTCCACGCCGCCGATTCGCAGGCGGGTGAAATAGACGGTGATGCCGCGCTCGACGGGCGCGGGATCGACGGGATCGGGCAGGTTCCA
>CAMCWW010000090.1:0-15886 GCA_945882935.1 Opitutus sp. GAS368
GCTCATCCATCGCGGCGATGGTGGGCTTGATGCCGAATTTATAGAGGACGGCGAGAACGATGAGGAAGCTGATCGCCTGGATGACGACATACTTTACATCGAGGCCGAACGTCTCCGCGAGGCCGGCTTGGGCGGATTTGGATTCGACGGCGGCGGCGAAGAAGAGAGGCAGCGTCATGGCGGTAGAGCGGGAAAAGGGAATGGCGACGCGGACGAGCCGCGCCGCCGGTTCAAAAGACGGGCGATTATTTGGCGAGGAACAGCGCGAGGATGCCGAGACCTTCAGCGAGGGCCATTCCGATGATGGCTTGGACGAGGATCTTGCCGGAAGCGGCGGGATTGCGACCGACGGCCTCAGCGGCTTTTTGACCGATGAGACCGACGCCGATGGCGGCGCCGAGGAGACCGAATGCGCTGGCGATGTTGCCTTGGATTTCAGCGATGATGTTGAGCATGTGGATGTTGTTTCTGTGTTGTTGGATTTCCGTCGTGCGCGCGCGAGGCACGCTCCCGACGGGAGAGGTTTTAGTGGTGCGCTTCTGCCGCGTGGTCGGACTTGTCGTCGTGTGCGTGTTCGTCGTGGTCGTCGCCGTGGTTACAGAGCAGACCAATGTACACTGAGGTCAGGAGGGTGAAGACGAGCGCTTGGATCAAGCCGACGAGGAGCTCCATGAAGTAAAAAACAAAGAAGAAGCTGGTGCCGTGAAGGAGGTTTTCGCCGCCAAAGACGTTACCGAAGAGACGGACGGATAGAGTGAAGGGGCGGATAACAATCGAGAAGACTTCGATGAATCCGACGATGAAGAAGACGAGCGCGAGAATGGGATACAGCCAACCGGGAGTTTCTTTTTTCTCGGCTTTGTTACCGAAGAGATCCCAGAGAATGAACTTGGTGCCGGCGATCTTGAAAACAATGATCAGCCACGCTCCGAATGAAATCAGGGCGAGCGCGATCGTACCGTTGAAGTCTGAGTTGTGCGGGCGGATGAGGGGGCGGTTGAGTTCGAAGTGACCTGCGGCGTCCGTCGTCCCCCACCCCATGGTCCCAACACCGGGAATGAGCCCCATCCAATTGTGGAAAAGGATGAAGATGAAAAAAGTGACCAAAATGGGAAACGCCAAGGGGAAGGCTTTCTTGCCAACGATGGGTTCGAACAGGTCCCGCAGTGCTTCGATTAACGATTCGATCACGGCCTGCCCTTTGGAGGGGAGAATGGTGGGTTTGCCGACGAGATAGAGGACGAGCGTCACGAGCAGAGCTGAAATCATCCAACCGGTGAACATGCTGTTGGTGATGATCCAGCCGCCGCCGAAATCTACGAGTTTAGCCGCACTCGGCGCTACTCCCTCCGCAAATGCGGTGACGGGAAGAGCGAGTGCTGCGAAAAAAGTGGTGAATTTTGTGCCTTGTGACATGCGTCGTGAAACGTTCGAACCGAAATGAAAGAATAATAAGACGCGAGCGGTCTAAGCTTCGTCAACCCCGGAAATGTCCCGTTGGAGATGAGGGCGCGGCAAATTAGGCCCAACGGATTTTTCCAGTGTCGTCTCCGAGGGAGGTGTTTGGTTACTGGGCCCGAGTGGTCGGTGGGGTGGTGGTAGGCTGTTTGGGGCGCGCAATGAGCGATTGGTAGCTCGGAGCGCGGGCTTGGAAAACGGTTTCGTGCTCAAAGGGCCAAGGTTCGGCTCCTTCGGGGATTACGTCCCAGTTGGCATGGCCGCTGAGCACCGCCTTGGTATCGTCATAATACGGGGTGAAATCGGTGCGGAAATAGAGTCGCGAGTCCGGGGTAGCCCACCGCGAAAGTTTCGACAAAAATTCGGCCTGCATCAGGCGATTCTTGTGGTGCCGGCGCTTGGGCCAAGGGTCTGGGAAAAATATAAACAATTCGGATATAGATATTTGAGAAGGAAATATGGCGAAAAAATCCTCGGCGCTGGTGTTGATGAAATGCACATTGGCTAGCCGCGCCCGGTTCTTTTTGCGGTTGGCGCGAGTGATTCGGTCGGCGATGATATCGATGCCAATGCACGTTTTCTCGGGGTGCGCCGCGGCGTATGCGGTGAGCAGGTGCCCGTGTCCGCACCCGATTTCGAGCACACAGGTTTCCATGCCTAGAAACAGATTTCGGGTAGTCTCTGCGAGCTCTTGGAGCCGAGCGGCAGCCATGGAGGCGAACCGCGCTTCCCTTGACCCTGGCGGTTCCTGTGCGGTCGTAATAGTAGGATCACTCGCCATAGCTTAAGGTCTCCCCTGCCCTGCCCGGGTGGATTCAATCAAGACCAGCAGGACGCTGATATCGGCCGGAGTTATTCCGCTGATGCGTGAGGCTTGGCCCAAGGTATAGGGTTTAAACGCTGCGAGTTTTTGGGCGCATTCGCGGCGTAGGCCTCGCACCGACGAGTAATCTAGATCGGCTGGAATTTTTATTTTTTCGGTCTGTTCCAGCTTTATCACATGGCGACGTTCACGTTCTATATATCCTTTGTAAAGAACGTTATACAATACCTCTTGACGAACTTCAGGTGGCGCAAGATCAAACGAATTTGGGGTGGGTGAATCGACGCCCTGACTTCGGATCTGATCACCAAAAATATGGCCAGCGACCCGTTCTGTTTCGATTCGTTTGATCCAGGTGTTGATCGAGTTTTTCTTCGCTTCGACGCGTGCGATTCGTTGGGGGCTGAGGAGATTGAAAGCGCGGGCGTGATGCAGTAAGCGGAGCTCGGCGCTGCCGTGGTTGAATAAAAGGCGGTGTTCAGCGCGGCTGGTAAACATTCGATACGGTTCGTTGGTTCCCTTGGTTACAAGGTCGTCGATCAAGACGCCGATGTAACTCTCGTGCCGCTTCATGATCAGGGGCTCCCCTGCCCTGCCCTTTTGCACAGCGTTGATTCCGGCGACTAGACCTTGGGAGGCGGCCTCTTCGTAGCCGGAGGTGCCATTGATTTGGCCGGCAAAAAACAGATTTTCGACTTTCTTGGATTCTAGGGAGGGGTAGAGCTGCGTGGGTGGCGCAAAGTCGTATTCGACGGCGTAAGCTGGGCGCAAAAGAACTGATTTTTCCAGTCCAGGGATGCTTTGGACCATTTCGACTTGAACGTCGAACGGCAGACTGGTTGACAAGCCATTTACATAAAACTCGTTGGTGGACCGCCCTTCGGGTTCGAGGAAAAGTAGGTGCCGTGGTTTATCAGCGAATCGGACGAATTTATCCTCGATACTCGGGCAATACCGAGGGCCGACCCCTTCGATTTCCCCGCTATACATCGCGGACTTGTTGAGATTGCGACGAACAATATCGGCCGTCTCGGCGGTGGTGTGGGTCATCCAGCACGAAACTTGTTCAAATCCGGGCTTCCAGCCCAGTCGACGTTCCCCGGTCTGTTCCACGTGGAACAAGTCTTGAGGATCGCGGGTGTCGTGAAAGGCGAATAAGGTCGGTTGGGTATCGCCTTTCTGCTCCTGCATCTTTCCGAAATCCAAGCTTCGCCCGAGCAGTCGCGGCGGCGTGCCGGTTTTTAGGCGTTGTAGCTCGATGCCGGCTTCAAGGAAGCTATTTGACAGCGTTTTTGCGCTGAAATCGCCCAAACGGCCTCCCTCGTTCTTATTTTGGCCGATATGCATGAGGCCCCGAAGAAACGTGCCGGTCGTCACAACCACGGTCTTTCCCATAAAATCGAGGTCGAGATTGGTTCGACAGCCGATTACTTTGCCGGTGGCAAATATGAGCCCAGTAACGGTGGCTTGGAAGATTTGTAGGTGAGTCTGGAGTTCAAGGGTGTGTTTCAGGCGAAACTGATAGGCTTTCTTGTCGCATTGAGCGCGGGGTGATTGGACGGCTGCACCCTTGGACTCGTTAAGCAGGCGGAATTGGATGCCGGTAACGTCCGTATTGATCGCCATCTCGCCGCCGAGGGCGTCAATTTCGCGCACCATTTGTCCCTTGGCTTGGCCGCCGATGGCTGGGTTGCAGCTCATTTGGGCGATGGTGTCGATATTGCCCGTGAGGAGTAGGGTAGAGGCGCCCATGCGGGAGGCGGCCAAGGCTGCTTCCACGCCGGCGTGCCCTGCGCCACACACGATCACATCAAACAATTTTCTATTGTAAACCATTATCTAACAATGCTATAATATCTATTTTCCGATGCAGAAATTAGCGAAAAGAGCGTCCAGCATTCGCTCGTTGTCGACTCTGCCGGAGATTTCTCCCAACGCCGCCAGTGCGCCGCGGAGATCGCTCGCCACCAGTTCCGAAGCCGCGTTTTCTCCCAGCTTTAATTGAGCCGATGCCAAATCGCCCTTGGCTTGGTTGAGGGCGTGGGCATGGCGGGCATTGATCGCGACGGCGTCGTCGCCCGTGTCGGGTGCCAAGCCGTCGGCCAAGCCAATCAGGGCGGATCTGAGGTCCTCAAGGCCTAATCCGGTTTTTGCGGATACGGCGACGGATCGGGCGTGAGGGAGAAACTCGAGGGTCGCGGGCGACCCCGGTTGGTCGATTTTATTCACCACCACGATAATGCGGTCGGGACTAAACAAGCTACTTAAACGAATATCAAACAAAGGGGTAGGGGAGGTGGCGTCCAAAACGACCAAGAAAAAATCGGCTTCGGCGGCAATCTCGTAGGTCTTACCGATGCCCAACTCTTCGATGGCTCCGGGCTTCGGATTTAGGCCGGCGGTATCAATTAGCCTAAAACAGTGGGGCCCTAAATTGATAACTTCTTCAATAAAGTCGCGGGTCGTTCCGGGTTCGGGGCTGACGATGGCCCGTTCCTTTCCCACGAGACGGTTCAACAGTGAACTCTTCCCGGCGTTGGGCTCCCCTATAATCACGGTTTTGATGCCGTGCCTTAACACTTCGCCGTAGTGACGGGTGGCGAGAAGGCGGTCAGTTCCACGTAGAACGTTGGCGATTTGATTCTCTACGATCTTTCTATCCTCCGGCGGAAGGTCTTCATCCGGGAAGTCGATATACGCTTCGACCCGGGCCAGTGCGATGAGCAGTTCATCGATCAACTCGGTCATCTGTTGGCCCAAGGCGCCGCGAAGCTGGCGGTTGGCCGCCGCCAAAGCCCGCTCGCTCCGGGCGTGGATCAAATCCATAACCGCCTCAGCCTGAGCTAAATCTATTTGTCCCTGAAGAAATGCCCGTTGGGTAAACTCGCCAGGTTCGGCCGATCTGCAACCCCGCGACAAGAGGTCCTCAACGAGTCGTTGGGCAATGTACGGATTGCCGTGGCAAGAAATCTCCAACGAATCCTCTCCGGTGTAACTCGCCGGTCCGGCGAAAAACGTAAAGAGCACGTCGTCCAACACCAGACCTTGCCGATCCCGATAATCGGCGTGGCGCGCCAGGCGCGGTGCAGGTGCCTCCCCAAAGATATCCGTCACCAATCGGGCCGAAGCCGGGCCGCTCACCCGCACGAGCGCGATCGCAGAGGTGCCCACAGGAGTGGCCAGAGCGGCAATCGTATCGAGGTAGCGTGACATTTCACCGCGAACCAACGCCCGCCGTCGGCTCGCGCCAAGTCAAAAGCCCGCCCGGCGCTTTTCTCGCCCCCACGATTGATTCGAGCTCCTCGGTCTCGAACTCGATCAAGCTACGTTAAACGGTCTTCGCTTTAGCGCCCAAGCCGGGCCTAGCATCGAACCGACGCGGCGTCACCTTAGGCGCGTTTGAAGCAGCTGTTCACTTCGATCCATTGATCGCCACAATGCTCGCGCCATCGGTGATTTGATCGCCCGGATACACGATGATGCGCCGACCTTCGCCCAGCCCTTCTACGATCTCCGTTTCCAAGCCGTTGCTTCGTCCAATCGTCACGTTCTGCAATTTGGCCGATTTGCCCTCGACGACGAACGTCTGCCAATTCGCACCGCGTTGAAACAACGCCCCGGCTGGCACCTTCAAAATTCCTTGGCCCGACCACGTTTCGATTTTCGCTTCGACGCGAAAATTATCGCCCAGCGTGGGGCGCGTCGCGAGCGGGTCGGTTAAGTCCACGACCACGAAAACCCGCTGCTCCTCGACTCCGAGTGCGGAGATTTTCGTGAAAGCCGACGGCTCCACGAGCCGCACTTGCGCGTTGAGCGGCTCAGGCCCGCCCCATTGTTCCAATTTCACCCGCGCTCCGGGGCGGATCGCGACCCCATCGCGCGAGAGCACCTCGATCCTCGCTTCCAAATCGGTCGGGTCGCCGATCTCGACCAACGGGAAGCCTGCGGGCACGAGGCGTTCGCTCTCTTGCAGCACCCGCAAAATCCGTCCGCTCACCGGCGCGGTGATCACCAAGGGTTCGTTGGTACTTGCGGCTAAACCGGCGGGACGTCCGCGCAATAACACCGCCCGCGCTTGGGCGAGTTCGAACTCCGCGATTTGACCCGCGAATTCCGCCGCCCGTTCTTCCTGAGCCGCGGCCGTGGCCCGCATCTCCGCGCCGTCGATCTCTTGCCGCGACGACGCTCCGCTCGCAAACAACCGCTGCTGCCGCGTGAAATCATCGCGTTGCATTTTCGCACTCGCGCCGGCCCGGGCACGCTGCGCCTGGGCTTGAGCGACGGCCGCTTCACTCGCGCGGATTCGCGCTTCGGCTTGAGCGAGACTGCGGGTGTCGAGCAGATCGGCGCCGCCTGATTCGAGTACGGCGAGCACGGTCTTTCCGGCTTCAACGATCGCGCCGGCTTTCCACTCGATCCGACGCAATTGCCCGGCGACGGGGCTCGCAATCACGTAGCGGTTTTTCACCCGCGTCATCCCTTCTTCGTTCACCGTGACGACCAGATCCCCGCGGGCGACGACGGCCACCTCGGCGGGCAACGGCTTGGGCCACAGTCCCACGACGATCAACGCGGCCAACAGCGCGCCGCCCAACCAGGGCAGGCGTCTCGTCCAACGCCGCGGAGCGGCACCTTGCGGGTTCTTTTTGCTCGAAGCGGCGGGCGAGGGCAGGGGAGAATTCATCGAAGGGATACGTGAGGTTTGAACGTTAAACGATTAGTCGCGGGCCTTCAACGCGCCCACAAGATCCAGTTGATCTAGCCGGCGACACGCGAGCAACGCCGAGATCACCGACGCCGTGGTGACGATCAGGACGGCGAAGGCATAATTATACGGCGTCAAAATCAGCGGCAGGCGCACGAACTCTGTGTTCACCGTCGTCAGGATCGCCGCCGCAAATCCGGAACCGATCAACAGCCCGAGCGGTAACGCCAACAGCGTCAGCACCGCGAGTTCGCCGACGAGTACCGCGCCCACTTCGCCCCGCGAAAAGCCGATGACGCGCAAGGTCGCGAGTTCGCGTTGGCGTTCGCTCAGCGAAATGCGCGCGCTGTTGTAGACGATGCCGAACGCCACGACCGTCGCAAACGTGAGGTAGATCATCTGAATCAAACCGATGCTTTTCGCCGTGGTCTCGCGAAACCCTTCGCGGATGCGGTTCTTCACCACCACTCCGGCGGCAACCGGCGACTCTTTCATCGCCCGCAAAAACTCCTCCCACCTGCCCCCGGCGACGGTGAGGTAGGCCCCGCTGATGCGATCGCCTTCGCCGAGCAGGCGATTGAGCGCACTGATATCCATGAAGGCCGCGGTCCCGGCGAAATCCTCCGAGAGCGCGGCGACCGGTACCGTGAATTCGGGTCGTCGGCCGTCGAGCACGCGCACGGCCAGTTCATCGCCGACGTTCACCGCGAGCACTTCGGCCAGCTTCGACGATAATACGATCCCGTGCGGGGGAAGCGTGAAGGGCCGCCCTTGCGCGTCGATCACGCGAAAGAGCTCTGCCCGCGGCGGCAGTCCGGTGATGGAGAGCCGGCGGAAACGGTTGCCCGCCCGCAGCTCGACCGCCGCGCCGCGCACTGGCTCGGCTAACACGACGCCGGGCAGAGCTTGAAAATCCGCCAGCGAGCGCGCCGGCCCCGGTTCGATCATTGCCACAAATACGGTCTGCCGCTGGATCAGGTCCCATTGGTAGTTCAACACGTAGTCGATGCCGTCGCGAAAAGCGTTCGGCACGATTAGAATTCCCGTCGCCAAAGCGAGCGCTCCCATGGTCAGCAGCGAACGCGCGGGTCGTCGCTCGATGTTGCGCAGCGCCATGCGGAACGACGCGGTGAACGCGTGCCCGGCGCCGAGTCGTTCGATCAACGCGGGTCGGTAGCTCGATGGCGCTTCCGGCCGCATCGCTTCCGCCGGCGGCAATCGCACCGCCGCTTTCACCGCGCCGGCGACGCCGACCACCGCGGCGAGCGTGCTCACGCCGATCGCGGCCAACACCACCGGCGTGGCCAGTCGGAATTCGAGCGAGGGAAATCGAAAGAACAACGTATACATGTCCACCAACTGGTGCCCGAGCCCGATCCCGCCGAGCGTGCCCAAACCCATTCCGCTCACGACGATGATCAGCGAAAATTTCAGGTAATGTCCTCCGATCTCGCGGTTGGAAAAACCAAACGCTTTCAAAATCGCGATCTGTTCGCGCTGGAGCGTGATCTGCCGGCTCATCACCGCATTGGTCATAAACGCGGCGACGCTGAGGAACACCAAGGGGAACCCGACGGACAGACCTTGCAAAATCTGAATCTCGTCGCGCACCCGCGTATGCGAAGGATGGGACTCGCGGCCGTAGGCACCCCGGCCGCCATAGGGCTTCAGCACGCGGTCCACCGCGGCGATGACGGCCGCCTCCGAAGCGCCAGGCGCGAGCCGCAGCGAGAGCTGGTTAAAGGCGCCGTCGAGATTGCTCGCGGTGGCGAGTTCTTTGTAGGGCATCCAGAAAACCCCGTAGGTTTTGTTGTTGGGCAAGGCCGCGCCCGGTGGCGCCTCGAAGATGAACTCCGGCGAGAGCACCACGCCGGCGACGCGAAAATTTTGCCGTCGCCCGTAAAGCACGGCGGCGATCTCGTCGCCCGGTCGCAGTCGGTTGGCTTCGGCGAACGCTTCACCGGCGAGAATCTCACCCGACGATTCACGGCCCACGAGGATTCGTCCGCTGCGCAGATGAAGCCGGTTGAGCGTGAGTTCACCTTGTTCGGGCAGCGAAAGGATCAATCCACTCGCGGGCTCGAGCACGCCGGGCAGATCGAGCGTCACGGGCAACGCGATGCCGGTTTGCACGGCGGCAACCCCCGGGATCGCGGCGAGCTGCGCGGCGACGGCGTTGGGCGCGCGTTTCAGGCGGGAGAACACATCGGCGAAATGGTTGTCGCGGTAGTAGTCGGCGCGCGTCGCCTCGACGGAGGCGATCAGGCTGCGGGTCATGATCATGATCGCCAGGCCGCAGGCCATCACGAGTGCGACGGCGAACGCTTGCGACCTCAGCGCCTTGAGATCGCGGAGCAATTTGAGATCCAGCAGCGACATGGCGGGCGACGCGCGGCGTTACCAAGCGAGACTCGAGGCGGCGGCGCGGGTAGCGTTGCGTTTTTCGCCAGTGATGTGCCCGTCGGAAAGCGTGAGGACCCGGTCGGCCATGCTGGCCATGACGGAGTTGTGCGTGATGATGAGGGTGAGCGTGCCGAGGTCGCGGTTGATCTGTTCGATCGCTTCCAGCACCGCCATGCCGGTGCGCACGTCGAGTGCGCCGGTCGGCTCGTCGCACATCAGCACGGCGGGGCGCTTCGCGATGGCACGGGCGATGGCTACGCGTTGTTGCTCACCGCCGGAAAGCTGCGCGGGGAAATGGTCCATGCGCGCGCCGAGACCCACGAGATGCAACGCCTCCTCGGGTGACATCGGGTCGGCGGCGATTTCGGTGATGAGCGCGACATTCTCGCGCGCCGTCAGGCTCGGGATGAGATTGTAGAACTGAAACACAAACCCGACCGCGTCGCGCCGGTAGCGGGTGAGCGAGGCCTCGTCGGCGCCGCCCAGATCCCAACCGCGGTAAAGCAGGGTGCCGCTGGTGGGTGTGTCGAGGCCGCCCAGGAGATTCAGCAGGGTGGACTTGCCGCTGCCGGAGGCCCCGAGCACGACCAAGAATTCGCCCGGGTGACAATCGAGCGTGATTCCGTCGAGCGCACAAACTTCGGCCTCACCGGCACCGTAGATTTTTCTCAACGCGCGGGCGTGGAAAACCGGTGTGGTAGGATCATCATTTTCAATTTGGGCCATGGAAAACCAAGGTTCAACGGCGGGCTGTGGTCGGGCAATGGCATTTCGGATTCTCTGGAATTCCGTTAAGGGCGTGGCTCGTCCACGCCCGCGGGCGCGCATGAGGGCCCTTACCTGAACCAACTTAGAAGAACGTATAATATTTGTTTTCCGCGAGGCGTTGGATCAGCAGCGCGAGCTCCATGGCGTGGTAGTCGCCCCACATCGAGGACTCCCCGCATGGCACTTTTTGGCCTTTCGGAATGTGGTCCCAGCCATTGGGGCGGTGATAGACGCTGTGGAGCAGGAGGCCCTGATGCTTCTTTTCGGTCGAGAGATACGGCTCGGCGAAAAGGGTGTTGGCGATGGTGAGCCCGGCCTGAAAGTATTTTGTACCGGCGGCTTTTTCGCCGTTGGCGTCGAGCCAGCGGCCGAGGCGGAGCATCCCTTGCGCGGCAATGACGGCGGCGGAACTGTCGACGGGTTCATGGGCGTTGAAAGGGTCGGCGGCGCGTCTCGTGAAATCGCCGAGCCGGTGCGTGTTGAGCGCGGCGCTGTCCCAATACGGGATGCCGTCTTTCGCGGAATAACCGTCGATGTAGTAATCGCTCGTGGCCTTCGCCGTTTCGAGAAACAGATCGGTCACCGCACGGCGGCCGCCCACGGCGTCGAGGTCGGTGCCTTTGACGGTGTCGAGGAACTCAAGCTGCTCGGCGTAACCGGTGATGATCCAGGCGGCACCGCGCGTCCAGGTCGTGAACGGGGAGTAGCCTTGCTGCGAACTGGGGCAGCGGAACTGGCCGTCGTTGCGGTTGAATACGCTCTCATGCGCGACGCGGCCCCGCACGTCGTAGCTGTCGCGGCCTTGACCGAAGAACACATTGAAACGCGCGGTCGTGGCGGCGTGCTCGATGGCGCGATGCAGAAGATTCGTCGGCTTGTCGCCCTCGCCCATGAGGACGTGGCCGAGTTGATGGGCGACCACGAGCGACCGCATCGAGCGGATCGTGTCGGCAAAGAGCGATTGCGGGCCATTGAACGAATATACGTATCCGCTCGGCGCTACCCCGGCGGCACCGGGAATGGGAGACCACGGTTGTTTATATTGGGTGGTGGCGTAGCGCGCGGCTTGGACTGCGCCCGAGGTCTTGAGCGCCACCTCGGTGTAGTCGAGTTCGGCTTGGTTGAAGCGGGTTTTCCCCTCGAGCATGAGCCGGCGTTGGTTGCCGTAGGTGGAGACGTTGTTGAACCCGTGGTCGTGCACGCCGACGTGCGAGACGTGCGAGGCCATGTGGCGCACGGTTTTTACGCGCCCGCGCTCGAGCATCGCGGTGTCGCCAGTGGCGTCGTAGTGGAGGAACGCCATGCCGAATTGGAAGCCCTGCGTCCACTCGGTCCAACCGCGCGAGCTGTATTTGCCCGCGACGGTGAAGACCGGCGTGCCCTTGCTCGGGTCCCAGGCGGCGTCGAGGGCGCGGATTTTTTCGCCGGCGAGTTCGAACACGCGGGCAGTTTTCTTTGAGAGTTTGGCCGGGGTGATGGAGGCGTTGATTTTCATGAAGGAAGACGTGCAAGAAACCATGAACCGGGCCGACTGCACGAATGTTTTTCCCCTCCGCGCCGAGCTTGCAGGTCCGAGTGCGGCGGAGTGAGTATCCGGCCATGCCTTCGCTGCTCGAAGAGTTTGTCCGAGCGTTTATCCCGCTTTTTGTCGCGATCGACCCGATCGGTTTGGCGGCCGTGTTTTTGGCGTTGGGGCAGGGCACGCCGCCGGATTTGCGCCGGCGGATCGCCCGTCAGGCCACGTGGACCGGGGGCGGGGTGGCGCTGCTCTTTCTGTTTTTAGGCCAGTCGATCTTTGCCGCGATTGGCATCACCACGAGTGATTTTCAAATCGCGGGTGGGCTCATTCTGTTTATCCTCGCGGCGCGTGATCTCGTTCATTCGGCGGCCGAGGCACCGCCGAAGTTCGCCGACGATTTTGGGGTGGTTCCGCTGGGAATGCCGCTGATCGCCGGTCCGGCCTCGATCACCACGCTCATCGTTATTGCGCAGTCGGTGGGTTACCTGATCGCGCTCGCGGCGCTCGCGGCGAATCTCCTGCTGGTGGTGTTGGCCTTCGCCTATAGCGCCCGGCTCGAAAAAATGATCGGCGCGACGGGTCTGCGGGCGATTTCAAAAATTATCTCCATGCTGCTTGCGGCCATTGCGGTGAACATGATCCGCAAGGGCTGGGCCGGTTAAGCGGCCGCCGGAATGCGCGTCAGGCTGCGGCGCAGCACCAAGGTTTCGATCACGAGCCAGCTGGCCAGGATCATCAGCAACCCCGCGATGCCCGCCTCAACATGGTGCACCACGGCGATCGGGGCGGTGCCGTTGATGCGCCCGAGGTGGGTCTTCAACATCAGGGCGAGGCTCCAGAGTGACATGGTGAGCATCAGTCCCGCCGGCCCCAACGTGAACCAAGCCCCGCGACCTCTCCGGTAAAGCCAGACGGTGAGGCCGAGCAGGGTGAGGGCCGCAAGCAGTTGGTTGGAGGAACCGAAGAGTCCCCAGAAAACGCGCCAGAGCGGGAGCACTTGGCCGTTGACCTCGGCGGGCGGCAGCAGCGCAAGCACCAGCGGCCCCGCCAAAGTCAGGCCGGTCGCGATCAGCGCCTTGCCCTGACCAGCCCAGCCCAGCAACTCCATCAAGACATAGCGCGCCAGCCGCGTGCAGGCGTCGAGGGTGTCGAAAATGAACGTCGCGAAGCAGAGCAGGGCGAAGCCGTGGGCGATATTGACGGGCAGCAGGCCGAAACTTGCGTGATGGAGGAAGAGCGCGACGCCGTTGGCGAAAATCGCGTCGGGCCGGCCCGACGGAGCGGCCAGGATCATGACCGCGGCGAGGCTGATGCAGGCGAAAAACGCTTCCAGCAGCATCCCGCCGTAGGCCACGGGTCGGGCGTCGGCAAAGCGGTTGAGTTGTTTCGCGGTGGTGCCGCTGGCGACGATCGCGTGAAAGCCCGAGCACGCCCCGCAGGCGATCGTGATGAACAAAATCGGAAACAGCGGCGGCAGCGCCTCGCCGGGAGTGAAGAGCGGCCCCGAACCCCACGCCGGCGCGTTGATGGTGAGGTCACCGCTCAACCCGCCCACCACGACACCGACCACTCCGGCCACGGCGATGATGTAGAGAAAATATCCGCCCAACGCGCCGCGCGGTTGCATCAACAGCCACATGGGTGCGATCGCCGCGAAGAAACAGTAGGTGAGCAAAATCACGTTCCACGCGGACATGGTGCGCAGGCCCTCGGGCAACAGCGGGGCGAGGTCGAGCGGCAGCATCGGCCCGATCGCGATCGCGCCCAACACGAGCGGTAGGAACACCGCTTGCGCACGGCCCTGGCTCCAGTTGCGTTTGCGCATCAGCCAACCCATCGCGAGGGCGAGGCCGAGGTATAACAGCGACGAGGTCACTACGGCAGGTCCCGGGGCCTCGCTTTGATTGGGGGCCGCCGCTTGGGTGAACGCCCCCGCGGTCACATCGGCAAAGGCCACGATCACGTAGACCAACGAAATCCAAACGAACGCCAGAAACAACAGGTGGCAGCGCCGGTTCATGTGTTGTCGCACAACTTCGGCGATGGATTTTCCGCTGTGCCGCACCGAGGCGACGAGGGTGAAGAAATCGTGCACGCCCCCGATGAAAATCGAGCCCAGAATGATCCAAATCCACGCCGGCAGCCACCCGAACAACGTCGCGGCTAAAATCGGACCGACAATCGGACCAGCGGCGGCGATTGCGGAAAAATGCTGCGGCAACAACCAGCTCCAACGGGCCGGCTCGTAGTCGAGGCCATCGCGCTGGGTATGGGCCGGCGTCGGGGATTCGTCGCCGATCCCGGCGGCCTTAAAAAGCAACCGGCCCATCCAGCGATAGGCGAGGCCGAGAACCACCGCCGAAACGGCGAGAAAAAGAATGAGCTTCATAGGGGCAGGGGAGGGTAGCGACCAACGTGAGGTCGATCATCGGGGCGGATGATTCGCGTTTCGGCAAGAGTGCTGTGGCGCGGAGCAGGTTTGTGGTAACGGCGGCCGTTTAACCCGCCCCGCCGCGTTGCCGCACCGCTTCGAACAGCGTGATGATCGTCGCCATCGCGACGTTCAACGAATCCGCCTGCCCCGCCATCGGGATGCGCACCGGCGTATCGCAGTTTTCCAGCCAAAATTTGCTCAGCCCGTATTGCTCGCTGCCCATCACCACCGCGAGCGGCCCGCGCAGATCGACCTCCGAGTAGATTTTTTCCGCCGCCGGCGTCGTCGCCACGGAACGCACTCCCTTCTCCCGCAACCACGCGTGCACCCGCGTGCTTTCTTCGACGACCAACGGCACGGAAAATAACACGCCGGTCGAGGCCCGTACCACATTGGGATTAAAAATATCCGTCACCGGGTCACACACAATCACCGCGTCGCACCCCGCGGCATCCGCGCTGCGCAGAATCGTCCCCAGATTACCCGGCTTCTCGATCGCCTCGACGACGAGTAAAAACGGGGCCTTGGCGGTTTTCCCTGTAGGACCGCCCGCCGCTCGGTCTCGCTCGGCTCCAAATAGATGATCCAAATCGCCGAGCGCCCGCCGCCATTGCGGCGCCACCGCCAGCAAGCCGTCCGGCCGCTCGCGATACGCGACCTTGGCGAACACATCCTTCGTCAACTCGCACGCCGTCGCCCCCGCGACCTGGGCTTGGGCGATCAACGCCGGTTCGTTTTCACCCAGAAACCATTCCGGCGAAAAATAGATTTCCTGCAAGGCGACGCCCTTCTCCAGCGCCCGCCGAATCTCCCGATAGCCTTCGACCAAAAAAACCCCGGCCTCATCCCGTGGCCGTCGGTCGCGCAACTTCACGAGCTGCTTCACGCGCGGATTCTGAAGACTGGTGATTTTTTCGATCGTTGGCCCCACGGAACACACGGAACACACGGAATCGGAAAAAATACAGAATCCTTTTCTTGGTCTGGTCGGTTTCCGTGTATTCCGTGTGTGCCGTGGGCAAGAAATCCAAATCCAACGACCTCCCGTTCCCGTATCACACCGAACTCGAACTCGAGATCGTCACGCTCACCAACCACGGCGTCGGCCTCGCCCGCGTCCCGCTTCCGGCCCAACCCGGAACCCAACTCCCGCAATCCGAAACTGCTCCCGTCGCGGGCTCTTGGGTGGTCATGATCCCGTTCTGCCTACCCGGCGAACGCGTCCGCGCCCGCATTTTTCGTAACCATAAAAACTACTCTGAGGCCGATCTCGTATCCGTCCTGACCCCGTCACCCCATCGCATCGCGCCCGTTTGCCCGCTGTTTGCCCGCTGCGGCGGCTGCCAATACCAACACTTCGCTTACTCCGAACAACTCGTTTGGAAACAACGTCAGGTCGCCGAGCTTCTTCAGCACATGGCTGGCGTCACCCACGCGGTTAACCCCGTCATCGGCTCGCCCAAACCCTACGGCTACCGCTCGAAGATCACCCCGCATTTCAACCCGCCGCGCCCAGGGTTTGGCTCAGAGCTGAGATCTGAGAGTCCAGCGCACGAGCCCGCGCACGAGCCCGATCCGCGCTCGATCCCTGCCGATTCCGATCGCTCAACGCTCAACGCTCAGCTCTCGACTCGCGCTTCCAGCGCGATGCCCATCGGCTTCCTTCGCCAAGGCACCCGCTTTGATATCATCGACGTCCCTCGCTGCGACATCGCGACCGAAGCCATCAACGAAAAGCTTCCGTCCGCCCGCGCCGCCGTCCACGCCCGCGCCGCC